>NZ_JBLIYU010000003.1:0-493462 GCF_057480815.1 Pseudomonas sp. P106(2024) | reverse complement strand
AGACAGTGAATAATCACGCTGTGTGCGCTTTACACCTTGCTCCATCTGACTCTCCGGAAATTCGGGATGGGAGGTGTAAACCTTATTCAGGACGGGACAAACCGATAAACAAAGGGCAGCCAATGGCTGCCCTTTTTGTTACCAGCACACCATGCTCACAGCGCGGAAGTGCGTCGCTCCAGCCACGCTAGCGCCTCGCCTTCCAGCAACGGCGCCAGTCGCTCCCGCACCGTCTGGTGGTAACGGTTCAACCAGGCGATGTCTTCACTGCCCAGCGTCTCGACCAGCAGACAGCGGGTGTCGATTGGACACAGGGTCAAAGTCTCGAACGAAAGGAACTCACCGAACTCGCTGGTACCGGCCTCGCGGTTGACCACCAGGTTCTCGATCCGCACGCCCCACTGCCCCGGGCGGTAGGTGCCGGGCTCGATGGAACTGATCATGCCCGGCTGCATGGCCGTCTGCGGTGTGGCCGCGGCCTGGTAGGCAATCACTTGCGGGCCTTCGTGCACATTCATGAAATAGCCGACACCGTGACCGGTGCCATGGCCGTACTCGACCTGATCGGCCCAGATCGGTGCCCGGGCGATGGCATCAAGCAGCGGCGAGAGTATCCCACGCGGGAACCTGGCCCGCGACAGGGCGATCATGCCCTTGAGCACCCGGGAGCAATCGGCCTTCTGCTCATGGCTCGGCTCGCCGATCGGCACCATCCGCGTAATATCGGTGGTCCCGCCCAGGTACTGGCCGCCCGAGTCGATCAACAGCAGGCCATTGCCCTCAATGACGGCATGGGACTCTTCGGTGGCGCGGTAGTGCGGCATTGCGCCGTTTGCATTGTACGCCGCGATGGTCGAAAAGCTCAGCGACACAAAGCCAGGACGACGGGCACGGGCTGCGCTCAACTGGTCGTCGATGGTCAGTTCGGTGATCGGTTGCACGCCGAGGTTCGCTTCGAACCAGGCGAAGAATTCGCATAGCGCCGCGCCATCCTGCTCCATGGCCTGGCGAATATGAACGAGATCCCCTTCTCCCTTGCACGATTTGCTCAGGGTGGTCGGGTTGATACTCTCAACCAGTCGCACCTGCTCGTGCAAATTGTCCAGCAGGCCGCGAGTAACCCGCGCCGGGTCCACCAGCAGACTGGCTGCTGCCGGAATCGCGGCCAACGCGTCGTTGACCTCAGCGTAGTCGCGGACCTCGATGCCATCGGCCGCCAGTACCTGGCGCAGGTGGCCGTCGACCTTGTCACGCCCGACAAACAGGAACGCCTTGTCCTGGCTGACCAGCGCGAAGGAAACGAACACGGGGTTGTAGGAGACATCGCTACCACGCAGGTTGAACAGCCAGGCGATGTCGTCGAGGGTGGCGATAAAGTGCCAATCGGCGCCCTTTTCCCGCAGCGTGCTGCGCAGTTCAACGAGTTTTTGCGCACGGTTGACCGTGGCATGGGGTGGCAGGTGCTGGTACACCGGATTACCCGGCAGCGAGGGGCGGTCAACCCATACCCGATCCAGCAGGTCGAGATCGGTGCGCAACGTCGAACCACGCGCCTGCAGGCGCTCGCCCAGTTGCCGCGCCGAGGCCAGGGCCATGACCGCGCCATCCACCGCGACCGTGCCGTCCACCTCCGTCCCCAGCCATTCCAGCGCCCCGGGCTGGCCGGGGCGCAGCTTCATCAGCTCGATACCACTGCCGACCAGCTCCTTTTCCGCCTGCTCCCAGTAACGGCTGTCAGCCCACAGCCCGGCAAAGTCAGCCGTTACCACCAGCGTCCCCACCGAACCGAGGAAACCGGACAGCCACTGCCGCCCCTGCCAATAGCCCGGCAGGTACTCGGACAGGTGCGGATCAGCCGAAGGCACCAACAGGGCATTCACGCCCTCCCGGGCCATGGCCTCGCGCACACGGGCAAGGCGCGCCGGGATGGATTCGTGAAGGGGGGACTGACTGTTCATGCGCACTCCTGCGGATAGGTGTCGACGGGTCCAAGGCGTTGATAATGAAACACCCGGCAGACGCCCGCAATCACCACGACCGTAACAAGGTATGCATTGCCCCAACTGCCCTGCCGACCGTCGATCCATCCCCCTGAACTAAACCGGCTACGGGCCTTCACAACCCTTACATACCGTGCGTAAGCGAGGTAGGCCATGCCCCACTCACGCGAACCGAAAAGCGCCGTCGTGCTGCTCGACACCCGCGAGCACACTCCCGAGCACGAACGGGCGGTCCACCTGCAGATTGCCGATCACCTAGCCCTTCTGCTGGGTGTCGAGCGGGTCGAGCCATCGCCCACGCAATCCGAAACGGCCGCTTACTACTATGTACCGACCCAGACCCTGGTCGACGCGCAGCGGTACGCTGCGCTCGGCGTCCACGACGAGCATGACCTGTTCGGCGGCATGGTCAGCCATCCGCACATGGCCACCAAGGCTATCTCCCACCCGCTACCGGCAGACGCCATCTTCCCTCCCGGCTGGACCGACGCCTTTGCCCATCACGCCAGCGACGCCCTGCTGCGTGGCTATACCGTGTTCTCCAAGGCCGATGCCCGGCGCGCTGCCGAACTGCTGCTGCGCGATGGACCGGTGAGGATCAAGCCGGTACTGGCCTGCGCCGGTCGGGGCCAGCAGGTGATCGTTGATGGTCAGGCCCTGGAGCCGCTGCTGGAGGCAATGGATGAACAGCAATTGGGGCTTTGGGGCCTGGTGCTTGAGGAAGACCTCGATGCCGTCGAGACCTTCAGCGTCGGCCAGGTACGCGTGGCCGGGCTGACCCTGAGCTATCACGGCACCCAGCACCTCACTCGCGATCATGCGGGCACCGAGGTATATGGTGGTTCCGACCTGGTGATCGTGCGCGGTGACTACCAGCACCTGCTGCAGCTGCCACTTGAGGATCACCTGCGCTTGGCCATCAACCAGGCCATGACCTATGAAGAGGCTGCCAAGCGCTACTTCCCAGGCTTCATCGCCTCACGGCGCAACTACGACATCGCCCGCGGCCAGGACCATCACGGACACCTGCGCAGCGGCGTGCTCGAGCAATCCTGGCGACTGGGCGGTGCCAGCCCCGCCGAGGTCCTCGCGCTGCAGGCCTTCGCCGCCGACCCGGCGCTGCAACGGCTACGCGCGTCAACCCACGAGGTCTTCGGCGACGCGCAACTGCCCACCGACGCCACCCTGTTCTATCAGGGCCACGACAGTGAACTTGGACAACTCAGCAAATATGCACGGATACGTGACCATGACCATCGAGAGTGAAACCGTTGAACTGCACGTCGAGGGCGAAAGCATCGTCGGCACCCTGGTCAGCCCGGGCAGCCGCATGCCGGGGATCCTCTTCGTCCATGGCTGGGGCGGCAGCCAGCAGCGCGACCTGGCCCGCGCCCGGCAGATCACCGGGCTTGGCTGCGTATGCATGACCTTCGACCTGCGCGGCCACGAAAAGACCGAGAGCCAGCGCCTGACCGTCACCCGCGAGCAGAACCTGGCCGACCTGCTGGCCGCCTACGACCGGCTGGCCAGCCAGCCATCGGTCGACCCCGGCGCCATTGCCGTGATCGGCAGCAGCTACGGCGGCTACCTGGCCACCCTGCTCACCCGTCACCGGCCAGTCAAATGGCTCGCCCTAAGGGTGCCGGCCCTCTACTGGGACGATGAATGGGATGCGCCCAAGCAGGCCCTCGACCGCCAGCGGCTCAACGCCTACCGCCTGCGTGAGCTCGGCCCTGCCGACAACCGCGCCTTGGCCGCCTGCGCCGAATTCGCCGGCGACGTGCTCTTGGTGGAGTCCGAACAGGACGACTATGTGCCGCACAGCACGCTGATGAGCTATCGCTCGGCCTTCGTCGGCGCCCACTCGATGACCCACCGCCTGGTCGATGGCGCCGACCACGCGCTGTCCAGCGAAGAGAGTCAGAAAGCCTATAGCGCCCTGCTCACGGCCTGGATCAGCGAGATGGTCATCGGCGCGCGCCTGGACCGCTACCCGCACTACGCGCCCTGGTACGCCTGAGTGCTGCCCAGCTGGCAGTGCAGGCCGCCGTCGGCGCCACGCACCAGGCTGCGTAGCGTCTGGTACGCGGCGAAGTTCACCCCACGGGCCCGGTGCTCGCCCAGTAGGTCGAGGAACGGCTCCTCGATGAAGCAGCCAGCGGCGGCCGCCCAGGCCTGGCGCGATTGCCAGCGCAGGTGCTGGAGCACCCGGCGACCGTCGTCGCTGACCTGGATGCTGACGCTGAGCAGGCCATCGCAGCGTTGCGCGAGGTGCTCGCTGCGCACCACCAGGGCCTCGGCCAGGGCATCCTGGCGCAAGGGGGGCACGTCGTACTCGATCATCTGGGTGAACCACAGGGAATGGGTGTTGGCCGCCATGACGCATCTCCTCGTTTTGGGCTCTTGCAGCAGATGGTCGTGAAGGGTAAAACCTCCAGCTAACTCAAGGTCAAGGATTTTATTGCCAATGAAGCCCCCTTCCGCCCAGGAGCGCCTGCTCAGCGTCGGACAGCTGGCCGCGCGCAGCGGCGTGGCCGTGACCGCGCTGCACTTCTACGAGACCAAGGGGCTGATTCACAGCACCCGCAACGCCGGCAACCAGCGCCGCTATCCGCGTGCCATGCTGCGTCGGGTGGCGGTGATCAAGATGGCCCAGCGCCTGGGCATCGCCCTGGCCGACATCGCCAGCGCCCTGCAGGCGCTGCCCTGCGATCACACGCCCACTGCCGACGATTGGCAACGCCTGTCGGCGCGCTGGCGCGACGACCTGAGCCGGCGCATCGACGAGCTGGTGATGCTGCGCGACCAGCTCGACGGCTGCATCGGCTGTGGTTGCATGTCGTTGAAGGAATGCCCGCTGCGCAACCATCACGACCGCCTCGCCGATGAGGGCCCGGGGCCGCACCCGACCAGCAGCGAGGCTCAGCCGCTGATGACCGCGAAGCGCCGCCGGTAGTCGCTGGGGGTCATCCCGGTCAGGCGCTGGAACACCTTGCGAAAAGCGCTGGGGTCCTGATAGCCGACGCCCCAGGCGATCTGGTCGACGCTGCGCCGGGTGAACTCCAGCAAGCGGCAAGCCCGGCCGACCCGCACCTGCTGCGCGTATTCGGTGGGACGCAGGCCGGTGGCGGCGCGAAAGCGACGCAGGAAGGTGCGCGGCTCGAGGCCCGCGCAACCGGCCATGTCGGCCAGGCCGGCATCCCGGGCCTCCTCGGCCTGCAACCAGTGCTGCACCTTCAGCACCGCCTCGTCACCATGGTCCAGGCGCGGCTGGAACAGGGCGCCGGGCAGCGGCGCCGGCGAGGGCTCGACCGCAAGATAGCGGGCCGTCTCGCGGGCCAGGGTGTGGCCGAGGAAGCGTTCGATCAAGTGCAAGCCGAGGTCGGTCCAGGCCATCAGCCCGGCAGAGGTGACGATGTCGCCGTCGTCGAGCAGTGGCTGGCTGCCTTGCACCCGCACCTTGGGGAAGCGATCGGAAAGGGCCTGGACATAGTTCCAATGGGTACAGGCCGCCCGACCATCCAGCAGGCCGCTGCCGGCCACCAGGAACACACCGATGCATACCGAGGCCAGCACGGTACCCTGGCCGTGCACCTGACTGAGCGCGGCGCGATGGGCCTGCAACACCTCGGCAGACGGGGTCGCCGCCAGGCTCGGCGGAATCATCAGCGCCCGCAGCGCATGGCCGCTTGCCGGCTGGCTGTCATGCACCACCTGCAGCTGCCCCGCGCCATCGAGCTGCCAATGGGTCACCCGCAGCACCGGCAGATCGTGTGCGCCCAGCTGCGCGGCGACCCGGTTGGCCACCGCGAACAGGTCGGTCAGGCCGTGCACCGCCGCGCTCTGGGCGCCGGGATAGATCAGCACGCCGATTTCCAGGCTGTCAGTTTTTGCCGTCATTGTGTCGCTCGCGCCTATCCTCGATCGGGTCGCCACAGCCTATAACTATCGGCAGTTCATCACTACTGCCGCAGGAGGCACCATGAGCAAGCGCGCCCTGATCATCATCGATATCCAGAACGACTACTTCCCCGGTGGCAAATGGACCCTGGACGGCGCCGAGGCGGCCGCCGACAACGCCGCCCGGTTACTGGCCGCGGCCCGTGAGCGTGGCGACCTAGTGGTGCATGTGCGCCATGAGTTCGAGAGCGCCGACGCACCCTTCTTCGTGCCAGGCTCGGCCGGCGCGCAGATCCACCCCAAGGTCGCGCCGGCGGCCGGCGAGGCGGTGGTGCTCAAGCACAAGGTCAACAGCTTCCGCGACACCCAGCTGAAGGCGCTGCTCGACCAGCACGACATCAAGGCACTGACCATCGCCGGCAGCATGAGCCACATGTGCATCGATGCCGCGACCCGCGCCGCCGCCGACTTCGGCTATGAAGTCAGCGTGGCCTACGATGCCTGCGCGACGCTGGCGCTGGAGTTCGACGGCAAGACGGTTGCGGCGGCCGATGTGCACGCCTCGGCAATGGCCGCGCTGGCATTCGCCTACGCCAGGGTGACCAGTATCGACGAGTTGCTGGCCGGTTGAGGGCTCAGATCACCACGTTGCGCACGAAACGCACCGGCTCCTGGCCATCATTGCGGTAGGCGTAGCGGCAGTCGCTGGGGAAGACGAAGAATTCGCCCTTGCCCAATTGCCGCTCTCCCCCTTCGATGATCAGGGTCAGGCGGCCGTCGGCCACATAGATCTGCTCGCTCCAGCCAGCGGCATCGGCCTCGCTGGCGTAGCACTCGCCCGGAGCCAGGGTCCACTCCCACAACTCGACCTCGCGCCGTGCCGGGCTGCTGCCGAGCAGCACGGCGCGGCTGGCAGGGTGCACACCGGCCCAGGCCAGCTCTTCGATGCGACTGGGGTCACGCCGGTCCGGCGCCTGGATCAGGGTGCTGAACGCCACCCCCAGCGCTTCGGCGATCAGGTCCAGGGTGGTGAGGCTGACATTCTTCTCGCCAGCCTCGATGGCCACCAGCATCCGCCGGCTGACCCCGGAGCGCTCGGCCAGGGCGGCCTGGCTCAGGCCGGCGTCGCCACGCAAGCGGCGAACGTTCTGGCTGACATGCTGCAGCACCGATGCACGGTGCTCGGAATCTTTGTGCACTATATTGCTCACTGGTAGGGGGTGCGCAGTATACTGCCCACTTTGCGGCGAATTGTGCGCCGCCCCTTCCGAGTGCGCAAGACCATGAGCCAAGCCCCCGCCCGCAAACCCACCGTCAGCTTGCGCCTGAGCAAGGCCGAACTGGTGCTGGTGTTCATCACCATGCTCTGGGGCGGCACCTTCCTGATCGTGCACAACGTCATGACCGTCAGCGGGCCGATGTTCTTCGTCGGCCTGCGCTTTGCCGCCGCCGCCCTGTTCGTCGGCCTGGTGTCGGCCCGTTCGCTGTCGGGGCTGACCTTCACCGAACTCAAGGCCGGCGTGCTCATCGGCGTCTCGATCATGTTGGGCTACGGCTTGCAGACCATGGGCCTGCAGACCATCAGCAGCAGCCAGTCGGCGTTCATCACCGCGCTCTATGTGCCCTTCGTGCCTCTGCTGCAATGGCTGGTACTGGGCCGCCGCCCGGGCCTGATGCCGAGCCTGGGCATCGGCCTGGCCTTCGTCGGTCTGATGCTGCTGGCCGGCCCCGAGGGCGGCGCGCTGCACTTCAGTGAAGGCGAACTGGTGACGCTGGTCAGCGCCGTGGCGATCGCCGGCGAGATCATCCTGATCAGTCGCTACGCCGGCCAGGTCGATGTGCGCCGGGTCACCGTGGTGCAGTTGGCCACCGCCTCGGCGCTGTCGTTCCTGATGATCGTGCCGACCCAGGAACAACTGCCCGGTTTTTCCTGGCTGCTGCTCATCAGTGCGGTAGGCCTGGGCGCCATGAGCGCGGTGATCCAGGTGGCGATGAACTGGGCGCAGCAGTCGGTCTCGCCGACCCGCGCCACCCTGATCTACGCTGGCGAACCTGTGTGGGCCGGCATCGTCGGGCGCATCGCCGGCGAGCGCCTGCCAGGCGTGGCGTTGATCGGCGGGCTGCTGATCGTGCTGGCGGTGGTGGTGAGCGAGCTGAAGATTCGTCGCCAGGATGAGGCCAGCGCCTTGCAGGATGATGAGGCCCGCGAGCGCGAGGCGGGGTTGTAAGCCCCCCGCCTTCACAGACAATCCGCAAGCGTTGAATACAGCCCCACGGACATTCGCTCAGCCGCTATGCTCTGAAAGAAACTGTTATAAAAAAACAGCTTGTCACAGCACATTTGTAGGATCCTGCAACCGCTTGCGTGTTGGTGATCAACCGTCCGGCACGTATGATCCTTGGCAAACTTCTCAGAACAGAACGCTATGTCATTGATTGTGCTATTGCTTCTGCCCTTCCTGGGCAGTTGCCTGGCGGCTGTACTGCCGCACAACGCACGCAACGCCGAGTCCATTCTTGCCGGGCTCGTGGCCCTGGTCGGCACTGTCCAGGTGGCGTTGCTGTACCCCCAGGTCGCCGATGGCGGGGTGATCCGCGAGGAATTCCTCTGGCTGCCGAGCCTGGGCCTGAACCTGGTCCTGCGCATGGACGGCTTCGCCTGGCTGTTCAGCCTGCTGGTGCTGGGCATCGGCACCCTGGTGTCGCTGTACGCCCGCTACTACATGTCGCCCCAGGACCCGGTGCCGCGCTTCTTCGCCTTCTTCCTGGCGTTCATGGGCGCCATGCTCGGCCTGGTGATCTCCGGCAACCTGATCCAGCTGGTGTTCTTCTGGGAATTGACCAGCCTGTTCTCGTTCTTGCTGATCGGCTATTGGCACCACCGCGCCGACGCCCGCCGCGGCGCCTACATGGCGTTGATGGTCACGGGGGCCGGCGGCTTGTGCCTGCTGGTCGGGGCCCTGCTGCTCGGCCATGTGGTCGGCAGCTATGACCTGGACAAGGTCCTGGCTGCCGGTGACACCATCCGCCAGCATGCGCTGTACCCGGTGCTGCTGCCCCTCATCCTGATCGGCGCCCTGAGCAAGAGCGCGCAATTTCCCTTCCAGTTCTGGCTGCCCCATGCCATGGCGGCGCCCACCCCCGTCTCGGCTTACCTGCACTCGGCGACCATGGTCAAGGCCGGGGTGTTCCTGCTGGCCCGCCTGTGGCCGGCGCTGTCGGGCAGCGAGGAATGGTTCTGGATCGTCGGCGGCGCCGGTGCCGCCACCCTGCTGCTCGGCGCCTTCGCCGCGATGTTCCAGAACGACCTCAAGGGCCTGCTGGCCTACTCAACCATCAGCCACCTTGGCCTGATCACCTTGCTGCTGGGCCTGAACAGCCCGCTGGCGGCGGTCGCCGCAGTGTTCCATATCCTCAACCACGCCACCTTCAAGGCCTCGCTGTTCATGGCCGCGGGGATCATCGACCACGAGAGCGGCACCCGTGACATCCGTCGCCTGAGTGGCCTGTTCCGCCTGGTGCCGTTCACCGCGACCCTGGCCATGGTCGCCAGCGCCTCGATGGCCGGCGTGCCGCTGATGAACGGTTTCCTGTCCAAGGAGATGTTCTTCGCCGAGACCGTGTTCATCACCTCCACGGCCTGGGTCGAAGCGGCCCTGCCGGTGATCGCCACCCTGGCCGGAACCTTCAGCGTGGCCTACGCGCTGCGCTTTACCGTCGATGTGTTCTTCGGCCCCCCGGCCCAGGACCTGCCGCACACGCCTCACGAACCACCACGCTGGATGCGCGCACCGGTCGAACTGCTGGTGCTCACCTGCCTGGTGGTCGGCATCTTCCCGGCACAATCGGTCGGCCCGTTGCTGGCCGCGGCCGCGACCCCCGTGGTGGGTGGCGTGCTGCCGGAATACAGCCTGGCCATCTGGCACGGCTGGAACGCGCCGCTGATCATGAGCCTGATCGCCATGACCGGCGGTATCGTGCTCTACCTGCTGCTACGCAAGCAGCTGCAGCGCGGCCGCTTCCCCTATCCACCGCTGATCGAGCGTTTCAACGGCAAGCGCCTGTTCGAGCACGGCCTGGTGCGCCTGATGCTGCTGGCCCGGCATGGCGAGCGGCTGCTGACCACCAAGCGCCTGCAGACGCAACTGTTCATGCTGGCACTGGCGGCCTTCGTCGCTGGCCTGGTACCTCTGCTGTACAGTGGCCTGAGCTGGGGCGACCGGCCAAAGATCCCGGGCTCCGGGGTGTTCGTCGCGCTCTGGCTGATCGCTATCGCCTGCGCCATCGGCGCCGCCTACCAGGCCAAGTATCACCGACTGGCCGCCTTGATCATGGTCGGCGTCTGCGGCCTGATGACCTGCATCACCTTCGTCTGGTTCTCCGCGCCGGACCTGGCGCTGACCCAACTGGCAGTCGAGGTGGTCACCACCGTGCTGATCCTGCTCGGCCTGCGCTGGCTGCCACGGCGTATCGAAGGCGTGTCGCCGCTGCCCGGCAACCAGGACCGCGCACGCCTGCGGCGCCTGCGCGACCTGGTGCTGGCAGTGCTGGTCGGCGGCGGCATGGCACTGCTGTCCTACGCCATGCTGACCCGCCCGACGCCCAACGACATCTCGTCGTTCTACCTCAGCCGCGCCCTGCCCCAGGGCGGCGGCACCAACGTAGTCAACGTGATGCTGGTGGATTTCCGCGGCTTCGACACCCTCGGCGAGGTCACCGTGCTGGTGGCCGTGGCGCTGACCGTGTTCGCCCTGCTGCGCCGCTTCCGCCCGCCGAAGGAGAGCATGCAGCTGCCGGCGCAGCAACGCCTGCTGGCACCGGACGTGGTCACCGACCTGGTCAACCCGCGCCAGGCCACCGACACCGCGCTCGGCTTCATGATGGTGCCGGCCGCCCTGGTGCGCCTGCTGCTGCCGATCGCCCTGCTGGTGTCGATGTACCTGTTCATGCGTGGCCACAACCAGCCAGGCGGCGGTTTCGTCGCCGGCCTGGTGATGTCGGTGGCGTTCATCCTGCAGTACATGGTCGCCGGCACCCAGTGGGTCGAGGCGCAGATGAGCCTGCGTCCGCTGCGCTGGATGGGCACCGGCCTGCTCTGCGCCACCCTCACCGGTGCCGGGGCGATACTGCTGGGCTACCCGTTCCTGACCACCCACACCGCCCATCTGCACTTGCCGCTGCTCGGTGACGTACACGTGGCCAGCGCGCTGTTCTTCGACATCGGCGTGTACACCGTGGTGGTCGGCTCGACCCTGCTGATCCTCACCGCCCTGGCCCACCAGTCAGTGCGCGCCTACCGCCCCGCCAAGTCCAGCCAAGCAGGAGCCGCCTGATGGAAGAAGTCATTGCAGTCGCCATCGGCGTCCTGGCCGCCTCCGGGGTCTGGCTGGTCCTGCGCCCGCGTACCTATCAGGTAATCATGGGCCTGTGCCTGCTGTCCTACGGGGTCAATCTGTTCATTTTCAGCATGGGCAGCCTGTTCATCGGCAAGGAGCCGATCATCAAGGACGGCGTGCCCCACGACCTGCTGCACTACACCGACCCGCTGCCCCAGGCACTGGTACTCACCGCAATCGTCATCAGCTTCGCCATGACCGCGTTGTTCCTGGTGGTGCTGCTGGCCTCCCGCGGCCTGACCGGGACCGACCACGTCGATGGCCGGGAGCGTGAGGAATGAGCGGGATGAACCAACTGATCATCGCGCCGATCCTGCTGCCACTGGTCACCGCGTCGTTGATGCTGCTGATTGGCGAGAAACACCGCTGGCTCAAGGCGCGCCTGAACCTGCTGTCCACCGCCCTTGGCCTGGGCATCGCCGTTACCCTGCTGATGTGGGTGCGCACCCAGGGCCAGGCCGAGTCCATTGGCGTCTACCTGCCAGGCAACTGGCCGGCGCCGTTCGGCATCGCCCTGGTGGTCGATCACCTGTCGGCGCTGCTGCTCACCCTCACCGGCATCGTCGGCTTGAGCGCCCTGCTGTTCGCCCGGGCACGCTGGGACGGTGCCGGGGCCAGCTTTCACGCACTGTTCCAGATCCAGCTGATGGGCCTGTACGGCGCCTTCCTCACCGCCGACCTGTTCAACCTGTTCGTGTTCTTCGAGGTGCTGCTGGCGGCCTCCTACGGCCTGCTGCTGCATGGCTCGGGGCGGGCGCGGGTCAAGGCCGGGCTGCACTACATCGCCATCAACCTGTTTGCCTCGTCGCTGTTCCTGGTCGGCGCGGCCATGCTCTATGGCGTGACCGGTACCCTGAACATGGCCGACCTGGCGCTGAAAGTGCCGCTGGTGCCAGAAGCAGACCGCGGCCTGCTGCATGCCGGCGCGGCGATCCTGGCCATTGCCTTCCTGGCCAAGGCCGGGATGTGGCCGTTGAACTTCTGGCTGGTGCCGGCCTATTCGTCGGCCAGCGCACCGGTGGCCGCGCTGTTCGCGATCATGACCAAGGTCGGGTTGTACGCCATCCTGCGCATGTGGACGCTGCTGTTCTCCGGCCAGGCCGGCGCCTCGGCGTTCTTCGGTGGCGACTGGCTGGTGTATGGCGGCCTGGCGACCCTGGCCGTGGCGGCCATGTCGATCCTCGCCGCCCAGCGCCTGGAGCGCCTGGCGGCCCTGAGCATCCTGATGTCCGCCGGCACGCTGCTGGCCGCCGTCGGCTTCGGCCAATCGATCCTGACCGGCGCCGCGCTGTTCTACCTGGCAAGCTCCACCCTGGCCCTGTGCGCGCTGTTCCTGCTGGCCGAGCTGGTTGAGCGCTCGCGCTCGGCCAACGAGGCGCCGCTGGACGATGAAGAAGATGCGATGCCTTCGCCCCTGGAATCGCTGCACCCGCCCAAGGGCATCAACCTGGACGACGAGCAGCAGGCGGTGATCGGCCAGATCATTCCCTGGACCATGGCCTTCCTCGGCCTGAGTTTCATCGCTTGCGCCCTGCTGATCATCGGCATGCCGCCACTGTCGGGCTTCATCGGCAAGCTCAACCTGATCAGCGCGCTGTTCAACCCGCAAGGCCTGGGAGTTGCCACTGAGCAGCCACTGGGCACCGCGGGCTGGATCCTGGTCACCCTGCTGGTGTTGTCCGGCATGGCCTCGCTGATCGCCTTCGGCCGCGTCGGCATCCAGCGCTTCTGGAAGCCCGAGGAACGCCCTTCCCCGGTGTTGCGTCGCTATGAATGCGTGCCCATCGTCATCCTCCTGGGCCTGTGCATCTTCCTCAGCCTCAAGGCCGAGCCGCTGCTGCGCTACACACAGGACACCGCCGCCAGCCTGCGCACGCCGGAGACCTACATCAAGGCAGTGATGGCGACCCGGTCGTTGCCCGGCCCGACCACCGCTGGCCTGGAGGTGCAACCATGAATCGACTGCTCCCCGCGCCACTGCTTTCCATTGCGCTGTTCGTGCTGTGGTTGCTGCTCAATCTGTCGGTCAGCCCGGGCAACCTGCTGCTGGGCGCCCTGCTGGGCATCCTCGCACCGATCCTGATGGCGCCGCTGCGCCCGCAGCATGCCCACGTGCGCAGGCCCTGGGTGATTGCCAAGCTGATCGGCCGGGTCGGCCTTGATGTGATCCATTCCAACCTGCAGGTCGCCCGTGGCGTCCTGCGCGCCGGCAGCACGCCGCCGCGCTCGGCGTTCGTGCACATCCCGCTGAACCTGCGCGACGCGCACGGCCTGGCGGCGCTATCGATGATCACCACCGTGGTGCCGGGCACCATCTGGTCGGAACTGGCCCTGGACCGCAGCGTACTGCTGCTGCATGTGTTCGATCTGGACGACGAACCGGCGTTCATCGAACATTTCAAACACACCTATGAACGCCCGCTGATGGAGATCTTCGAATGAGCGGCCTGCTCGCCAATGCCGTCCTCGCCAGCCTGTTCATCTTCGCCCTGGCGATGGGGCTGACGCTGATCCGGCTGTTCCGCGGCCCGTCCGCCCAGGACCGGGTACTGGCCCTGGACTACCTGTACATCCTGGGCATGCTGATGATGCTGGTACTGGGGATCCGCTACGCCAGCGATACCTATTTCGAAGGCGCCCTGCTGATCGCCCTGTTCGGCTTCGTCGGTTCCTTCGCCCTGGCCAAGTTCCTCCTGCGTGGCGAGGTGATCGAATGAACGAAAGCGTGGTATTGCCGTTCTGGCTGGAGCTGGTCACGGCCGCCCTGCTGCTTATCGGCAGCCTGTTCGCGCTGGTCGGCGCCATCGGCCTGGTGCGCCTGAAGGAGTACTTCCAGCGCATGCACCCGCCCGCACTGGCTTCGACCATCGGCGCCTGGTGCGTGGCGCTGGCCTCGATCCTGTATTTCTCGGTGCTCAAGCAGAGCCCGGTGCTGCACGCCTGGCTGATCCCGATCCTGCTGTCGATCACCGTGCCGGTGACCACCCTGCTGCTGGCCAGGGCCGCGCTGTTTCGCAAGCGCACCTCGGGCGAGGAGGTACCAGAAGAAGTCAGCAGCGGGCGTGATCGCGGTAACTGAGCCTCAGGCCTGGCTCAGGCGCTGCAGCTCGCGGCGCACCATGGCAACGAAGGGCGGCGGGCTCATCTGGTAGAGCTCGCCGGCCACCCAGGCCAGCCAAGCGCCCTGCAGTTCCAGCCGACGCGCCAGCAGGCGCTCGGCCTGTTCGATCGCCCTTGCCTGATGTTCACGGTGGAAGTCGGCCCGCGAGGCAGGCGTGGTGGCGTCGCTCACTCGCTGGCCTTGAAGGTGGTCAGCTCGCCCTTGCGCCACTTGGCGACCTTGCCGGTCACCGCCTTGAGTAGCTTGCCCAGGCCTTCCTGAACCTGCTGTTGGGCCGCGAACACAAGCATCACGCCCTGCCCTTCACGGAACACGATGGCCTCGCCTTCCGGCACGGAAACGAAGGCGTAGTCACCCTGCCCGTAGACATTGAACTTGATCTCGCGAAAACGCAGTTCGAGCTTGCCGCCTTCGCGGCTGGGCAGCACGGCGGCACGGAAGTGGTCACCCACTTTCAGCTCCAGGCGCTGCTTGTCGTCGACCACCATGGCATCGTCGGTATCGATCTCGGCCATGTACAGGCCGTCGGGGTTCTGCTCGGTGACATACACGAAACGCCCCTGGAACAACTTGACCAGCTTGGCGCGCAAATCGCCCAGGGCAAACAACGCATGGGTATCAAGAGTACTGACTGCCAATGAAAAGCTCCTCACATCAATTACAGCGGGCCGCACCGCGCACGCCGCTGGCGTGGGGTGGCAACCACTTCAAGTCGAAGTCCGATGGACCATGGATTCGGTAAGCGAAGATCCACGCACAGGGTCGATACGCCAAGCAGGGAACATTTCCCCGCTGGAACATCCGGCGTGCTTCGGCAAACTATCCGCAAATAGGAACCGTAATACCTGACAGCTAAAGGGTCAGGAAAGATGCGACTACTGGGGGCGACACTTCAGCTCAAGTGTGCCCCAACCCTTCATCGCGCATTACAGGTACAGGAATATGCACGAAAACACCGAATTCCGTCGAGAGGCACGTAGCATTTCTTGTCGCACGGCAGTGCCAGGTATCTCCCGGTATAGCGTCGTGGCCGCCGGCATCAGCTTCTTCCACATCACTGAAACCAACTCCGGCAAAGTCCACGGATTCCGCCAACGCTACCAGGACGCCTGGGAGCTCGCACGCTACCTGGAGCGCTGAGGGTTCACGCTGCGTGGCTCCTATCCACCTGCTGCTGCCACGCAGCCTGGCATTCCAGGGCCTCGTCGCGGCTGGCGAAGGCGGTGCCACGGCGCTCGCCGTCAACCAACACCACCCAGCACACCCTTATGCCCAAGGCCTGCAAGGACCGTGGCACACCACTGCCGATCATCACGGCCACGTCGACTCGGCTCGTCATAATTCCCTCCGGAATTTAATTAGCCACCTAACGATATGCCTATGATACGTCCTGGACCGCTTACGAATAAGGCGCCAGGCAGAACAGCAGTGTTACATTCCGGGCAACAAATCGCGTCAGTCGAGCCCGGGTTCGGGGCGATACCCCAGACGCAGGCCACCCCAGTGTCGACCTGCGACAAAGATCGGTACCGACAGGTCGTGCATCAGCTCTCCCGTGTCTCGCGTATAGGTCTGCAACAGCACACGCTGCTGATGACTGCCACAGCGAGCGCCCGTGCGGTCGTCGAACAGGCGCTTGCTGCGGTTGTGCGCCGTGTCATGGGCGATATCGCCGGTCAGTGGTTGGTTGAAGGCATTGTTGTGGGTCGGCACATAGCCCTGCTGGGTACAGGCGATGGCATACACCAGCCCATCGTGCTGCAGCAACGGCTCCTGGAGCTGTGGCAGCACGGTATCGGTGTAGTGGTCGAAGCGCGTGGTGAAACGCGGAGGTTGCATGCCGGCAATCGGGCGATATTGCCGGTCGAACAGATCGTCCAAGCCAATGCGCCCCTGTTCGATATCCGCCTCGAAACGCTCGCCGATATGCCGCGCACCCGCCTGCGCCAGTTCAAACACCCGTTGGTGGTAGGCGTCCAGACCGACCTCGGCCAACCGTTCGCTGAGGCTTTCCACCTGCCCCTCCATTTGCACCGCCGCCTTGGCCAGGCGCCGGGTCTGCTGGTCGCTGACCTCCAGATCGCCGCGCACCTGGGCCACGGCCTGGAACAGGGTGTCGAGTTGGGCTTGGTTGATCTGGGTACCCCCAGCTATTTCGCTCACCTGACCCTCGACACTGGCCGCCAGGCTAGCGATCTGCGCCAGTTGCCCACCGGCCTGCTCGACCTGGCCGACCCCCTTGCCCAGGTCCTCGGCCAGCGTGCGGATCTGCGCCACCACCTGGGCGGTTCGCGCCTGGATGTCGGCAACCATCTGCCCCACTTCCTCGGTGGCGCTGGCGGTGCGCCCGGCCAGACCGCGCACCTCGTCGGCCACCACCGCGAAACCACGGCCATGTTCACCCGCCCGCGCCGCCTCGATGGCGGCGTTGAGCGCCAGCAGGTTGGTCTGGCTGGCAATGCCCTGGATCACCAGGGTGACCCGGGCGATATCCTCGCTGCGCTGATGCAAGGCCTCGATCAACTCGCGGCTGGCCGAAGCACGCACACTCAAATCACGCATGCACTGAATGGATTCGGCCAGCACCTCGCTGCCTAACACGCTGCTGCCGTGGGCTGAGCGAGCGGCTTCCAGTGCCTGCTGGCTTAGCTGGGCGGTCTGTTCCTCGGTGGTGATCATGATCTCGGCGCTGCCGACGATGTCTTGGGCAGCCCCTAACTGCGACTGCACGCGGGCGGCCAATTGCTGTACCGAATGGGCCACTGCAGCGGCCGACAACGCATTGTGGCTGGTGCCACGGGCCAATTCTTGAAGCAGCGAACTGTCCGCGGCCGCGGCAGGCGTCGACTGCGCGACGACCGCCTTGCGCGCAAGCGGCACCCACAGCACCAAAAGCGCCAACGGCAGGGCCAGGTACAAGGACAGCCCGGCGAACGCCATCGCCGCCAGTACCGCGCACAGCGCAACGCCCCGCCCCAGGGCGACGGCGGCTCCCGCATGAGTGGGGGTGGCCCGCGGTCCTTCGCCAGCCGGCAGAGATCCTTCTCGCATCATCTTCGTGATCCATCCGCATGTCGTTATTGTGACGACATTAAACGCCACTATAACGCCATTATCCACGCTCACGTGGATGCAGCCGGCCCCCCGTTGATACAGGACAAGAAAACACGAAGGCCCCAGGGATCGCTCCCTGGGGCCTTGCGTGGGCGCTGGATCAGACTTGCCGCTGGTGGCGGTCGAGCTGCTCGTGACGCTCCTGGGCTTCGATGCAGTATTTGGTGGTCGGGCTGATCAGCAGGCGCTTGAGGCCGATCGGCTCGCCGCTGTCGTCGCACCAGCCGAAGCTTTCATCGGCGATGCGGTCCAAGGCCATCTCCAACTGCGGCAGCAGGCGCTGGTCACGATCGATGGCGTTGACCAGCCAGGTGCGCTCTTCCTCGACCGACGCCACGTCAGCGGGATCCGATGGGGTATCCAGGCTTTCGATGGAATTGCGGCTGAGTTCGATGCGCTCGTGGGTTTCGACTTTCATCGCCTGCAGCAGCGCGGTGAAGTACGCGAGCTGTTCGGCGTTCATGTAGTCATCGGCCGACATGGCCAGCAACTGTTCCTTGGTCATCGACTTCTCTATGAAAAATGTGCATTTGGGCGATTCAGGTGCCGCCGACGACGTATCGTCGGTAGCGAAATTCTTCAAGCGCCAACCGGCACTCTTTTACAGGGGGCGGCAGTCTAAGGTGCCGCGTCGCAGTGGGCAACATAAATGACGGAGGATTTGTCCGAAATGGCCAGGAATCCGCCTACTGGTGCGCAGCCGCCGCTTTGCGACGGCCAGGGAGCAATATGTCGTAACGATTCTGGCTTTCATCACGCCTGAACGCAAACGGCGCAGCGGCTGGAGGTAGCGGGTTAGTGACCGCGAATCGCCGTAAACCCGCTTCATACGACCTTTACTCACGTATGAGGCTTGATCATGCACGACCTACCACATCTGCGCCTTGCCCGCTCCAGCCCGCTTCAATGCAAGATTGCCAGACGGTTCAGCGAGCGTCCGGAGCTGCTCGACGCCGCAGACCATGTCCTCGCCGCTCAGTGGTCGCATTATCTACCGAACGCAACCCAGGATCCAAGGGCACTTTATCTCGCCAGCCGAAATCCACGTTCCGACAACCTGTGGGTTCGCCCCTTGGCGCAAGTGCTCATTGAGCGCTATTGCATACGCCGGACACTCAACCTCACGGTTGGCGAGGACACCCTCACCGCTCGCGTCGATGGTGATCCGGCCGGGCAGGTGCCTCTACCTCTGCACCAGGTGGAGCTGCTAATCAATGACAACGCACCGTTACTGCTCGAGGTGTACCGGCAATCATTGGCGAGCTACTGGAGCCACTTCGACAGCAGTGGTGAAACCCCCTGGCATTGGTACGCCGAAGAACTTCGCAGCCGTTTTCTGGAGGCCATCGAAGCCCACCAGAACGCTGGCAGCCTACCTCCGTTCGCCCTGGCCATCGCCAGGCTGGTGCATTCCGACCCCGATCACAGGAACCGGCAGAATACAGCCGGCCTGCGCGTCTGGCAGCTTGCCGCGGACTTTTCCAGGGATGAGACGCTGGACAATGAACTGGCGAGCGCGCTGCTGATCGAACACAGCGATACCGACCCCAGGCGCAACCTGACCCTGCTTTATACCCTCACAGGCAAGCTGCTCGCTTTCCCCTCCCGCCAGGAGATGCTGGAGAGCATCGCTCGATACTGGCCCACGAGGTCCCGGACCACCTCCCGGGAAGTCAGTATCGGTCAGACCGCTCAAGGGGACTTCGAAAGCATGGCGCTGGGTGTGCTGGAACAGCAACTACGGGTGATCGACCATTGCGCCACGGCCCATCGAAGCAGACTCGACGCCATCAACATGAGCCTGGAGCTGGACCGGCTTACCTCCATGCTCGACCTGTGCAGCGAGGCCGAATCCAAGCAACGCAACGCGATATCGGCCCTTCTTCCGGATTGGCTGCGTAACGCCAGGAGCCAGCCGTTGTTGCGCTACAGCACGCTACTGCTCGACGTCGCCCAGTCCCGCCAGAATACCAACGGGCAGTTCTGGCTCGACGGTATCGACAATGCCGAAGACTTCGCCTACCGGCAACTGGCCGCACGCTTCGAAGCGGATTATCCGCGCGCCCCGCTTGACCCCAGGCAGGTCCGGGTCGTCAACTACCAGACCATCGCCACCGCCGCCGCGCGCCCTGGGCTTGCCAGCACGGGCGAGGTAGATCCCGTCACCTTCTCCCTCGCCCAATTGGCGATTGCCAATATCGGGCTGCTCAGGCCAGGGCGAGTGGAGTTGCTCTCGAACAACGCAGACCTGCTGCCTGGCTGGCTGGACGAAAACTACCTGCGCACGGTGGTCAGCGAGCTGGACATCGCCAGCGCATTCCCCGCCATGCTACGCAGCAAGCTGTTGGATGACAGCGCCCAACGCGAGCAGCGTCAACGCCTGCTCATCGCGCAACTCGGCAGCCAATTGCCCGCACTGGCGCAGGAGCTCTACCTGCGCGGAAAACTGGCGGATCAGGACGTTGCCAGCCATATCAGCCAGGTGTTCAGCAGCGCAGACGACGATGACAATGACCCGAAGCGCTGGGTCATCCGACCGTTGGGCCTGCTCAAGGCCCCCGGCTCGACAGTGGACTATCCACGCAATACCTGGCTCATCGAGCCACGGTCACCCAGTGCCGACAGTTGCCTGTTGTACCGTCCCCTGCACGAGGATAGCCTGTTGCAGTTCAGCGATCGGCTGGCGCTGTTCGTGGCCATCAGTACCCCTGGCGCCCTGCAGGATGACCTGCTGCAACGCCTTCCGGCCGAAGTCCACAGATTCTATGCCCATGGCGGCTTCCTCGAGCCTCACCTGTTCGTTCCACTGGATGACACCAGCGCCATCCCTTTCGGCCGGCCAGCTCCGGTGGAGCTGACCATCGAACCAAGTTCCAGCGATGTCGGCGCAGATCTCTACCTTGCCTGCGTCAACGAATCGATCCAGACGTTTGAAGCGCATGCCTCGACCAGCGCACAGACCCGCTGGACGCGCTGGAAAGAGCTGGGCTGGCTGCTGTTCAACACCCTGCTTCCCCTGGCGGGCGGCACACTGGGCAGGGTGGCATGGCTGGCGCAGATGGAAGTGGCGCTGGCCGACTTCGTCAACACCGACGCCGAACTCGACCCCACCGGGCACGAGCAGGCCGCGGTCAACCTGCTGGTCAATATCGCCCTGCTGCTGGTCACCCATTCGATTACCCGCCTGCATGAGCAAAGCGCAAAGGCGCGCACGCTTGGCGCACCGGTCACGGCGCTTGGCGCATCCGAACAGCAACCCGTGCCCCCCACCGTGGTCCAGGCCGCCTCTTTGCTCCATCTCGACTTCAGCTGGACGCGATCCACCCAATCCCTGACTGCCGGGCAGAACTCCGCACTGCGCGCGTTACGGGCGGATATCATCCCCGCTTCACTCGGTGAACCGGTGCCCAGCGGCCCCTTGCGTGGCCTGTACCTGCAGGGTGACAAGTTCTATGCACAGCTGCATGGCAACCTGTACCACGTCATGCTCGACATGCCTCGCAACCAGATGCGCATCATCGGCCCTGACGAAACCGCAGGCCCTTGGCTGCGCCGCGACGAGGCCGGACGCTGGCAGTTGGACCTGAGGTTGACGCTCAAGGGGGGCATGCCACTGTCCGCGCAGATCCGCAAGCTGCAACTGGAAAAGGAAAGTGCCCTGCGCGCCGTCAACGCATTGATCAAGGCCGACAAGGACACCATCGATGCCAGGATCCGGGAACAGGCCACCCTTGAGAAGCTGGTGGCCGCACCGCTAGATGACGCCCGCCTGCAGACCTGCCAGGACAAGCTCGACACGCTGTCGGCGTTCTGGGCGACGCATATCGAAAACCTGAAACAGCGCAACGCTTTGCAGCCGGTGAAGGACTTCAAGAAAGTCCATGCTTTCGCGCTGTATCAGGACAGCTTCTGCCAGCGGCTGCTGCACAAGGTCCTGCACCTGCGCTATCAACCTGATCGGAGCCAGTTGCTCAAAGCTGCCCGCCTCCAGCAGGCCGGTGAGACGCTTACCCCCACGGACGTCAGAATCATCGCCGCTCGCCTGGACAGACTTGCGCCCTTGATTGAGCGGATGATCGGTAACAATCGACGCCTGCGCCACTGCCAGGATGAGCTGAACAAGCTGGCCAGCCCCCAACAACCCGAGATCCGCCAATGGCGGGACCTCGCTATCAGTGTGCCAGCAACTGCGGAGAGAGAACTGATCCTGCGCTTCTTGCGTCTCGAAGGATTGCTCAACCGCATGAGCCTGGTACACGGTCTGAGCGACGAGGCGTGCTACTGGAGTGATCGCTTCTGGAGCAGCTTCGAGCTGGGTATTGCCCAGCGTACAAAACTGTTCAAGCTGGAAAACGCCGACGACGAGATCACCGCCAGATTGCTGCGCAGTATCGTCGGCCACCTTCAGGCCGCGACGCGACAACTGCAAATCTTCACCACATTGGTCAAGGACGGCGCGGCGCTGGAGACTCTACAGGAGATAAATGAACAACTCGCCTGGGTGCTTGAGCGAAACCGCAATGACCTGAACGAACTGCCCGATTACCCGCCAATCAGTACACTGGGGCAACTGCGCAAGAAGGTGCCCGGGCTGATCGAGACCACCGAGCACGGGCTGCTCCTGGCCGATCCGCGCAGCGACGATGCCAACACCGTCGATATTCCCGGGCCGGAGGACAAGACACCCGCGCGCACCTACCACCTCAAGCAGGGCGACTGGGTGGAGCTCAAGCCTGACCAGCCTACCTCACGCCCAATCCAGATGCCCCTCAAACGCCTGCTCAGGGAGAGCGACACGTTGATTGAGCAGGCCCGCGACGAGGTGTCGAACCTGCAAGCGCACGCGAATCGCTATCTGCCGGTGGAAATCGAGGAGAGCGTGCTTTATCAACGCACCCGCCTGCTCGAACGGGTCAACGCCATCGAGACATGTCTGACCGAGAACAACGAAACCGACGAGGCCCGTGCCGGCAAGGATGCCGAGCTGGTCGCCGGATCCCTGCGCAGGCTGGCGGACGAGTTGCAGGAAACGGCGACGCGGCTACGCGTGTCAGCCGCCCTCACGCAGAAACCGCGCATGGGTGAAGTCATGTACCTGGCCGATGGCGGGCACGTGCAATTGCGTGCCACGGGGGGCCGCAATCGACTGGCCAGGCTCAAGGGCCGGCCCGCCGATTTTCTCGACGAATACAGTATCAGCCATGAAGGCAAGGTTCTGTGGTATGCGCACTTCCACTACCCGTCGATGACCGCGGCCAAGGCTGACTTCACCGCCGGGCATCTGAAAACAGCAGCGCAACGGCACATGCCCGGCCAGCGCTACAGCGATGCCAGCGGCAGGGTGTTCGACGTCTATCGCGCACCGATCACCAGCACGGCCGCCGCCCGATACTTCTTCGACCTGTAAGCCAGGGGGCGCGGCGCAGACTGCGCCCCCTTCCCGTCAGCGGTCCTTGAACTGCGCCTCGCGCTTGGCAATGAACGCAGCCATGCCCTCTTTCTGGTCTTCGGTGGCGAACGCGGCATGGAACACCCGGCGCTCGAAGCGCACGCCTTCGCTCAAGGTGACCTCGAAGGCGCGGTTGACGCTCTCCTTGACCATCATGCTCACCGGGATCGACTTGCTGGCGATGGTCGCGGCCACCTTCAGCGCCTCCTCCACCAGCTCGGCCTGAGGCACGATACGCGCCACCAGGCCGGCACGCTCGGCTTCCTCGGCGCCCATCAGGCGACCGGTCAGGCACAGCTCCATGGCCTTGGCCTTGCCCACGGCACGTGTCAAGCGCTGGGTGCCGCCCATGCCCGGCAGCACGCCGAGGTTGATTTCCGGCTGGCCGAACTTGGCGTTGTCGGCGGCCAGGATGAAGTCGCACATCATCGCCAGCTCACAGCCACCGCCCAAGGCGAAGCCCGACACCGCGGCGATGATTGGCTTGCGCCGGTTGGCGATGCGATCGGAATCGCTGAACAGGTCTTCGACGTAGATCTGCGGATACTGCAGCTCGGCCATTTCCTTGATGTCAGCGCCGGCGGCGAAGGCCTTGGCGGAACCGGTCAACACCACACAGCCGATGTTTGGATCCTTCTCCAGTTGGTCCAGGGCCAAGTTGATCTCGCCGACGATCTGCGCGTTCAGCGCGTTCAGCGCCTGCGGGCGATTGAGGGTGATCAGGCCGACCTTGCCGTGGATGTCCAACAGGATGGTTTCGAATGCCATGCAGTCTGCTCCTTCAAAGATTGCGCGCAATGACCATGCGCTGAATGTCGCTGGTGCCTTCGTAGATCTGGCAGACCCGCACATCGCGGTAGATCCGCTCCAGCGGGAAGTCGCTCAGATAGCCATAACCGCCGAGGGTCTGCAAGGCGTCCGAACAGACCTTTTCGGCCATTTCCGAGGCGAAAAGCTTGGCCATCGAGGCTTCCACCAGCGCCGGGCGTCCGGCATCGCGCAGGGCGGCGGCGTGCAGCACCATCTGCCGGGCCACGGCGATCTTGGTTGCCATGTCGGCCAGGCGGAAGGCCACGGCCTGGTGCTCGATCAGTGGCTTGCCGAAGGTCTGCCGCTCGTTGGCGTAGTCGCGTGCCGCCTCGAACGCGGCGCGGGCCATGCCCACCGACTGCGAGGCGATGCCAATCCGCCCGCCTTCGAGGTTGGCCAGGGCAATCTTGTAGCCCTGCCCTTCTTCACCCAGGCGGTTGCCCACCGGCACGCGCACGTTGTCGAAGACGATCTGGCAGGTGTCGGAGGCATGCTGGCCAAGCTTGTCCTCGACTCGCGCCACCTGGTAACCCGGTGAATCGGTGGGCACGATGAAGGCCGATATGCCGCGCTTGCCAGCGTCTGGATCGGTGACGGCGAAGACGATCACCACCCCGGCGTTCTGCCCGGAGGTGATGAACTGCTTGCTGCCGTTGAGCACGTAGTGATCGCCGTCCAGGCGGGCGCGGGTCTTCAGGCTGCTGGCGTCGGAGCCGGCCTGGGGCTCGGTCAGGGCAAAGGCGCCGAGCATCGAGCCGCTGGCCAGTGGCGCCAGGAACTGCTGCTTCTGCGCCTCGCTGCCGAACTTGAGGATCGGCACGCAGCCCACCGAATTGTGCACGCTCATGATGGTCGAGCAGGCGCCGTCACCGGCGGCGATCTCCTCCAGGGCCATGGCATAGGCCACATAGCCGGTGTCGCTGCCGCCGTACTGCTCCGGCACCAGCATGCCGAACAGGCCCAGGCCAGTCATCTCCTCGATGGCCTCCTTGGGGAAGCGGTGCTCCCTGTCCCACTGTTCGGCAAACGGCTTCAGACGCTCCTGGGCGAAGTCGCGCACGGCGTCGGCGATCTGTTGTTGTTCTTCAGTTACCAGCATGATTCACCTCAGTACAGGCACTCGACCGCCATGGCCGTCGCTTCGCCACCGCCGATGCAGATGGCCGCCACGCC
This sequence comes from Pseudomonas sp. P106(2024), assembly GCF_057480815.1. Taxonomy (NCBI): domain Bacteria; kingdom Pseudomonadati; phylum Pseudomonadota; class Gammaproteobacteria; order Pseudomonadales; family Pseudomonadaceae; genus Pseudomonas; species Pseudomonas sp. P106(2024). The sequence goes on along the minus strand of NZ_JBLIYU010000003.1, from coordinate 468,499 downwards.
ACGGCGCAGGTTGTTCTGGCGCAGGGCCGACAGCAGGGTCACCAGAATGCGTGCGCCCGAGGCGCCGATCGGATGGCCCAGGGCGCAGGCGCCGCCGTGAATATTGACTTTGTCATGGGGCAGGTCGAGGTGCTTCATGGCCGCCAGGGTGACCACGGCGAAGGCCTCGTTGATCTCGAACAGATCGACATCGGACAGGTTCCAGCCAGTGCGCTTGAGTAGCTTGTCGATAGCGCCAATGGGCGCGGTGGGGAACAGCGCCGGGGTGTCGGCAAAGGCCGCGTGGCCATGGAGCACCGCCAGCGGTTTGAGGCCGCGTTTCTCAGCCTCTGAGCGACGCATCAGCACCAGCGCGGCGGCGCCGTCAGAGATGGAACTGGAGTTGGCCGCGGTGACGGTGCCGCCTTCGCGGAAGGCCGGCTTGAGCTGCGGGATCTTGTCCAGGCGCGCCTTGGGCGGCTGCTCGTCGTCCTTGATGACGCGTTTTTCCTTGCCCTCGGTGACTTCCACCGGAACGATCTCGGCGGCGAAGCGGCCGCTCTTGATCGCGTCCTGGGCACGGGTCAGCGAAGCGATGGCGAAGGCGTCCTGAGCCTCACGGCTGAAGTCGCCCTTCTGCGCGCAGTCCTCGGCGAAGGTGCCCATCAGGCGACCCTTGTCGTAGGCGTCTTCCAGGCCGTCCATGAACATGTGGTCGATGATCCTGCCGTGGCCCATGCGGTAGCCGCCACGGGCCTTGTCCAGCAGGTACGGGGCGTTGGTCATGCTTTCCATGCCACCGGCGACGATGACATCGGCGCTGCCGGCCAGCAACTGGTCATGGGCCATGATCGCCGCCTGCATGCCAGAGCCGCACATCTTGTTCAAGGTGGTGCAGGTGGTGTGCTTGTCCAGGCCGGCACCCAGCGCCGCCTGGCGCGCCGGTGCCTGACCCTGGCCGGCCGGCAGCACGCAGCCGAACAGCACCTGCTCGACACTGCCGGCATCGATGCCGGCACGCTCGACGGCGGCGCGGATGGCCGCGCTGCCCAGCTGCGCCGCGGTCAGGCTCTTGAGGTCGCCTTGCAGGCCGCCCATCGGCGTGCGCACGGCGCTGACGATGACAATCGGATCGTGATTCAGGCTCATGTTCGGTTCTCCTTACTTGGCAGCCATGCGCAGCGCGCCGTCGAGGCGGATCACCTCGCCGTTGAGCATGCTGTTCTCGATGATATGGCGGGCGAGCGCCGCGTACTCCTGCGGGCGGCCCAGGCGTGGAGGGAACGGCACGCCGGCGGACAGCGAGGCACGCACTTCGTCGGTCATGCCGGCCATCATCGGGGTTTCGAAAATGCCCGGGGCGATGGTCATCACGCGGATGCCGAAGCGCGCCAGTTCGCGGGCCGCCGGCAGGGTGAGGCTGGCGATGGCGCCCTTGGAGGCGGCATAGGCGGCCTGGCCGATCTGGCCGTCATAGGCGGCGATGGAGGCGGTATTGATGATCACGCCCCGCTCGCCGCCCTCGTCCGCCAGCCCTTCGGCCATGGCTGCGGCGGCCAGGCGCAACAGGTTGAAGCTGCCGATCAGGTTGACGTTGATGACCTTGGCGAAGCTGCCCAGGGCATGCGGCCCATTCTTGCCCAGGACCTTCTCGGCGCCAACGATACCCGCGCAGTTGACCAGTCCGTGCAGATTGCCAAAAGCACTGACAGCGGCATCGACCGCCGCCTTGGCGGCCTGTTCGTCGCTGATGTCGGCCACCGCGAAGCGGGCATTGGCACCCAGTTCGGCGGCCTTAGCCTCGACGGCCGCGGCGTTCAGGTCGACCAGCATGACCTTGGCGCCGGCCTCGATGAGCATCTGCGCGGTGGCGGCGCCCAGGCCCGAGGCCGCGCCGCTGACGATGAAGTTCTTTTGAGTGATGTGCATGTCAGTCTTCCTTCAGGCGCCCGCAGTGATCGGCTGCGCGGCTTGTTGTCGGGCGATTTCCTGATTGCGCAGGATGAAGCGTTGCAGCTTGCCGCTCGGGGTCTTGGGCAGCTCGCCGACGAATTCGATTTCACGCGGGTAGGCGTGGGCGTAGAGGCGCTGGCGCACGTGCTGGCGCAGGGTTTCCTCAAGTTCGGTACTGCCCTGATAACCGTGGGCGAGCACCACGAAGGCCTTGATCAGTTCCGTGCGCTCCGGGTCGGGTTTGCCGATCACCGCCGCCTCGACCACCGCCGGGTGCTCAATCAGTGCGCTTTCAACATCGAACGGGCCGACTCGGTAGCCCGAGGTGGTGATCACATCGTCGCTGCGGCCGACGAAGCTGATGCTGCCATCCTGGTTGAGCTCGACGGTGTCGCCGGACAGGTAGTACCTGCCAACGAACGCCTTGGTTGGCAGCCCGTGGTAACCGGCGAACCAGCACAGCGGCGACTGCTCGCGGTCCACCGCGAGAATGCCAGGCTGGCCGGCAGGCAGTTCATTGCCCTGCTCGTCCACCACCACGATGCGGTGGCCGGGAATGGCGAAGCCGGCCGAGCCCAGGTGCACCGGGTGCGCCAGCGCATGGTGGTTGCACAGCACCATGCCCAGCTCGGTCTGGCCGTAGTGGTCGTGGATAGTCACCCCAAGTTCGTCTGCGAACCAGCGGATCACTTCCGGATTGAGCGGTTCGCCGGCACTGCTGACCACCCGCAGGCGCCCCTTGATCGGCGCCGCAAACGCGCTGCCCGCCGCGATCAGCAGCCTGTAGGCTGTGGGCGAACCCGCCAGATTGGTGATGCCCAGCTTGTCGATGATCCGCGCACAGCTTTCGACACTGAACGGGCCGTCGTAGAAGGTGGTGGCGTGGCCCAGCGACAGCGGCCCGGTGACCGCGTAGTAAAGGCCGTAGGCCCAGCCGGGGTCGGCCAGGTTCCAGAAGTTGTCGTCCGCTCGCAGGCCGATGGCGTCGCGCATGTAGCCCTGGAACGCGACGATGGCGCGCAATGGCACTTCCAGTGGCTTGGCCGGGCCAGTGGTGCCCGAGGTGAACATCAGCAGGAATGGATCGTTGCCGTTACGCATCACCGGCGCGCAATCGCTGGCGGCAGTCTCGAGACTGCGGTGGAAGTCCAGCTCACCCTCGGCGGCACCGACCGTGACGAGGATCGGGCAGTCCTCCACCTCATCGAGCTTGGGCCGGTTGTGGCGATCAGTGACCACCACCTTGGCATGGGACTGCTCGAGACGGTGCTCGATGGCCTTGGGGCCGAAAGCGGTGAACAGCGGTTGGTAGACCGCGCCCAGGCGCCAGGTGGCGAGAATGGTCACCAGCAGTTCGGGAGTACGCGGCATGAGCCCGGCGACGCGGTCGCCGGCCCCCACGCCCTGGGCCTTGAGCACGTTGGCAAAGCGTGCGGCCAGGACCTGCAGTTGATCGAAGGTATAGCGCTCGCTGTTGCCATCGCGGTCTTCACAGACCAGGGCGGTTTTGTCGCTGCCGCTGTGGCGGTCGCAGCACTCGACACAGGCGTTGAGGGCCTCGAGATTGCCATGCAACGCCGCGGCAGCGGCTCGGGCATGGTCGAACGAACGAGCGGCCTCGGCATAATCGCGCATCGTCAGACTCCTGGTTTCTTATTGTTGGAGTGCACATCGGTCTGACGATGTTCGCGCCGGTCAGCTCATCCGGCAATGGCCAAAGCTGTCAATCGGGCTGAGCGGATTAGACCGGATCGAGCGGTTGCCCGGCGGATTGCATGATCAAGGCCTCGTGGGCGAGCTGGATCGTCACGGCATATTCCTCCTGTTCACGCGTGACCTTGAGCACACGCCAGCGACGGTCATACTCCGCGCTGCTCAGGCTCTTGTCTTCGTCGAGCCTGGTGCCTTCCGCGCCGGCGCGTTCGAGGATCTCGTCGAACAGCGCCGGGTGCCGTGCCTCCACATATTTGCGCCAGAAATCGCGCCCCGCGAGGCTTTTTGCCAATGCCTCGTCCGTCTCGCTGGCCTTCACCGCCGCCAATACCGTCTGCTCGAGATCGTCGGTGATGCCCGCCAATGCCAAGAACTGCATGTTCCTTGGCTGCCCTGGCAAATCCAGCGCCTTGGTCAGCGCGATGCGATAGCCGATCACCACTTCGAGCACGTCGACGTATACACCTCCCATCTCTCTTCGCGCAGCCTCATTCCTGGCCAGCAAGTCCACTTGCTCCAGCCGGAACAACTGCCGGCCCAGCTTGAGCAGTTCTTCCCCGCCCTTGCCGGTCGCAGCCTTCGCCGTGGCCTGGTGCACCATCTTCTGGATAATCAGTGCGCTAAAACGATCAGCGATCCTGTCGACGCACTCGCCTGGCTCGCTGGAGTCGGCAAAGATCAGCTCACGCAAGGCCGCGTCACCGTCGATGGCCTGCAACAACTCCCACAACTGGCCGGCGAGGTAGGTACTGGCAGAACGGAAGTCCGCCGTTTCGGTGAGTGCGCGCAGCAAACGGAACAACTCTCGACTATCTTCCATCCCTGCCAGGCGCTCCCACAGGGCCCTGCTGCGCCCCTGTTCATCCTCGGGCGCAAGCGCAACCCAGCGCTCCTTGGCAGGCGTCAAGATGCGCTCCTGGACGATTTCCTCCCCATGGTTGTGAACCGGGTCCATCCAGTAAAGCTCGCGGCGCACCTGCAATGACATCGGGTTGAAGTCCGTGCGCAACCGGTACCTGAACGCCGCGGGCATGCTGAGCACCTCGGCGGGCACAGTCCGGATCTGGTTGCCACTGAGGTCGGCAAGTGAAAGAAACGCGCAGTCCTGCAATCCGGCAGGCATCGTCCGCAACCGGCAACGGCTCACGTCCAGGTGCCGCAATTGCGTCGGCTCATTGAAACGCAGGTTCAGCAGGCGAATCGGATTATTGCTGAGGTCGATCGTCCGTAAGCGTGACATCTGCGAAAGCAACCGCTCATCCGCCGCGTCCATTTCAATGCGATTGCCGGAGGCTCGCAGTTCAACCAGGTTCCCGCATTGTGCGATGCTCGATGGCAGCGCGATCAACTGGTTGTTGCTCACATTCAGGAAACGCAAGCCATCGAAGCACCGCAAAAACCTGTGAGGCACTTCCCTAAGCGCCATTCGGCACATTACCAGGTTGGTGATGTGCGTAAGGTCTACCTGTTCCGGCAGTCTGGGCAGCTCCTGAATTCGACAATTGCTCAGGTCGAGCACCCGGCCCCGCACCTCTCCCTCCCTGCTGTAGATCACTTCACTTTCATAGCGCCACGCTTCACGCAGGCGCCTGGCCACGATGCCACGCAACCCCGGGGACGCCGATGGCGCATGCGCTTGCGCCCATTCACGCAGCGCGATGTCGAGCAAGTTGTAGTTGCTCTCCTCGTACAACAACGCCTCAAGCGGGCTGCGGCCCAGCGGATCACGTCGCAATTGCGCGACCTTGCTCTCGACCTGGGCATCGTCGAGCACGGGATAGAGCGCGCGAATGCGCTCTCTGAGGATGGTGATGCCATTGCGCGCGGTGTTTCTCGAAGACCGCCCACCGAGCGTGTAACCGACCCGGCCGTCAGGCAACCTTTTTCCAGGGTTGAACCATGGCGTGGACGCTTGCATGTCAAGCAATGAGTACCAGTCGCTGCGTTTTTCCGGTAAAGCCTTGATCAACGCAAGGCGCAGCGATTGCGCAGGGTCACTCGGCTCAAGCTCGAGCGCACTTCGCTGGCTCTCGTCGAGCGCGGCGATGATCGCCTGGAACAGATTCCCCGGCGCGGCCACCTCGGAGTCACGTTGCATGCCTTGTGCGTCATACAAGCGCATCGCACCGTCTCGTCGAGCCAGCACGATCCTCGCATCACTCGCCACCGCCGGATTGGTGATCGCCAGCATACGGCCATCCTCGGCGCGCAGCTCGAGACCGACTCGGGTCGGCCACATCGGCAGCTTCTCGAGCAGTCGCATGACCAACAGGCCAGCATCCTCGCAGTAGGCGCTGTTCAGGTACAGCCCTTCGACTGCCCGGTTCAGCCGCGCCAGCTGCAACAGCGAGCGTACCTTGGTTGCCACCGTGTAAGGCACTCGTGCCTCGACCCTGGCCACCTGCTCGACCACCGCATCGCATTCTCGCACCGCCTCCTCGGCATAAGCGTCAGGCAAGCCCGGGAAGTCCCGCTTCACCAGCGTGAACAATGGGTTGCCCGGGGGCGTGATACGCGCCAGATGCTCAAACAGCAGCGCTTGCACTTCGGCTTGCCGGTCGGCGAGCCACACCGCTGCGCCAGGTGCATCCACAGCCTGCATACCTGGCCGGGTACGGCACCACGCCAGCACCTGGGCATCCTCCAGCGTCGCGCCCGGGGCCTTCACAGCCTTGAATACCGCGGTGACACGCGCATCGGCCTCGAAGCGACGCAGCGTGTCGCGCAGGTTGACCGGCGCGGGCCGATTCTGTACCAGCACACCACGCAGCTCGTCCTGGTCGACGCCCGCCACCGTCAGGATCTGTTCGGCACGCTGCGGGTCCAGCGGCACCTGATGAGGCCACAGACGATTGAGCATGGCGCAGCTATCATCCCACTCCAGCGGGCGCTCCAGGCAGATGCGCCAGCAGCGTTCGCCGTTGTACTCGATGCTTGGCGCGAACGCGTCCTGGTCGTGGGGATGACACAAGCGCCAGGGCTGCTCGGGGGCCGTCTGCCGGACTTCGTAGTAACGCCGGTCCACGTGCAACCAGCGTCGGTTTCCGACCGCGTAGAGGCCGTTTTCCTGCAACACCGGTTGCTCGGGCGTCGACTCGTAGACACTCAAGTCATGGTTCCACAGCCGCTGCTTGCCATCGACGAGTTCGACAGGTTCCAGCGCGTCGACGAAGGCGCTGCCAGCGAAACCACGGGCGACCAACGCCACACCGGCCCCAGTCACCGCCGTCACCGCGACCGTCTTGGCCACTTCGATCATATGGTCCAAGGCCTCGTGCTGATGGCCTTGCTGCCAGTCCCCCACCCCGGCATAGACCTCGCCAAGGGTGTCCACCAACAATTTTCCAAGCAGCACCATGCCAATGGCAGGGACCGCCATGCCCGCGACACCCAGCAAAGCGAGCCCGACCCCCTCCCAGCGCTTGATACGGCGATCAGCGGCCGCGTGGTCAGCGTCGGCGGCGCACACCAGCAGCAATCGACCATCGGCCTTGATTCGCGCCACCTGGCTGCGCGCCAGCAATGCGAAGACATTGTTGTCCTGAGCCGCGCGGCGTTGCAGATTGAGGTCGGGGACATCGTCGGACAAACGCTTGAGCATGGTTTCCAGAAAGTCAGGCTGCTCGTGCAGGGTCACCAGGCCACGCACACGGCGTCTGAAGTCCTGCTCTCGCAGCGCCGCCACCAGGTGCTCGGAGAGCGACTCGAACGAATCGAAGCAACGCAGTGGTCGCTGGTGATCGACCGGCAGGTAAAGCACCACGCCGGCCGCCTTGTTTGCCTTGTCGTACAGTTGAATCAGCAGCGCGTTGATCAGCGTGCAATCGAGCATGCGCAACTCGCCGGCATTGGAGCGCAGCGGCGCCTCCGACAGGCTGGGCATGTCATGGATCAAATGCTGCAACGCGGCATGCTGAGACTCGGACAAATGGCCCTGCACCAGTGCGTGCTGGCACGCCAGGGCAAACCCCGAACGCTGGTGACGGGTCAGCAGCGCCACAGTCGCCCCATCGAACTGCCGGTCGAGTAGATCTTGATACTGCTTGCCAGCGTCCAGCGCCCTGCAACGCGCGGCAAAATCGTCGGCGTCGCCGGACAGCACCGTGTTACTGCCAGGGCACACGACGCCACTACCGGAGAAGAACTGCGCGCCCTCTTCGAATCCCTGCATCAAACGCAACAAGGCGGGAGCGCGCAGTCCCCAACGCACCGCGGAGGGCGCGCTTAAGAGCCCCGAAGTGCCTTGCCGAATATCCAGCCACTGCAGTGCCTTGACTTCATGCGTGCCTTTGTCGAGATCAGCCAGGAGCGGGTGGAACACCTGTTCGGCAAACTGCTGTGGCGACAGCAGCGCTTGGGTCGCCAAAGCCAGTTGACGAGCGTTGGTATCGTGAGTTTTGAGGCAATCGCACAAGGCATCGAGTTGCTCGGCCTTGGCCTCCTTGAGCCAATCAGGCAGTTGCGCCTTGATGAAGTCGTCCGTGATCGCGTGTGGCGTGACCGTCGCTGCTGGTTGGGGCGTTGTAGTTGCTGACATGACGAAGCATCCTGCGGTTTCAGAACCCTCGACACTAGTCAGCTCGCCCCACCCGGCACAGAGGGAAACGGCGCCAGCCGGTGCGGCATTTCGCCTTGGATGATCAGGTTGCGGTAATGGCCTGGGTTGCAACCGAACCACTTGCGAAATGCCTTGTAAAACGAGCTGGCGTCGGCAAAGCCCAGGCGTTGCGCGACGTCGGCAAGGCCAAGCGCTGGCTCGGCCAGCCAGGTGATCGCCAATTCTCGACGCAAACTGTCCTTGATGCCCTGGTAGCTGTGCCCTTCCTCGGACAGGCGCCGCCGCAAGGTCGCCACCGACATGCACAGGTTATGCGCCACCGTCTGCGCATCCGGCCATGCGCCTGGCTCGATCTCCAGCAATGTCGTACGAATGCGTAGCGCCAGACTGCCAGGGTCGCGGTACTTGACCAGTATGTTGCCCGGCGCTTCGGCCAGGAACCGCTGCAACTCCTGCGGCGTGCGCCGGATCGGCAGGGTCAGGCAATCGGCAGCGATGATCATGCGCGTGCGTGGACGCTCAAACGTCAGATTCTGCGAGAACATGACCCGGTAATCGTCGCAGAACGGCGGCTCGGGGCAGCGCAGCTCGATGGCCAGGATCGGAATCCGCCGCCCGGCCAGCCAGCAGGCGACGCCATGCACGATCATCCAGAAGGTGAAGTAGGTGAACGCACGCCGTGGCTGCTCCAGCGGTTCGTTGATGACGATCTCTGCCAGGCTCTGCTGGCGGACCAGACTCGGTTGCAGGTCTTCGAGCATCAGCGCCAGAAACCCCAGCACAACCTCCAGACCAGCGCCAAGGGTGGGCTGCGCCATGCTCGCCCGGCACATGAACGCGAGGCTGCCGCTACGCAGGCCGCGTGGATCCATGGCAAAGAACTCGTCGTTGCAACGACGAGCCAACAGGCGCCACAGCCGGGCATAGGCCTCGGCGCTGACCCGCGCCTCGGGCAGGTCGAGCCGGCCCATCTCGATGCCCGCCCGGACCAGCAAGCCGACATCGGGCTGGCCCGCCGGGCAAGTCTGCAACAGCGCTTCACGCACCAGCTGCATGGAAATGGTGTCTTTCTCGCTCATCGACGGTCCCGTCGGCTGTAGGCCGGCCATCTTAGGCCGTCGCGCTCGAAACAGCCATCACGCGGCTGCCGCCAGCCCGAGAAACGCCTGGATCAGGCGCAGCTCGCGACGGCGCTCCAGGCAACCGACCATGTGCTGGTTGACCAGGCCCTGACCGGCCAGGGGGCGGGCCACCACCCGCGGGTCATGGGCCACTTCGGTGGAGGACACCACGCCGATGCCCAGTTCCGCCGCCACCGCCTCGGTGACCGCTTCGCGGCTGTCCAGCTCCAGCAGCACCCTAGGTTGCACACCCGCGTCGGCGCAGGCCTTGTCGAAGGTGCGCCGGGTGGTCGAACTGGGCTCGCGCAGCACCATGATCTGCCTGTCCAGCTCGGCCAGCGGCAAGTCTCCCCCGGTACCCGTCCACGCATGCCCCACGGGCAACAGTGCACACAACCGCGACTCGCACAACGCCTGCAGGTGCAGGCCCTTGCGCGGCTCGATCTCGGTCAGCACGGCCACATCGGCATGTTCCGACAACAACGCGGCCAGGGTTTCCTGGGCATTGCCCAGGCGCAGGTTGACGGTGATACCCGGGTAGCGCTCGCGCAGCTGCGCCAGCATCGGCATCACCCGGTGCGGGCCGTCAGCCGCCACCTCCAGGCGCCCGGTCAGCAACTGCCGGTTAGCCTCGAGCATGGACTGGGCTTCCTCGGCCAGGCCGAACATGGCCCGGGTGATGGCCGCCAGGCGCGCACCCTCCTCCGTCAGCTCGACCCGCCGGGCGGTACGGCGCAGCAAGGTGATCTGGTAGTGCTCCTCCAACGCCTTGACATGCCCGGTCACCGCCGGCTGGCTGATGAACAGGCGCTCGGCGGCGCGGGTGAAACTGCCCTCGCGGGCGACGGCGTCGAAGGCGCGGAGCTGGAACAGGTTCATATCTATCGGCCTGACTTATGGCTGGCATATCTACAAACAATTTGATTGATGACACAGCGAATTGCAACCTAGCCCCACTAGTTTCCAGCCCACCGCATAGTGAGGAACCACGGAATGAGCAACGCACCGATCCTGCTGACCCCCGGTCCATTGACCACCTCGATCCGCACCCGCCAGGCCATGCTCGTGGACTGGGGGTCGTGGGATCGCGACTTCAACCAGCTGACCGCCAGCGTGTGCGAACAACTGCTGGCCATCATCGACGGCAGCGCCAGCCACCACTGCGTGCCCCTGCAAGGCAGCGGCACCTTCGCCGTCGAGGCCGCCCTCGGCACCCTGGTCCCCCGTGACGGCAAGGTGCTGGTGCTGATCAACGGCGCCTACGGCCAGCGCCTGGCGAAGATCTGCAAGGTGCTGGGCCGCGCCTACAGCACCTTCGAGACCGGCGAGGACCAGCCGACCACCGCCGCGGACGTCGACCGCCTGCTGGCCGCCGACCCCGCCGTGACCCATGTGGCGCTGATCCACTGCGAGACCAGCACCGGCATCCTCAACCCGCTGCCCGAGATCGCCCAGGTGATCCGGCGCCACGGCAAGCGCCTGATCATCGACGCCATGAGCTCGTTCGGCGCGCTGCCGATCGACGCCCGCCAGATCCCCTTCGAAGCGCTGATCGCCGCCTCCGGCAAGTGCCTGGAAGGCGTGCCGGGCATGGGCTTTGTCTTCGCCGAGAAAGCCGCCCTGGCCGCCGCCGAAGGCAACGCCCACTCCCTGGCCATGGACCTGCACGACCAGCACGCCTACATGGCCAAGACCGGCCAGTGGCGCTTCACCCCGCCGACCCACGTGGTCGCTGCCCTGCACGAAGCGCTGCAGCAATACAACGAAGAGGGTGGACTGCCCGCCCGCCACCAACGCTACACCGATAACTGCAAGACCTTGCTCGACGGCATGGCGAAAATCGGCCTGCAGAGTTTCCTGCCCGCCGACATCCAGGCGCCGATCATCGTCACCTTCCACGCGCCGAAGGACCCGCGCTACCAGTTCAAGGACTTCTACGAGCGGGTCAAGGCCAAGGGCTTCATCCTCTACCCGGGCAAGCTGACCCAGGTCGAGACCTTCCGCGTCGGCTGCATAGGCGTGGTCGGCGCCGATGGCATGCAGGCCGCCGTCAATGCCGTGGCCGAGGTGCTGCGGAAAATGGAAGTACTGGACATCTGACCCTCTGCCCACCCAATTCAAGGAAAATGCGCACATGAACTACAGTAACCCCACCCAGCTGCAAGCCGCCATCCTCGACTGGGCCGGCACCGTGGTCGACTTCGGCTCGTTCGCCCCGACCCAGATCTTCGTCGAAGCCTTCGCCGAGTTCGACGTGCAGGTGTCCATCGAAGAAGCCCGTGGCCCGATGGGCATGGGCAAGTGGGACCATATCCGCACCCTGTGCGACGTGCCGGAGATCGCCGAGCGCTACCGCAAGGTGTTCGGCCGCACGCCCACCGACGATGACGTCACCGCCATCTACGAGCGCTTCATGCCACTGCAGATCGAGAAGATCGCCGTGCACTCGGCGCTGATCCCCGGCGCCCTGGAGACCCTGACCGGGTTGCGCAAAAGCGGCCTGAAGATCGGCTCCTGCTCGGGCTACCCGAAGGTGGTGATGGACAAGGTGGTCGAGCTGGCCGCGCAGAACGGCTACGTGGCCGACCATGTGGTGGCCACCGACGAGACACCGAACGGCCGCCCGTGGCCGGCCCAGGCGCTGGCCAACGTGATTGCCCTGGGCATCGATGACGTGGCTGCCTGCGTGAAGGTCGACGACACCGTGCCGGGGATTCTCGAAGGCCGCCGCGCCGGGATGTGGACCGTGGCGCTGGTGTGCTCGGGCAATGCCCTGGGGCTGACCTGGGAAGGCTACCGGGCGTTGAGCACGGAGAAGCTGGAGAGCGAGCGCAAGCGGATCCACGGGATGTTCGCCGCATCGCGCCCGCACTACTTGATCGACACCATCAACGAACTGCCCGAAGTGATTGCCGATATCAACCGGCGATTGGCCAAGGGGGAGATGCCGCAGAGCGCGTGATGTCGAAAAACATCGCGGGGCAAGCCCGCTCCCACGCCCCAGCATACATGCCGCCTGGTGTGGGAGCGGCGGTTCGCCGCTGCGACTTGCCCCGCGATGACTTCGGGAGGTCAGACCGCCCGATTCAGCTTCACCCACGACGCGAACCTGTCGATAAAGCCCTGCAGGAAAGGCCGGGTCTTGTCATTGAGCTTGCCACTGTCATCGAACAGCGTTGCCGCCCCGCCGATATACGCCTCGGGCATCTGCATGCACGGCATGTCGAGGAACACCAGCGACTGGCGCACCGCATGATTGGCACCAAACCCGCCGATAGCCCCCGGCGACACGCTGGCCACCGCCGCCGGCTTGCCGCCCCACACGCTCTGCCCATAGGGCCGCGACCCCACGTCGATGGCGTTCTTCAACCCGCCCGGCACCGAACGGTTGTACTCCGGGGTGACGAACAGCACCGCGTCGCTGCGGCGGATCTCGTCGCGAAAATGCTTCCACGCCTCGGGCGCGCCCTCAGCCTCGACATCCTCGTTGTACAACGGCAGGTCGCCGATCTCGACGATCCGCAGGGCAAGGCTGGACGGTGCCAGCTCAGACAGCGCGCGGGCCACCTTGCGGTTATAGGACTCCTTGCGCAAGCTGCCGACGACGACCGCTACCGAATAAACCTGGCTCATGGCGTTTTGCAACCTCTGCTCTGGGAATGGGACCTGTTAGTTATAGATGACCGTTCCTCGGCTTCGCGGTTTTTTTCCATTCGGCTGAAAACTTCCCGGGCGTTTCACTGGTCTATGCCTACAGACATTTCCTACACGATTCAGAGGTTTCCACCTAAATGGCAGCAGTAATGGTCGGCCAGTTCCACGCCCGCGACGCCGAAGGCCGTATCTACCCGGTCCACGAGTTCCAGGAGTCCACCCTCCAGGCCGACGGCAGCACCCTCGGCGCGCCGGTTACCAGCTATCGCCTGGCTATCGGTGACCGCGTCAACCACCTGGGTGACGACCGCTTCGAGCTGGCCCAGACCGGCGTCGAGATCATTCGTATTCCTTGACGCAATCGACGGTGTACAGCGCCCCCTGGCACTGCAGGCCATGCACATCGGCGACGAAGCCCGGGAAGCCCTGGTCGAAAGCCCGGGCACAGTCCAGGTAGACCAGAATCGAGCGGGTCGCCTCGGTGAAGCGCTCGCCCGGCATGATCAAGGGGATTCCCGGCGGGTACGGCACCAGCATCACCGCCGCGACCCGGCCCAGCAGTTGTTCGATCGGCACCGCCTCCACCTCCCCGCGCACCATTCGGTCATAGGCCTCGGCCGGGGTCATCGCCACCTCGGGCAAACGGGTGAACAGCAGCTTGAGTTGCCTGGATGTGGCATTGCCGCGGTAGAAGGCATGCAGTTGCTGGCACAGGTCACGCAGCCCCAGCCCCTGGTAGCGTGACGGCTGCGGCGTCACCACGCTGGGCAGGCATTCGGCCAGCGCGGTATTGGCGTCGTAGTGGCGCTTGAACTCCAGCAGTTCAGTGAGCAGCGTGCTCCACTTGCCCTTGGTGATGCCCATCGAGAACAGCACCAGGAAGCTGTACAGGCCGGTCTTCTCCACCACCAGCCCCCGCTCCCACAAAAACTTGCTGACCACTGCGGCCGGAATGCCGTGCTCGCCCGCGCCGCCACCGGCCCCTGGCATCACCAGGGTGACCTTGAGCGGATCGAGCAGCACATAGTCGTCGCTCAGCTCGGCAAAGCCATGCCATTCGGCACCCGGCTGCAGCAGCCAGTCCGCCGCCTCCAGCCGCTCGCCACCCTGGGCCTGCGGCGGCTGCCAGATGCTGAACCACCAGTCGTCAGCGGCGATATGCTCGCGCAGGTTGGCCAGCGCCCGGCGAAAGCTCAGGGCCTCGTCGAACATCTCCTGCAGCAGCGAACGCCCGGCCGGGCCCTCCATCATCGCCGAGGCCACGTCCAGCGAGGCGAGGATGCTGTACTGCGGCGAAGTGGAGATATGCATCATGAACGCTTCGTTGAAACGGTCGCGGTCCAACTGGCGGGAGGCGCCGTCCTGCACATGGATCATCGACGCCTGGCTGAAGGCGGCCAGCAGCTTGTGGGTCGAATGGGTGCTGAACAGCAGCGGGCCCTCATCGCCGCGCGGCGTGCCCATGGCGTAGCGGCCGACGAAGAATTCATGGAAGGCGGCGTAGGCGAACCAGGCCTCGTCGAAGTGCAGCACCTCGACACTGGCGCCGAGGGTCTGCTTGATGAGGCCGGCGTGGTAGCACAGCCCGTCGTAGGTGGAGTTGGTGACCACCGCCAGCTTTATCTTCGCCGACCGCCCCTGGGCCAGCGGGTGGGCCTGGATCTTCGCCTGGATCGACGCCGGGGTGAATTCGCTGAGCGGAATCGGCCCGATGATGCCCAGTTCGTTGCGCTCCGGGCACAAGTAGAGAGGGATGGCGCCAGTCATGATGATCGCGTGCACCACCGACTTGTGGCAGTTGCGGTCCACCAGCACCAGGTCACCACGCCCGACCATGGCGTGCCAGACGATCTTGTTGGCGGTGGAGGTGCCGTTGATGACGAAGAAGGTATGGTCGGCGCCGAAGTTGCGCGCCGCCCGCGCCTCCGCGGCGGCCAGGGGGCCGGTGTGGTCGAGCAGCGAGCCCAGCTCGGGGACCGACACGGACAGGTCCGAGCGCAGGGTGTTTTCGCCGAAGAACTGGTGGAATGCCTGCCCCACCGGACTCTTGTGATAGGCCACGCCACCGCCGTGGCCCGGCGTATGCCAGGAATAGTTCGACTGCGCGGTGTGTTGCACCAGAGCCTTGAAGAACGGTGGCAGCAGGCCGTCGAGGTAACTGTGCGCGGCCCGTGCTACCTGGCGGGCGAGAAACGGCACGGTGTCTTCGAACAGGTAGAGGATGCCGCGCAGCTGGTTGAGCTCGCCCATGGCCTCGGCCGGGGCGTTCTCCAGAGTGACTTGCTCGCCCAGGGCGAAGATCGGCAGGTTGGGGGCGCGCAGCCTGGCCAGGCGGATCAGCTCGGCCATGTTCTGCAGCAGCCGGCTGTTATCGCCGACACCCTCGGCGGCGATCAGCATGCAGGCCAGGCCGTGGTGGGTGGCGGCCACCAGCCGCGCTTCGGCTTGGTCGGCGGCGGCGAGGATGGCGAAGCCGTCACGGGACAGTTCATCGGCGATGCCGCGCACCCGCTCGCCGGCGACGCTGTCGGCCTTTATGGCCCGGTGGACGATGAGGATGGGGAACTGGAGGTCCTTGTACATCGGGCGGCTACCTCTGCGGGCTTTTCCCTCAGGGTAGTTGATGCCATCGCGGGGCAAGTCGCAGCGTCGAACCGCCGCTCCCACGCTAACGTGCACAATCTGGCGTGGGAGCGGCGGTTCGCCGCTGCGACTTGCCCCGCGATAGGGCCGGTACTGTCTTTGGATCAGCTGGCGGTCGGCTCGGTCAGCACCTGCCACATCGCCGGCCCACCTGCCGACTTGGCAATGGCCGCCAAGCGCTCGGCATGGGCCTCGAGCTCTTCATCGTTGGCCATGATCACCTTACCGGCAGCACGACCGCTAATCCGACGGATCTCACTGCCGGTGCTGCCCTGCCCCTCTTCGTCCTGTGCGCCATCCCCCGCCAGCGACAAGCTGGTCTGGCCACCGGTCATCGCCAGGTAGACGTCGGCCAGCAGTTCCGAGTCGAGCAATGCGCCGTGCAGTTCACGGCCGGAGTTGTCGATGCCGTAGCGTTTGCACAACGCATCGAGGCTGTTGCGCTGCCCCGGATGGCGCGAGCGCGCCATCATCAGGGTGTCGAGGATCGGGCAGTGCTGCGAGATGTCGGCGCGGTCCTGCTGGCCGATCAGCGCGAACTCGTTGTTGATGAAGCCGACGTCGAACGCCGCGTTGTGGATGACCAGGGTGGCGCCCTGGATGAACTCGAAGAACTCCTCGGCCACATCGCCGAAACGCGGCTTGCCGACCAGGAAAGCGTCGGTGATGCCGTGGACGTTGATCGCGCCCTCGTCACTGTCGCGGTCGGGCTGCAGGTAGACGTGGAAGTGCCGCCCGGTCAGGCGCCGGCCCACGACTTCGACGCAACCGATCTCGATGATGCGGTGGCCTTCGGCCACCGGCATGCCGGTGGTCTCGGTGTCGAGGATGACGAACCGTTTGTCTTGCTGCTGCTCCACGCGGGGACTCCAACTGGCGGTGCTTGAATTCGGGGTGGGAGTATAACGAAATCGGGGCCGTTTTGCGGTCATCGCGGGGCAAGCCCGCTCCCACGCAGCCAGCAGTCATCTCGTGGGAGCGGGCTTGCCCCGCGATGGCCCGCAACACAATCAACGTTGCGCGCGAACCTCATCAACCCCACGATTGGCCAACTGGTCGGCCCGCTCGTTGCCCGGGTGGCCGATATGCCCACGCACCCACTTCCAGGTCACCTTGTGCCGGTTGACCTGTTCATCGAGGGCCATCCACAGGTCGGCGTTCTTCACCGGCTCCTTGGCGGCGGTCTTCCAGCCACGCTTCTTCCAGTTGGTCATCCACTCGTTGATGCCCTTCATCACATACTGGGAGTCGGTGGTCAGCACCACCTCGCACTCGCGCTTGAGCGCCTTCAGGCCTTCGATCGCGGCCATCAGTTCCATGCGGTTGTTGGTGGTCTCGCGTTCGCCGCCCCACAGTTCCTTCTCGACGCCCTTGAAAACCATCAGGACGCCCCAGCCGCCCGGGCCGGGATTGCCCTTGCAGGCACCATCGGTGTAGATCTCGACGCTATCGCTCATGTACCACTCGTGTTCAGTGCTTTTCGGAATCGGGGTGGGTGGCGCTGCGGTTGACCTTGGCCAATGGCAGCGGCAACAGCTTGCCCATCGGCTCGCGGCGCTCGAGGCGCAGCGGCCGCAGGCCGACCACCATCTTGCGCGCCACCAGCAGGTAGACGCCGCCCCCGGCACTCTGCCAGCCCCCCGCCACCCGCTCCCAGCCGGCCAGACGCTGCTGCCAGGCCGGCGAGGCAAGCGGCGGACGATAGCACCCGAAGCGGCGTTTCTCCAGCGCGAAGCCCAGCAGGTTGAGCCAGTCGCCGACCCGCGACGGCGAGATGCAGCGGGCCTTGCGCAAGGCGCCCTGGCTGAAGAAATGGCGCAGCCCCCAGCTGCTCCACGGGTTGATGCCGACGATCAGCAGGTGGCCGCCCGGGCGCACCGCGCTGGCCGCCTCGCGCAGCAGGCCATGGGGCGACAGGCTGAAGTCCAGGCCATGCTGCAGCACCACCACGTCGGCGGCATGCTCCGATAACGGCCAGGCCTGCTCCTCGCAGACGATCTCCACCCCCGGCAACGGCGCGCCCAGGCGCACGTTGCGCTGCACCTGTGGCGCATTGGGCGGGGGTTCGGCGCAGGGGCCGTAGTGCACCAGGTAACCACCGAAGAAGCGCCGCAGCTCTTCTTCGAGCAACTTTTCCTCTTCCTTGAGCATCAACTGCCCAAGGGGGCCATTGAACCAGTCGCGGGCCAGGCTGATGAGTTCGACCCAGTCGGGGTCGGCCTGGGCGAAGGCTTGGTCGGTCATTGCGTTCTCCCTCGAAGGTTCTCCGGCCGCGCCATCGCGGCTAAGATGCCCCCAATGTCCAGGCTTGGCGATACGGATCCGCACATGATACAGATCGATGCCCTACCCGCTTTCAACGACAACTACATCTGGTTGTTACAGGATACTGCCAATCGCCGCTGCGCAGTGGTCGATCCCGGCGATGCCGGGCCGGTGCTCGCCTGGCTCGGCCAGCATCCCGACTGGGTGCTGGAGGCGATCCTGGTCACCCACCATCACCATGACCATGTCGGCGGCGTCGAAGCCCTGAAGCAGGCCAGCGGCGCCACCGTCTACGGCCCGGCCAGCGAACGCATCCCGGGCCGCGACGTCGCCCTGGAGGACGGCGCGCAGGTCCAGGCACTGGGCCTGACCTTCGAGGTCATGGCCATGCCCGGCCACACCCTCGGCCATATCGCCTATTACACTGCGCAATCGCCCACGCCGCTACTGTTCAGTGGCGACACCCTGTTCGCCGCCGGTTGCGGGCGGTTGTTCGAAGGCACGCCCGAACAGATGCACCATTCGCTGCAGCGCCTGGCCGCCCTGCCCGCCGAGACCGAAGTGTACTGCGCCCACGAGTACACCCTGAGCAACCTGCGCTTCGCCCGCGCCGTCGAGCCGGAAAACCCGCACGTTCTGCAACGCTTCGAAGACGTTACCCGCCTGCGCGCCGACAATCGCATCAGCTTGCCCTCCACCATCGGCCTCGAGCGCCTGACCAACCCGTTTTTGCGCACCGCTGAAACATTCGTTAAACAAAAAGCAGACGAATGGAAGGGTCATTCCAACCCTACCCAAGCCACTGTTTTTGCTGCCTTGAGGTCTTGGAAAGACGTGTTCTGATAACCTCAAGATATATCGTGACACACGCCCAAAGGTTGACCCGGCCGGGGCCGGTTTCTAGAATCGCCCAACTTTTTTGCCCGGATAACCGTTCCAGCCGATGTCTTCCCCTAGCCGCAGAACCGCTCATTCGGTCGCCCTGACGCGACTGGCACAGATCAGTGCACTGGCGCTGGCCGCCACCCTGGTCGGCTGCCAGAGCACCCGTCAGCTCGACGAATCCGACAGCGTTCGCGCGCACAACTACCAGGCGCGGATCAAGCACAAACCCGCGCCGCTGGTGGTCAAGCCCAAGGAAGCACCGCCCCAGGACGTCTGGGAGCGCATGCGCCAGGGCTTCGCCCTGCAGGACGGCATGGACGTCAACCCGCGCATCGAACAGCAACGCCTGTGGTTCGCCAGCAACCCGTCGTTCCTCGAGAACGCCGGCGAGCGCGGCAGCCTTTACCTGCACTACATCGTCGAACGCCTCGAAGAACGCGACATGCCACTGGAGTTGGCCCTGCTGCCGGCCATCGAGAGCGCCTACAACCCGATGGCCTACTCCCGCGCGCACGCCGCCGGCATGTGGCAGTTCATCCCGTCCACCGGGCGTCACTTCAACCTGCGCCAGACCAACTTCTACGACGGCCGTCGCGACGTCACCGCCTCGACCAACGCCGCGCTGGACTACCTGAACCGCCTGCACGACATGTTCAACGGCGACTGGCTGCTGGCCCTGGCGGCCTACAATGCCGGCGAAGGCACCGTCAGCCGCGCCATCGAGCGCAACGAGCGCCTGGGCCTGCCGACCGACTACTGGAACCTGCCGCTGCCGCAGGAAACCCGCGACTACGTGCCCAAGCTGCTGGCCCTGTCGCAGGTGGTCAACACCCCTGCCGCCTACGGGATCAACCTGAACCCGATCGCCAACGAGCCCTATTTCGAAGCCGTCGCCATCAACGACCGCCTCGACCTGTCCCGCGTCGCGGCCTTCGCCGACATCGACGAAGACGAGCTGATCCAGCTCAATCCCGCCTTCAAGAAACGCATGACCGTGGACGGCCCGCAGCAACTGCTGGTGCCCACCGCCAAGGCGCAGCTGCTCAGCGACCGCATGTCCAACCTCAAGCCCGAGGAACTGGTCGCCCTGCAGCCGAACAAGGCCGTGTTCCAGGCCGCCCTGGCCGATGCCAGGGCGCCGGCGGCACGCAGCTACCGGGTCAAGCGTGGCGACAACCTGGGCAGCATCGCCAAGGCCAACCGCGTCGCGGTCAAGGACATCCAGCGCTGGAACAGCCTGCGCGGCAACAGCCTCAAGGTCGGCCAGGTGCTGGCCCTGCGTGGCGGCAACGCGCCGAGCGCGGCGGCCAAGCGCGTGGCCGATGCCAAGCAACGCTCCACCCAGTACAAGGTGCGCAAGGGCGACTCGTACTACCTGGTGGCCAAGCGCTTCAACGTCGAGATGAAGCACCTCAAGCGCTGGAATCCGCGCAGCGGGCATGCGCTCAAGCCGGGGCAGACGCTGACCGTCTACCTGTCGCGTTGATGTGAATCCTGGGGGGCGCTTCGCGCCCCTTTCGCGACACAAGGCCGCTCCCACAGGCATTGCACCAGCCTGAGGGTCTGCGCAATCCCTGTAGGAGCGGCCTTGTGTCGCGAAAGGGCTGCAAAGCAGCCCCAATCAGCCACATCCATCCGACCGACCCGTACTCTTTTTCCATTCCAGACAAGCTGTTACTGTACCCCGAACCAAGCCCAACGCCTTCTGGATCGGATGCCGACTTGATACGTCCCCTCCTGCTGTCTCTCAGCCTGGCCTTGAGCTTCCCCGCCGTCGCGATGGTGAGCGAAAGCCACGGATACGCGCAGTTCGGCTCGCTCAAGTACCCGGCCAGCTTCACCCACTTCGACTGGGTCAACCCGCAAGCCCCGAAAGGCGGCACCTTGCGGGCCATGGCCTTCGGCACCTTCGACACGCTCAACCCCTATACCTTCAAGGGCTCGAGCCCGGTCACCACGCCCAACTTCCTGCAGTACGGCATCAACGAGCTCAACGAGCCGCTGATGGTCGGCACCGGCATGTACGATCCCTCCGGGGACGAACCCACCTCCAGCTACGGCCTGATCGCCCGCTCCGTCGAGTACAGCGAGGACCGCAGCTGGGTGGTGTTCAACCTGCGCCCCGAGGCACGCTTCCACGACGGCGTGCCGATTACCGCCGCCGACGTCGCCTTCAGCTACCGCACCCTGCTCAAGGACGGCCACCCGATCTACCGCACCAACCTGCAGGAAGTGGCCCGGGTCGACATCCTCGGCCCGCTGCGCATCCGCTTCGTGTTCAAGCGCGCCGGCAACCCGCTGCTGATCCTGCGCCTGGGCGAAATGCCGGTGCTGCCCAAGCACTACTGGGAAAAACGCGACTTCAAGGCCACCACCTTCGAGCCGCCCTTGGGCAGCGGTCCCTACCGCATCAGCGAGGTGCAACCGGGCCGGCGCCTGGTGTTCGAGCGGGTGAAGGACTACTGGGGCAAGGACTTGGCCGTGAACCGCGGCAAGTACAACTTCAACCGCGTCGAATACGAGTTCTACCGGGACGCCACCGTGGCCTTCGAAGCCTTCAAGGCGGGCGAATTCGACATCTATATCGAGCACCAGGCGAAGAACTGGGCCAACGGCTACAGCTTCCCCGCCGTGCGCCGGGGCGAGGTGATCAAGGCGCAGATCCCGCACCAGATCCCCACGCAGACCCAAGGCCTGTTCATGAACAGCCGCCGCGCCGCCTTCAGCGACCCACGGGTACGCCAGGCGCTGGGCCTGATGCTCGATTTCGAATGGACCAACCGCGCCCTGTTCAACGGCGCCTACCGGCGCGCCACCAGCTACTACCCCAACAGCGAGTTCACCGCCAGCGGCCTGCCCACCGGCAAGGAGTGGCTGCTGCTCAAGCCGTTCCGCGACCAACTGCCCGAAAAGCTCTTCACCCAGCCCTACCAGGTCAGCCACACCGACGGCAGCGGCATCAGCCGCGCGGCCCTGCGCCAGGCCCTCGACCTGTTCGCCCAGGCCGGCTGGAAGCTCAACGGCCAGCGCCTGGTGGACGGCAAGGGCCAGCCGTTCCGGATGGAACTGCTGCTGGTAAACCCGAACCTCGAACGCATCCTGCAACCTTATGTCGAAAATCTGGCCAGCATCGGCATCGATGCGCGCTTGCGCACCGTCGACCGCGCCCAGTACAAACAACGGCTCGACCAGTTCGATTTCGACATGATCCTGATGACCCTGAACCAGACCCTTAGCCCGGGCCTCGAGCAGTGGCTGTATTTCCATTCAAGCCAGGCCGCCACCAAGGGCAGCAAGAACTATGCTGGCGTGAAGGACCCGGTGGTCGACCACCTGCTCGACACCCTGCTCGCCGCCCGCAGCCGCGATGACCAGATCGCCGCCGCGCGCGCCCTGGACCGCGTGCTCTCATGGCAGTACTACATGATCCCCAACTGGTACCTCGACAATCACCGCCTGGCCTACCGCAACCGGTTCGCCTTCGTCACCACGCCGCCCTACACCCTTGGGCTGAACAGCTGGTGGATCAAGAAGACTTCGGAGAAAGCCAAATGACGCCCACCCTGCGCCGCCTGGCCGGCAGCCTGCTGCTGGCCTGCCTCACGCTCCCGGCCGTGGCCGCCCCGCAACACGCCCTGACCCTGTACGGCGAAGCGCCGAAATACCCGGCCAACTTCAAGCACTTCGAATACGTCAACCCCGACGCGCCCAAGGGCGGCACCTTCCGCCAGTCCAGCTTCGGCGGCTTCGACAGCCTCAACCCGTTCATCAACAAGGGCGTGCCCGCCGACAACATCGGCAGCATCTACGACACCCTGATGCGCCAGAGCCAGGACGAGCCGTTCACCGAGTATGGCCTGGTGGCCGGCAAGATCGAAAAGGCTCCCGACAACAGCTGGGTGCGCTTCTACCTGCGCCCCGAAGCGCGCTTCCACGACGGCCAGCCGATGCGCGCCGAAGACGTGGTATTTACCTTCAACGCCCTGATCAAGGACGGCGCCCCGCTGTACCGCCAGTATTACGCCGACGTCGCCGACGTGGTCGCCGAAGACCCGCTCAAGGTGCTGTTCAAGTTCAAGCACAGCAACAACCGCGAGCTGCCGCTGATCCTCGGCCAGCTCCCGGTGCTGCCCAAGCACTGGTATGCCAACCGCGACTTCAACCGCGGCAACCTGGAGATCCCGCTGGGCAGCGGCCCCTACAAGGTCGCCGAGGTGAAGGCCGGCCGCTCGATCCGCTACGAGCGGGTCAAGGACTACTGGGCCAAGGACCTGCCGATCAACCGCGGCTTCTACAACTTCGATGTGATGACCTTCGACTCCTACCGCGACAACACCGTCGCCCTCGAGGCGCTGAAGGCCGGCCAGTTCGACTACGGCCTGGAAGTCAGCGCGAAGAACTGGGCCACCGCCTACGACGTGCCCGCCGTGCGCGACGGCCGCCTGATCAAGGAAGAGATCCCCAACGGCAACCCGGTGGGCATGCAAGGCTTCATCTTCAACCTGCGCAAGCCGATGTTCCAGGACATCCGCGTGCGCCAGGCCATCAGCCTGCTGCTGGACTTCGAGTGGACCAACAAGCAGCTGTTCAACGGCGCCTACACCCGCACCGGCAGCTACTTCGAGAACTCCGAGATGGCCGCCAGCGGCCTGCCCTCGCCCACCGAGCTGAAGATTCTCGAACCGCTGCGCGGCAAGGTGCCCGACGAGGTGTTCAACGGCGCCTTCCGCAACCCCGTCACCGACGGCAGCGGCATGATCCGCGACCAGCAGCGCCAGGCCTACAAGCTGCTGCAGGACGCCGGCTGGAAGATCGTCGACGACAAGATGGTCGACAAGGACGGCAAGCCGCTGAGCATCGAGTTCCTGCTGGCCCAGACCCAGTTCGAGCGCGTGCTGCTGCCGTTCAAGCGCAACCTCGCGGACCTGGGCATCAACCTCGAGATCCGCCGGGTGGACGTGTCGCAGTACATCACCCGCCTGCGTTCGCGGGACTACGACATGATCGTCGGCGGCTTCGCGCAATCGAACTCGCCCGGCAACGAGCAGCGCGAGTACTGGAACAGCGCCGCCGCCGACAACCCCGGCAGCCGCAACTTCATCGGCCTGCGCGATCCTGCCATCGACCAGCTGGTGGAACAGCTGATCAACGCCGATTCGCGCCAGAGCCTGGTCGACCACTGCCGCGCCCTGGACCGCGTGCTGCTGTGGGGCTACTACGTGATCCCCAACTGGCACATCAAGACCTGGCGGGTGGCCTACTGGAACCACATCGGTCACCCCGCCGTGTCGCCCAAGTACGACATCGGCATCGACACCTGGTGGATCAAGCCCGACGTCACGCCTGCCGTGAGCGAAGCCCCCGCCGTGGAAGAGGCCCACTGACATGCTGGCCTATATCCTGCGGCGCCTGCTGCTGATCATCCCGACCCTGTTCGGCATCCTGATCATCAACTTCATCATCGTCCAGGCCGCCCCCGGCGGCCCGGTGGAGCAGATGATCGCCAAGCTCGAAGGCTTCGACGGCGCCACCAGCCGCATCGCCGGCGGCGGTGCCGAAGTGTCGGTGGCCGGCTCCAACTACCGCGGCGCGCAAGGCCTGGACCCGGCGCTGATCGCCGAGATCGAGCGCATGTACGGCTTCGACAAGTCCGCGCCCGAGCGGCTGTGGATCATGGTCAAGAACTACGCCCAGCTGGACTTCGGCAACAGCTTCTTCCGCGACGCCAAGGTCATCGACCTGATCGCCGAGAAGATGCCCGTGTCCATCTCGCTGGGGCTATGGAGCACGCTGATCATGTACCTGGTATCGATCCCCCTGGGGATCGCCAAGGCCGTGCGCCACGGCAGCCATTTCGACGTGTGGACCAGCTCGGCGATCATCGTCGGCTACGCCATCCCCGCGTTCCTGTTCGCCATCCTGCTGATCGTGCTGTTCGCCGGCGGCAGCTACTTCGACTGGTTCCCGCTGCGCGGGCTGACCTCCAACAACTTCGATGAGCTGAGCACCACCGGCAAGGTGCTCGACTACTTCTGGCACCTGGTGCTGCCCATCACCGCGCTGGTGATCGGCAACTTCGCCACCATGACCCTGCTGACCAAGAACAGCTTCCTCGACGAGATCAACAAGCAGTACGTGGTCACCGCCAAGGCCAAGGGCCTGAGCCGTTCGCGGGTGCTGTACGGCCACGTGTTCCGCAACGCCATGCTGCTGGTGATCGCCGGCTTCCCCTCGGCGTTCATCGGCATCTTCTTCACAGGGTCCCTGCTGATCGAGGTGATCTTCAGCCTCGACGGCCTGGGCCTGATGAGTTTCGAGGCGGCGATCAACCGCGACTACCCGGTGGTGTTCGGCACCTTGTTCATCTTCACCCTGCTGGGTCTGGTGGTGAAGCTGATCGGCGACCTCACCTACACCCTGGTCGATCCACGCATCGACTTCGCCAGCCGGGAGCACTGACATGGCCCTGTCCCCCCTTAATCGCCGGCGCTTCGAGCGCTTCAAGGCCAACCGCCGCGGCTGGTGGTCGCTGTGGATCTTCCTGGTGCTGTTCGTGCTGAGCCTGGGCGCCGAGTTCATCGCCAACGACAAGCCGATTGCCGTGCGCTACGACGGCGAATGGTACTTCCCCGCCTTCAAGCGCTACCCGGAGACCACTTTCGGCGGCGAGTTCCCGCTGGAGGCCAACTACAAGAGCCCGTACATCCGCGAGCTGCTGGAGAAAAAGGACGCCTTCGTGCTGTGGGCGCCGATCCCCTACAGCTACCAAAGCATCAACTACGACCTGAAGGTGCCGGCCCCCGCGCCGCCCTCCACCGACAACCTGCTGGGCACCGACGACCAGGGCCGCGACGTGCTGGCCCGGGTGATCTACGGCTTCCGCATCTCGGTGCTGTTCGCCCTGACGCTGACCATCGCCAGTTCCATCGTCGGCGTGATCGCCGGCGCCTTGCAGGGCTTCTACGGCGGCTGGGTGGACCTGGCCGGCCAGCGCTTCCTGGAGATCTGGTCCGGCCTGCCGGTACTGTACCTGCTGATCATCCTTGCCAGCTTCGTGCAGCCCAACTTCTGGTGGTTGCTGGGCATCATGCTGCTGTTCTCGTGGATGAGCCTGGTGGACGTGGTGCGCGCCGAGTTCCTGCGCGGGCGCAACCTCGAATACGTGCGCGCCGCCCGCGCGCTGGGCATGCGCAACGGCCCGATCATGTTCCGCCACATCCTGCCCAACGCCATGATCTCGACCATGACCTTCATGCCGTTCATCCTCACCGGCGCCATCGGCACCCTCACCGCCCTGGACTTCTTAGGCTTCGGCCTGCCCGCAGGCTCCCCGTCGCTGGGCGAGCTGGTCGCCCAGGGCAAGTCCAACCTGCAAGCTCCCTGGCTGGGCATCAGCGCCTTCGCCGTGCTGGCGGTGATGCTGAGCCTGCTGGTATTCATCGGCGAATCCGCCCGCGACGCCTTCGACCCGAGGAAATGACATGAGCCAAGACACCCTGATCGAAGTCCGCGACCTGGCGGTGGAGTTCGTCACTGGCGAGCAGGTCAACCGCGTGGTCGACGGCATCAGCTTCGACATCCGCAAGGGCGAGACCCTGGCCCTGGTGGGCGAAAGCGGCTCGGGCAAGTCGGTGACCGCCCATTCGATCTTGCGCCTGCTGCCCTACCCGCTGGCGCGGCATCCGAGCGGCACCATCCAGTACGGCGGCAAGGACCTGCTGCACCTGGGCGAGAAGCCCATGCAGCGGATTCGCGGCAACCGCATTGCGATGATCTTCCAGGAGCCGATGACCTCGCTGAACCCGCTGCACAGCATCGAGAAGCAGATCAACGAGATCCTGTTGCTGCACAAGGGCCTCACCGGCAAGGCCGCCACCGCGCGCACGCTGGAGCTGCTGGAGCTGGTTGGTATTCCCGAGCCGAAGAAGCGCCTGAAAGCCCTGCCCCATGAGCTGTCTGGTGGTCAGCGCCAGCGGGTGATGATCGCCATGGCCCTGGCCAACGAGCCCGAACTGCTGATTGCCGACGAGCCCACCACGGCGCTCGACGTGACCGTGCAGTTGAAAATTCTCGACCTGCTCAAGGAGCTGCAGGCGCGCCTCGGCATGGCCCTGCTGCTGATCAGCCACGACCTCAACCTGGTGCGCCGCATCGCCCACCGCGTGTGCGTGATGCAGTGCGGCAAGATCGTCGAGCAGGCTGATTGCGCCACGCTGTTCAGCAAGCCGCAGCATCCGTATACGCAGATGCTGATCAACGCCGAGCCCAGCGGCGCGCCTGCCGCGAATGCCGAAGGGGCGCCGTTGCTGGAGGTGAAGGATCTGAAGGTGTGGTTCCCGATCAAGAAGGGGCTGCTGCGCCGGACCGTGGACCATGTGAAGGCCGTAGATGGGGTGAACTTCAGCCTGCCCCAGGGACAGACGCTGGGGATTGTTGGCGAGAGTGGGTCGGGCAAGTCCACCTTGGGACTAGCCATCCTGCGGTTGATTTCCAGCCAGGGTGGCATTCGCTTCCATGGGCAGAATCTTGAAGGGCTGAACCAGAAAGCCGTGCGGCCGCTGCGGCGGGAGATGCAGGTGGTGTTTCAGGACCCCTTCGGCAGCCTGAGCCCGCGCATGTGCGTGGCGGATATCGTTGGCGAGGGGTTACGGATTCACAAGATCGGCACGCCGGCTGAGCAGGAAGCGGCGATTATTGCGGCGCTGGAGGAAGTGGGGCTGGATCCGAGGACGCGGCATCGGTATCCCCATGAGTTTTCTGGGGGGCAAAGGCAGCGCATCGCCATTGCTCGGGCGTTGGTGTTGAAGCCCGCTTTGATTTTGCTGGATGAGCCGACCTCGGCGCTGGATCGGACGGTGCAGCGGCAGGTGGTTGAGCTTTTGCGGAATTTGCAGGTTAAGTACAACCTTACCTACCTGTTTATCAGTCATGACCTGGCGGTGGTCAAGGCGTTGAGTCATCAGTTGATGGTGATCAAGCATGGGCAGGTGGTGGAACAGGGGGATGCGGGGGCCATTTTCCAGGAACCGCAGCATGGGTATACGAGGCAGTTGTTGGAGGCGGCGTTTCTTCAAAAGTCAAACCCATCCCCCCCGTAAGCTCCTCAAGCCCCAGCACAAACCTCACCATTTTAGATATGCCGATTTTCATCGGCATTTACTTAAAAGTTGGACAAAGCCATATTTTTCCAGGCACAAACTCGACATCAAGAGGTGAACTTTCCACCCCAATGTACTCTGAGTGAATCAATAAGCTATCCGGCTCAACATCACCTAGCAAATGTATTACCACCTCACCCGAAATGGTTGCGTCCACGGCCATCGCAAATTTCACCATGCCATCCCCATCGCACGAATCAATTTCAACTATTCTCTTCACCTCATCTGATGAGTGCAGCCACTCAGCATAATTACCAATGAATGAAATCGCGACCTCGGACTTAAAAGACACCGGTATCACATAGTGCTTTGGACCTATGCAAGCCACAGGACCAAAGCTCTCATCTTTAACACTTGAGACAGTCAACCCTCCCGCAACCACCCCTCCATAAACAGAAAGAGGTAAAGCTTGTTGATTTTCAACCCTCTCGTCATCCCAGTACGAGTAATAGAAGTCAGAATCATCAGCACAAAAATAGGCCATTACGTTTGCGAGAAAAGCCTGAGAGCCAATAGCATTTTTGAAATCCTCAATAATTTTATTCTTGGCATCAAGCCTACCAAGCGCACGCTCAAAGTCAGAGCTCCGAACAAATTCCGACAGCTCACCATACACAGTAACCCCAGGAAGGCCGGACATGTAGCTCTTGAGCTGCCCATCTTTACTTACAAATATAAAGCCCTTACCTCCCTCAAAAAACCTTGAAAGAGTCTTGGCAATTATAGAGTCAGGAATATCTTCTCTATTTTTAGGTTTCTTAAAAGTACCCTTACCAGAAAAATAGTCATCCCAAATATTTCCATAATCCTCCGGGGCCATATCAAGAACACGCACTCGAAAATCATTTAGCCACGCCCTCGTACTAAATTGCAACTTTTCTTCAAGCGCCGGAAGAAGCGATTCAATCGCCTGTTCAAACTGTAGAATTTCAGGAATTTCCCCGACACACTTAGAAAGACCTTTATTCAAATCCCTTAAGTTATCAACTACACTTTTAGTCTTCGAGGCCAACTCCATCAGCTTTCTAGACTCATACTCTCGCAAGACCATCTTACAAATAACCAAATCAAGTAATCTCGCGTCCACCAAACGACGCAACAAACCCATTGACGAAGATGCATAACCTTCTTGATGCAGAACATTAGTATCCAGCGAGACGATCATCACACCATCCAAATCAAAAAGTTAGTTGAAAATAAAACCAGAACCAGAAAAACCAAATTAATAATTCACCAGACCGATCCACCCCAACGGCTTTTCGACCACTCGCACCGCGCCTAAACCACACCAAAGAGAAAAATAACACTATTCAGTATCCACTTCGTGCATTATTTAGCACGCCAAGCTGCTATTTTCCAGCACTTGGCAAATTGGAGATATGCTCGCAGCTGCCATACAAGGTACCGCAGCGTCTCGAAATACATGAAAAAATCAGATTTAAGCCCTTCTTTGTAGTCCATTTCCCAAATATCCTCCTTCCGCCTATTTTTCGTTGCGATCGCTATGGCAGCGCTCTAGTCTCGGCAGGTCGCTGCAAATCAGCGATCGGCTTTGACAGGCCGCGATGCGACACCTGCACTGCTTGCCCTTTATGGCGGCTGTGCATGGGGCACGCTTGCGTGCGCCGGTTTTTGTGTCCGCCGGTCTGTCAACCTATGCATAGCTGCCACCTACCTGTTTGACAGCAGTCCGGTAGCGGCCCCATCAAAGGGCACAAAACCATGCTGAAGATAGTTCCCGATCCACCCCACAACCACCACTCTCTCGAAGACACCATCATCCAGGCCACGGAGTACGCCCTCTGCGCGCAGACCGTGGCGCATCAGGCTGTTCTGCTGCATCCCAAGTCGCCCGTGTCGATTCTGGTCATGGCCGCGATGCATGAAATGGAGGCGCTGCGGGTGCTGCTCGAATCGGCGTTGATTCAGGTGCAGATGCCGCAGGTGGAGCCTCGGACGTTGCACTAGGGCTTAAGTCATTTGTTGGCTGGGCTGATGCAATCGCGGGGCAAGTCCGCTCCCACGCTGTAATCCAAACACGCTGTGATCCACATGCGGCGAGATACATGTACCCGTGGGAGCGAGCTTGTCCCGCGATTGCGCAAGCCCAGGCACGCATCATTTCAGGGAGATTGAGCCATGAGCACAGACGACACCACGCCCCACACCACGGTGGGCAAGACCAAGTTCTACCAGGGTGAAGGGCATACCGACCCGCTGTTCTGCATCGAACCCGGCATCCCTTGCCAGCACGCACGGGAACAGGCTTCGGAGTTGATGGGCTGCGTATGCGACCTGACCATCACCGGGATCATGGAGGAGAAGCCTCAGTTGATCTGGGCATCGTATTACCTGAGTGCGCTGGCCAAGGCGCTGATGGATGATGCGGAGTTGGGGATGAAGCACTGACGCCACAGGCAAACGCGGGCCCTGTGGGAGCGGCTTTGTGTCGCGAAAGGGCTGCGTAGCAGCCCCGGCAATCTTCGCAACACATCAGAAATCAGGGACCGCTTTGCGGTCCTTTCGCGACACAAGGCCGCTCCCACAAGGGTTATGTGGTAGAGCCATCAATTCGGGAGATGTCCATGGAATGTCATGTCCGCCGCGCTCAGCGCGAAGACTTAGAAGCCATCAGCCGGATCGTGATCGCGGCGCTGCGCGCATCCAACTCGCCAATAGTCGCAGGGACCCTGGCACGACACCCGCAGCATGATGCCCCCTGTGAACCAGGAGGTCGTATGGAAAGCTCCCTGCTTTGAGCTCTCGATATCGAACGAACACGCTGTTGCCAGGATGCCGAAGGATTGCATCGCAACGGATGGTCGCATGCATGCTGCCTCCTCGCTCAGGCCACTTGCACACCCTGCCCGGATGATGCCAAATTGATATCGCCGCATGCTCCAGCGTTCCCCGCCGCTGGGAATGGCATAGCGCGCTCGTGGCTTTATCCCGGGCCCGGCACCACGTCGGGCTTCCCCAATGCGTCATTTGCCGAATATGGAGTTCAGCATGACCAGCTTGTTCTCGACCGAAAACCTGGAGTTCGACCCCGCAAAAAGCGTGAGCATCAATGAGGTCAACAGCACCTTCACCGAACAAAGCCTCCATCCGCTGTTCGGCAAAGGCCCGTTGGGTGGGCAGGCAACGGCCGCAATTGCGCGCCAGCAAGCTCGCGAAGCGGTGTTCATGCAGCGTTTTTCCGACATGGACATCGACAAGTTCCAGCAAGTGCCACAAGACGACGGCGATGTCTGGCTGGTCGGCATGCAAACCATCGACGGCGAGCAGCACCATGTACACATCTCGCAGAACAGCTTGCTGGATTCTGTGCAACTGGTCGAAGCCACTGCCGCTGAAGTCGCATTGCGGGAAAAGAAGTACAAGATCGTGACCGATGAGATGTCCATCGAGATTGATGGCAAGCGTTACTTCGTCGACTCACACATCCCCTTCAATTTCGGCTTCGGTGGCGTCACCCGGACCGTGGTCAACTTCACGATTACCCTTGGCAGCTCGATCATTGTCACCAGTGCCTTGAAGGAACTGCTGAGCTACGCGGGTGGGCGCGGCCTCAGAGCAATCTTGAAAGACGCGGTCTCAAAAACCTGGGGCCTGTTCAAAGCCGTGCTCCGGGGAACGCTTCAAGCCGCCTCGCGCTTCCTCAGGGTGTTTTTCTCGGGCATCTTCAACGGCCAGTTCAATGGTTTGATGGGGCGCTGTGTCCAGGGCCTTGCCCGTGGCTGGCGCAGTGCGTTTGCACCGCTGGAGGAAGGGGCTGTCGTTGCGGGAGTATGGGGCGCGGTACTCATCATTGCCACAACGGTGATCCTGTCCCTGGTCCTGCACAACACCCGGCACAACCTGACGATCTACAACCTGACGAGCAAGGATCTGGTAGTGTCCGCCCCGCATATGGGGCACGGCGATACCGACACCCCAAATGAGTTTGTCATCAAAGGCTACGACAACCGTGGGCCTTTCGGTAAATGGTACAACGCCTCTCCCATCAAGTCCGAGAGCAAGACCTATGTGTCCGGCATTGGCCTGGCGATGAACCTGTCACTGCGCGAGCCCGATAGCAAGGCCGCGGTCGCCGACTTCGCCTGCATGTTCGACATTCCCTACACCGGCACCAACTCGCTCAATGCCACCGCCCAGAAACAGGACAATATCGTCGATTACTACGATGCCAATGAAGGGCTCAACACCACTGGCCAGGCCAGCGCCAGTTCCGACCAATACGAAATCATCGTGACGTACGACATTACCAGCGGCCAGCAATACGACCATGAGACCAAGGACAAGGGCTACATCTACAACTCGATGGTCATCGTGCGGGAGAAAGTAGCGGCCTGACATCCCGCGGCCAGCGTGCCAGCGGCGAGCGCGGAGGGCGCTCGACCGACTGGCGCGCTGCGCAGTTTTGCCATGCGATGAGACAACGATGTATCGCGCATCCGCAATGCGACTTGTCCAGCCGCGCGGAAGGCACTTGTCAGTATGACTTCGAAATCATATAGCCATTGACCGCGGCCGACTCAGCGCTTACCCAGCATCGCCTGGCGCTCCCGCCAGATCTCCTGCACGAACGGATCGGTCACGCCATACAGGCCATGCCCCCGGCGAATGATCAGGTTCGCCGCCAGCAACTCATTGGCCACCGGCTGGATCTCCTCCACCCGCACTTCACGCCCCACGAACGTCGAATACTCGCCCGCCGCCTCGCTGGAAAACACGCCCCGCGTCTCGCCATCCACGGAGGCGATCCGGGCGAAAATGGCCTGGGCCAGCACGCCCAGTTCCTCGACCTTCATCAGCTCCAGGTCGGCCGCCGCCGAGCGCAGCGTGGCCGCGATCACCGGCAGCACCACATCCGCCCCGGAACCGAGGCTGGGCGAGTGAATCAACTGACGCAGGGCACGGATGAACTCTTCAGGCCGGCTGCCCAGTGTCTTGAACGCCTCGCTCGCCACTTCCAGCGAAGGCAGGTTATCGAGGCCGTCCGCGGCGAGCCGCTGGAGCCAGAACGCGACATAGCCCTCGTCCAGCACCGGATAGGCCACGTTGGTGGCGCCGGCAAACGCCTGGTTACGCCGGGCGGTCAGCTCGTTGACCATGGCCCGGTGCGAGCCGGTGCCGATGAACAGGAAATGCCCAGCCGTCGCGGGTCTTGGGTTGATGGCGTCACGCGCGGCCTTCAGGGCCAGCATCATCTGCTGCCCGTCCTCTGTGGTGATGGCATGCTGCACTTCGTCGACGATCAGCACGACAGTCGCCTTGGCCTGGTCCACCGCTTCGGTCAGCGCTTCGGCGAGTGTCACGCCGCCTGCATCACCCAGGGTATCGAGGTTGAAACCGAACTTGAAACCGGCCAGCTCCACCTCGGCGCCACGCACGCGCTTGAGACGCTGCATGAACGACGAGGTCGGTGTCTGCAGTTCGAGCAGGGCTTGGCGCACGGCAGCCAGCACCAGTTTCACCGGGCTTGTCTGGGTGTCGCTCCACAGGTCGACGTAGATCACCAGTGCGCCCTGTGCCTCCAGGGCCGGGATCAGATCGTTCTTGAGAAAGGTTGTCTTGCCCGTCCGGCGCAGGCCGGACAGGAACAACCCGGAACGCAGGCCGATATCCAGTGCCGAGGGCTTGAGCAGTTGCCTGGCCATATCGGCTGCCAGTTCCGGGCGCAGGAAAATGTCAGCCATGGGTTTATCCTGAATTATGAGATACCAATAATTATTGGCCTGGAATAATTCCATGTAAAGCCGAAGTGGCTTGCTCAACACCTCAAGACTCAACCTCCATCAACCCCGGCGTAGGCTTGCTGAACCCCGCCGTCAGCCACATCAGGTACAACCCGCCACACACCAGCCAAGCCACCCCGGCCAGTATCACCACCGTGCTCAGCAGCGACAGCAGATACAGGTTCACCCCAATCGCCAGCAGCGGAAACACCACGAACCCCACCCCACTCAACCGCTGCTTGCGCCGCTCACGCCGGTAGTACGCAATCACGCAGACATTCACCGCCGCAAACGCCAGGAACGCGCCGAAGTTGATCAGCGAAGCGGCCGAGCTCACATCCGCGCCGATCCCGATCAACCCCAGCCCGGCGATCAGCAGCAGGTTGAACACCGGCGTGCGCGCCGTGCCCTGCAGCTTGGCGAAACAACGCGGTGGCAGCACGCCTTCGCGGCCCATGAAGTACAGCAAGCGGCTGGCGCTGACCTGCACCGCCAGGCACGAGGCGAAGCCGGCGACGATGCCGCCGAGGTTGACGAAGTCGGCGAAGAACTGCCCGCCCACCTCGATCGACAGCGCGTAGGTCGCGGTCTCTGGGTCGGCGAACTGGCCGCCGGGATGGCTCAGTTGCATCAGGTAGGCCACCGCCGTGAACAGCAGCCCGCCCACGCTGATCACCAGCAGCACCGCCCGGGGGATGTCGCGCTTGGGCTGCTCGGCCTCCTCGGCCAGGGTGGTCACGGCGTCGAACCCGAGGAACGAATAGGCGGCGATGGCGGCGGCGGCGGTGAGGCCGGTCAAGGTGCTGTGCTCGTTCCATACGGGGTGGGTGAAGCCGACCTGGGGCTGGCCGGCCACATAGCGCAGGCAGTAGCCAATGAACAACAGCACCAGGGCCACGCTCAGGACCGTGAGCACTTTGTTCAGGCGGTCGGTCAGGGTCATGCCGCTGACGGTCACCGCCGTGGTCAGGCCGATATTGATCAGCAGCCAGCCCCAGGTGGGCACCTGCGGGAACTGGGCGTTGAGAAACACCGACTGCAGCAGCCAGGCGACCATGGGCATGAACAGGTAGGCCAGCAGTACCGCCCAGCCGACCACGAAGCCGCAGCCTGGGCCGAGCAGGCGCTTGGCGTAGTAGTAGGCCGAGCCGGACACCGGGAACAGGCGCGACAGCTTGGCATAGCTCAGGGCCGACAGCAGCATGGCGCCGGTGGCCAGCAGGAAGGCGCTGGGGGCGATGCCGTCGCTGCGCTCGGAGATCACGCCGAAGATCACCATGGCCAGGCTCGGGCACATGTAAGCCAGGCCGAAGACGGTCAGGGAGGTCAGGGAAAGTTTTGCGGGGGTGGCGTCAGGCATGGGTGGCCTCCTGGCGTGCAGGGGCGATGCCACGGGCAGGGCCGTGAGCGAAATGAGCCATGGGTCATCCTCTTGTGATTGTTCTAGGAAATTGCCCAGCCGGTCTGCAGCACGCTAAGCAGATGCAGCAGGTACAGCTGCAGGAAATACAGCGTGGGAGCGGGCTTGCCCCGCGATGCAGGCAATGTGGTGGATGGCACCGGCCTTGCCGGTGATCGCGGGGCAAGCCCGCTCCCACGCTGCGACCACAAAGCCCGCTCTCACGCGGCTTCCAGGTGGTCACGCGCAAGGAAGCTGCCAGCCCAGTATGCGGATCCCCGTGCGGATTCCTATAACGTCGAAGGATTAACCTGGGGGTAATGGCGCGGGGGAATCACGGCGCCGGTTGCAGGCTGGCGAGGTCTTCGCCGGCCAAAAACAGCAGCGAGAACAGCTCGCTCTGGGAGTTCACGTCCAGCTTGCGGTACACGTTGCGGCGATGGACCTTCACCGTCTCGGCCGACAGTTTGAGCTTGATGGCCGTCTCCTTGTTCGAATGCCCCGACAGGATCAGCCGCACCACGTCCAGCTCCCGCGCCGTGAGCACCGACTCCAGCTGCCGCCGTGCTTCGTCGCGCCCCTGGGCCAGGCCCAGCGCGGGCTTGGCCGGTGCGCGCTCGGGCAATTGCTCGAAGTGCAGCCGCTGGCGCAGCAGGCCGATCAGCCAGGGACGCACCAGCTCCAGCTGGGCGATGGCCTGGGCGTCGAAACGTGAGCGCCCGCCCAGCGACAGGCACAGCGTGCGCCCATCGCCCAGGGCCAGGTTGAACTGCACCTCGTCGGCGACCACGTTGTGGGTGAAGTACAGGCGGTAGTAATCGGTCTGCTGGAACTGCTCCGGGGCCACGTCGGCCAGGCGCACCAGGCCGGTCAGCGGCCGCTCGCGGCTGCTGATGTAAAACGGGTCGAGCAGGTACAGGCCGTTGGCGTACTCGCTCACCAGCGGGTCGATGCCCTCGCGCTCGTAGGGGCTCTGGTCGAAGATCAGCGGCTTGTCGTGGCTGAACAGCAGCGCCACCCAGGTGTCCACCTCGACGAAGTCGCCGAGCAGCGTCGCCAGGGTGCGCCAGAAGCTCGGCCGGTCGAGGTGCTCGATGCATTGGCCCACACCCTGGTGCCACGAAAGATCCTGCAGGCTCAAGCTCATGCCCTACCCCCGGGTTAACCCGTCGAAGTGATTGTTTTGCCAGTGATTGTTTTCATACTTGCACCACCCTTCGCAAATGTCACTCGCCCGCGGAAGGGTCGGGCCCAGCGAGACGGATTGCCCATGAAGATCGAAGTGGTACAGACGACAACCCGCGACGGCGACACCGCCCACAACCTGCGCGGCATCCTCGAGGCCCTGGCCCAGTGCGCGCCGGACACCGATATCCTGCTGTTCCCCGAGTCGCACCTGACCGGTTTTCTCACAGCAGATGACGTCGGCATGCTGTCCGAAGCCATCGACGGCGATGCCGTGCAGGCAGTGGTCGCGGCAGCGCGCCAGCGTAATGTCGCGGTAGTATTGGGGCTGTACGAAAACAACGGCGGCACCTTCTACAACACTACCCTGTTCATCGCCCCCGAAGGCATCCTGCTCACCTACCGCAAGACCCACCTGTGGTTGCCGGAGCACGGCATCGTCGTGCCGGGCGACCGCTTCGCCACCGTCGAATGGCGCGGCGTGCGCCTGGGCCTGTTGATCTGCTACGACAGCGAATTCCCCGAGACAGCGCGGGCACTGAAGGCCCTGGGCGCGCAGTTGATGCTGATCACCGATGGCCTGGCCGAACCGGAGGATCATGTGCACCGGGTGTCGGTGATGGCCCGGGCGATGGAGAACCAGGTGTTCGCCGTGGTCGCCAACCGCGTGGGCGAAGGGCCGGATGGCTGCGTGTTCGTGGGGGCGAGCCTGGCGGTGGACCCGTATGGCCAAACGCTGTTCGAGGCCGGGCGTGGCGAGTCGCGGCATAGCGTGACCCTGGACCTGTCGCTGATCGGCAAGGCCCGCGCCTTCCATGACTACAGCGCCAACCAGCGCATCCGGTTGCCGGGTGAGCGGATCGAGCATGCCAGTGGCGTATGGGAGCTGGTTATCGATTAAAGGAGAACACTCCCGCAACCGACAGGATTGGTCCATTCAACGAGGCCCGAACCCGGCGCTCGTTCCCTGGCGCAACAACCGAAGCGCGATGCACAATGCCCGCGCCCATAACCAAGGAAGCCGAATGGACACCTCCCTGCTGGATGATTGGCGCGCCTTGGTCGAAGGCCGCAGCGATATCGATAAATCCCAGTTCATCGCGCTGTTCAAGGAGCATGGCCAGCCCCACGAGGTGGCCACCATCCTCGAAGGCTTCAAGCACGCCCCCGAACTGGCCAGGCGCACGTTGGAAGTGCTGGCTGCCGGCACGCTTCCCTACCTGTACCTGCTCCCCACGCAACGAGGCACGCCAGAACAACTGGCAGCCGCTACCCGGCGATGGTTGGATGTGCAGGCCGACTTTTTCGAGCGGACGGGCGATTCAGAGTTGATGACCCTGACCCGCAATGCGCGGGTGATCTGCAAGCCCATGGCCGACCTCAAGGCTATCGACAACTTCGATATACCGGGCACCTGGGCCAGCGAAGCATTAGGGGATGCGGTTCGCGAAGTCGCCGACTGCCATACCGCCGCCGACTACGCATTGTTTGAGGCCTGGTACGGCATCGCGGCGGACTATGGGCTGGCTTGGTACATCGCCGCCCCGCTCATTGCACTGGACATCGACTTTACCGCCTACTTCGAGCTATGGCGGCTGGGTGGAGCCTTTCTGCACCTGGGGGAAGAATGCTGGGTCGCCCAGCGCTTCGAAGCGTCGACCGAGGGTAACGTCATTGAGCCTTGATCTGTTCCTGGAAGCTGACGCATCGCTTGACGCAGCAGCTCTGGCAAACGCCCTGCAAGCAGCCGGCGCGATTGAAGTCACGCGTACAAGCGACAGCCTGGAAGCCTACTTCCCGTCATGGCTGACGCTGACCGCCGACCTCGTCATCACCGACCACACCCTCTATGCAGAGGACACCAAACAGCTCGACTTCAGTGTCGCCACGCGCGCCAGCATCAGGATCAAAGGGCCTGGGCCGCAGGAACATTCACCCATGGCGGATCTGGACAAGATTGCCAATGCCATTGCGCGGACAGGCTCACGCTTCGTGATCAGTTTTCAATTCGAACGAACCCTGTACTGGCAGGACGCAGAAGGATTGCATCGCGACGTTTAACCGGCTCCATGCATCAACTGCCTTTCAATGCCTCCCCCGTCACCACATCAAAACGGTAGACGGTGTCGTAGAAATCCACGACTTCCACATGGTCAGGCGCCAGCTGAAAGCGTCCGGTGAAGATGTCGGCGCCCATGGCCTTCCAGATAACGTCGCCCTCAAGGGACAAACCTGTGATTTCCAACTCGCCGTGCGAAATCAGTGCACGCTGCCGCGCTGCCCAATAGAGACCGAAACAGGTCGCTAGATCCACCTTGCGCGACCAAAGCAGGTCATGGGGAGCGGTCAGCGACACGCAGGCAACCTGGTTGCCCACGGCCAATAGCAGCTTGTCGTCGATCACCAGCGCCGACTGTGCATGTACTCCTGTCCCGCCTCCGCCGGCACCGACCACCAGCAGGCCGAAGTCGTCCAGCATTACGCCATGAACCGATGACACGCCATCGTCGCCCAGGATGATTTCCCGCGCATAACACCGGATATTGTCTGTGGAGTCGAACGTGTAGGTCGGCTCGTCAACGACGGCAATCACACCATATCGAGAGTCGATATTCATCGGTGCGCACCACCGGGGGGCAGGGAATCGTCAACCATGAGTTTATTCGCAATTATGGGATGCCAATAATTATCAACCTGGAA
Organism: Pseudomonas sp. P106(2024); assembly: GCF_057480815.1. Taxonomy (NCBI): domain Bacteria; kingdom Pseudomonadati; phylum Pseudomonadota; class Gammaproteobacteria; order Pseudomonadales; family Pseudomonadaceae; genus Pseudomonas; species Pseudomonas sp. P106(2024). Next base: position 429,545 of record NZ_JBLIYU010000003.1, on the reverse strand, counting down.
TAATTTCGGATAAAGCTGCCGTGGCCAGAATGAGGCTATCGGCAGCACAGGCACCCACTGACCCGCGGCTGATCGGGATCGTTTCCGAGAAATGAGACCATCACCTCCATGCCCGTTCGCGGAGGCGTGACCGCGCAAGGCCAATCGGACGCCACCGACAGCCAACAACAACTCTTGTCATCAAACCTGTCCTCAGGATCCCAGGGAAACTTCACCTGAATCCGGACAAGCCTCTGATCACACGGGCTCTCGTCATCCTCCACGGCAATGACCACGGCGGTCTGGTTCCCCGCCACCCGTGGTTTGGCATGAACCAGCGGCGGACGATAGAGCACGCCCCACGGCAGCACCGCCTGGCCATCGGCAAACACCAGCACATGCCCCTGGGCACTGTGCTGGAAGTGAAAACGGATGCCCTCCTCTTCACACAAGCGCTGGACGAAGTGCAGGTCCGTTTCGCCATACTGGGTGCAGTAGTCGCGCTCGGGGTAGCTCGCACTCAGCTCGAAGCGGTAAGCGTCGCCCACAATCCCATGCTCTTCCAGGATCAGGGCAACGATCCTGGGCACCGAGAACTGTTGAAAGATCCGCTGGTTGATGCGGTGACGCAGGTAGGACAAGTGCGGCACCAGGGTCAACCTGTAACGCGCCGAACACGGGGCCTGCCTCATCGGCGCGATGTGGTAGATCCGCCCATGTATGCCATTGCCGTTCATGTCGAAGCTGAAGAACGCCTCGAGGTCGAGGAAGCGTTCAAGGTCCAGGTCGGGCCATTCGCTGGCCAGTTCCACGTTGAAAAAGAAAGGCCTGTTGGCCACCGCTTCCCCGGTGTAGCCGAGCACCTGGAAATCGTGCTCCACACCTTCGATCGTCAAGTTCAAATATGTCTTCTGGGCTGGGCTGAACATCCGCTGTTCTCCTCCGGCTCAAGATGAAATCAGGTACGCAAGACCATCACCCGCCTCGGCTGAGCAGCCGGATACCGCGAGACGATGGTGTTCGCTGGTGCTTGGAGCAATGGGCCGCAGGCAACCTTGGTCAACGCGCTGTCCGGTACTCCCTTGCACCGGGCAGCTGCCGACACGTCAACTCAAGTCAGACGCCACTCTTCACCTTGGTCCAGACCCGCGTGCGGATCCGCTCCAGTTTCAACGGCAGCGGCTCGAGCGGGATCAACGTGGCAATCGTCTTCTTGTCGGGGTAGATCCACGGGTTGTCCCGCAGCGCCTGTTCGACGAACTGGGTGGCGTCCTTGTTGGCGTTGGGGTACAGGGTGTGGTTCGAGGTCTTGGCGATCACTTCCGGGCGCATCATGTAGTTGATGAACGCCATGCCTGCCTTGGGATGGGGCGCATCCTTGAGCAGCACCAGGTTTTCCGACCACACCAGCGCGCCTTCGCGCGGCAGGCTGTAGTTGATCCTGCGCCCGGTGTTGTTCTTCTCGTTGAGGGCCTGGGCGGCCAGGGCGCCGTTGGCCCAGCCGACCACCGCGCAGATATTGCCGTCGGCCATGTCGGTGTCGATGCGCGACGAGTCGAAATACAGCACGTAGGGGCGGATCTTCATCAGCAGGTCTTGCGCCTTCTGGTAATCCGCAGGATTGCTGCTGTTGCTGGGCAGGCCCAGGTAGTTCAGGGCAATCGAGATGATCTCGCTGGGCGAGTCGAGCATCGCCACGCCACAGGACTTGAGCTTGCTGATGTTCTCTTCCTTGAAGATCAGGTCCCAGCTGTCCACCGGCGCCTGGTCGCCCAACGCGGCCTTGACCTTGTCGACGTCGTAGCCGATGCCGGTGGTGCCCCACAGGTAGGGCACCGCGTAGCGGTTGCCGGGGTCGTTGACCGCCAACTGGGCGAGGATATCGGGGTCGATGTGCGACAGGTTCCCCAGTTGCGCACGGTCCAGCGGTTGCAGCACGCCCGCCGCGATCAGGCTGGGCAGCACGTTGGAGGTCGCCACCACCACGTCATACCCGGTGCGCCCGGCCATGACCTTGCTCTGCATGATGTCGGCGCTGTCGAACGCGTCCATGTGCACGCGGGTGCCGGTTTCCTGCTCGAACGCCTTCGGCGTCTCCGGCGCGAGCAGCCCGAACCAGTTGTACAGGTGCATCCCGGGCTGGGCGGCCAGCACCGAGGTGCTGATCCCTGCGCAGAGCAGCGAGGCCGAAAAAAGGGTTCGCAAACGTGACCTTCTCATGCAACATCCTTATCGAATCGATGTATCTTCACGGCCATCCTAGGCCCAGTGAGCGACTATACCGGGCAGGACCGGATAGTAAATACCTCGGAATACTTACCTCTGACCTGCGAGTTCCTAACCCAAAAGGGGTAGATAATGCCGTTCGACCTGCAAAGCCTGGCCTGGCACCGATCGATCGGCAAGCTGATCATGCAGCTGGACCGTCCGGCGTTCTGGAGTTCGCTGGTTCGGGTATTGAACGAGTACGTGCAGATCGACAACTGGGTGGTGCTTATCTTCGCCAGCCAGCAAGTGGAAGTGGTGAGCCTGCCCGAGGTGGCGGATGCCGAAGAGGTCAACGCGTTCATCCATCGTTATGTAAAGGGGCTCTACCTGCTGGACCCGTTCTACATCGCCAACCGGGAAAACCCGCAGAGCGGTTTCTTCCACCTGCTGGATATCGCGCCGGAGTACTTTCTCGAAACCGAGTACTACCACCAGTACTTCGCGCACTACATCTCGGCCGATGAGGCCCAGTACAACGTTCAGCTCGACGCTGACCGCACGCTGTGCATCTCCATTGGCAGCAAGGCGCGCTTCAGCCAGGAACAGATCACCATCCTCGACCTGATCAAGCCCTGGGTGACGGCCTTGATGCACCAGCGCATGGCCTTCGAGGTGGATGTCGAGAAGGACCTTGTCGAGGTACCGCCCTGGCAGGAAACACTGACCCAGCTGGGCGCGCAGATCACCACCCGTGAAAGCGATGTACTGAGACTGCTGCTGAGCGGTTTCTCCAACAAAGAGATTGCCGGAAAGCTTTCACTCTCGGCGGAAACGGTGAAAGTGCACCGCCGGAACATTTACGCCAAGTTGAACATCAAGTCGCAGTCGGAATTGTTTGCTCGCTTCTTTGTGCCGAAGTCGGATGCTTTCTGTACCAGTTGAATTCAGGCATCTTGCCTGCCGCCGGCTGCTGCACGCCTGGCAGACCTTCAAGGCGTCGATGCCAGCGCCTCGATGACCAAGGTCGCCAACCCGATCAAACAGATTACCCCCACGCCATAACTCACCGTCCGCCACGGCTGGATACCCGCCAGGTAAGTCACCGTATGCGACACCCTGGCCACGGTGAATACCCCGCTCAGCCAAGCCGTCATGGCAACCGGCGCCTCCAGTACGACCGCCAGGCCGCCCAGCGCGAGGAACATCGGGATGTTCTCCAGATCGTTGCGCCAGGCCTGCATGGCCCGCGTGACCTGCGGCAATTCCGTAGGGCAAGCCGCGCGCTTGAACACCGCCGCATCCTCGCGGTTGATGAAGGCCAGGAAACGCAGGCGGAAGTAACCTTGGTAGCAGGAAATCGCCAGCATCTTGAAGAACAGCACCACTACGCAGCAGGCGTAGACCGCCAGGGCGCCGCTCATGCCCCTGGCCTCTGCGCCAAGCCCTTGACCACGATGTACAGCAGCGGCCCCAGGGAGACAAACAGCGCCGTCAGCACCAGATAGGGCAAGACACCAAGCAACGACTCGCCCCGCTGGCGCTGGTCGTTTGCCATCCAGATACAGCCCAGACCGGCCATCACATACAGGTCGATAACGACCTGGGCCGTATCGGGTCGGGACAGCAGATCGAGGCCAAAGGCAAGAAGTGATTGCTCGGCACTCATCAACGTCCAACCGGTGTACAGGGTGAACAGCAACAACACTGGCAGCGCGATCCATCGTGCGTTCATTCGTCGATTCCTTCAGGGGCGATGTTGCCGTCACGGTAGTGATAGAGTCGTCCCCGCCTCAATGACCTCACAGGTCATGGAGGCTTCAGCCAAGGACAGCCAGAGTCGACGCATGAGCCTTTCTCCCTTTCACCCGATGCACACACCTGCCATCACCGATGCCGGAGAGCACCTGCGCCGCCTACGCCGCCAGGCCGGGCTCAGCCAGCTCGACTTGGCGCTGGTGGCCGGCCTGTCGCAACGCCACCTGAGCTGCGTCGAAACCGGCCGCGCCAAGGCCAGCCCGAGCACCCTGCATGCCCTGCTCAGCGCGCTGGAAGTGCCGCTCGAACACTGCAACGAGGTGTTCCTCGCGGCAGGTTACGCACCACGCTATATGGCCTCGGCACCGGACGCCCCAGCCATGAAGATGGTGCATGACGCAGTGGAGCACATCCTGCAGGCCAACAACCCCGCACCGGCCATCGTCATCGCCAGAAACTGGGACATCACGGCGGCCAATGCCAGTGCCGGGCTGTTGTTCACCATGGTTGGCGTACCGACGAGCAGCACCTCGGGCCTGAACCTGCTGGACACACTGCTGCGCCCGGGCGGACTGGGTGATCATCTGGTCAATGCCGATGAGATACGGGCGATCGCCTGGCAGCGGGCGGCCAGGGAGGCGGTGGGCAATCCAGAATTGGCTCGGCGGCTGCAAAGCTTGCCCGTGCCACCCGCACTGGCGCCGGACACGCCGCCGTCACCGCTGGTGCTGACCCGGGTGCGTGCTGCCGAGGGCGAACTTAGGTTCCTGTCCACCTTCACCACCTTCGGCATGCCGCAGGACATCACGGTTGCATCGCTGCGCATCGAACACCTGGTACCGGCCGACGGCACCACGTGGCGAACAATGACGGCGGCCTTTGATCAATGGCTGGCTCGGCAGCAGCAACAATGAAACCAATGATGATCAGGCCGCAACATCTGACCGAACTACTGGGATTCAGGCCTGTGCCGCCTGCCCCGCCACCGCTGCGCCATCCAGCACCATGCCCTCGCGCATCCGCTGCGCATCCCGGCTGAAACACCGCGAGGCCGCCAGCAGGAACACCATGGTCAGCAACAGGGCCACGGGGATCAGGTACATCGCGTCATGCAGCCCCTGGGCCTTGAACGCTTCGCTCATCGCCACCTCGCCCGCCGCCGCCATGGCCGACACGGCAAAATGATCCGACAGTCCACCGACCACCACCGGCCCCAGGCCGCCACCCAGCAGGTACAGCCCAGCGAAGAACAGCGCCATGGCCGTGGCCCGCAGGCGCGGTTGCACCACGTCCTGGATGGCGGTGTACACGCAGGTGTAGAAGTTGTAGGAGAACAGCCAGCCGACCCCGAACACCGCCACGAACACCCCCAGTTCGATGCGCCCGGCATGCAGCGCCCAGGCGGTACACAAGGTGGCCACCAGCATGCTCAGCGCGGCGAACACCAGACGGCCGTTGGCGAAGCGCTGGTGCACCTTGTCGGCCATCCAGCCGCCAAGGGTCAGGCCCACCAGGCCGCTCAGGCCGACGATCATCCCGGTGGCCACCGCAGCGTCGTGCAGCGGCAACGCGAAGTAGCGCTGCAGCATCGGCACCATGAACGAGTTGCAGGCATACGAGGCGAAGTTGAAGGTCAGCCCCGCCAGCACCAGCCAGGCGAAGGTGGGCACGCTCAACACCCGGCGCAGGGGGCGGTCCAGCGGGGCCTGGGCGGTGGCCACCGTCTCCGCCGCGCCGCGCGCGGGCTCGCGGATCATGAAGATGAACAGCGCCAGCAGCACGCCAGGCACGGCGGCGATGAAGAACGGCGCGCGCCAGCTGTCGAAGGCCTGGACCATCGCACCGATGGTGAAGAATGCCAGCAGCAGGCCCAGCGGCAGGCCAAGCATGAAGATGCCCATCGCCCGCGCCCGCCGTCCGGCGGGGAACAGGTCGCCGATCAGCGAGTTGGCGGCCGGCGCGTAGCTGGCCTCGCCGATGCCCACGCCCATGCGTACCAGCAAAAAACTCCAGAAACTGCCGACCATGCCGTTGACCGCCGTCAGCCCGCTCCAGACCAGCAGGCCCCAGCCCATCAGCCGGCTGCGCGAGCCGGTGTCGGCGATACGCGCCAGCGGCAGGCCGGCGATGGCGTAGACCAGGGTGAAGGCGGTGCCGATGATGCCGATCTGGAAGTCGCTCAGGTGCCACTCCAGACGGATCGGCTCGATGACGATGGCGGGGATGGTGCGGTCGAAGAAGTTGAACAGGTTGGCCAGGAACAGCAGGAACAGGATGCGCCAGGCGTTGGAGGCTTGGGTGGCGGTGGGCATAGTCGAGTCCCTCGTTATTGTTGTTCGGGGCTTCCAGCACGCCTTTGCAATCTAGAGGGACATCAGGCCATCGTCTGCCAACATTGATCGCGTTGATAGCAGCCGATGGACCTCGGCAAGCCCGCCATCAATGCCCACAACCACCGCCTGGACGCGCACCGTCCACCCAGGATGGACACTCACCAAAGCGCGATGTCGTAGGTCAGGTACACACGGTTGCTGTCGCGACCGCGGGCGAAGTCGGAACGATAGACATAGTTGCGCAACCTCACCCCCAGGCCTTTGAGCGGGCCACCCTGGACCACGTAGGCCAGCTCGGCGTCACGCTCCCATTCCTTGATACCCGCCTCCCCGGCGCGACCGTTGGCGCCGCTGAGGTAACGCGTCATGAAGGTCAGCCCGGGCACCCCCGCGGCGGCGAAGTTGTAGGCATAGCTGGCCATCCAGGTTTTTTCCTGCTCCTCGATGAACTTGCCGATACCGACGTTGCTGAACGAATACACCGTTGCGCCGCTGATATAGGGCAGCCCCGCCTCGCCATCAAGCACCTGGTAGCCGGCACCGACCGTATGCCCGGAATGCGTATACGCCAGTTGCCCGCTGTACAGGTCGTTGTCGATGGCGCCGCCATGGGCGGCACCGCTGTCGCGGCTCCTGAAGTAGCGCAGGTCGGTGGTCAGCACCCCGCCGGCCAGCGGCAGGTCATGCACCAGGCCTGCGAAGTCCTGGCGATAGAAGCCGTCGAGCCGGGCGTGGAAGTAGCTCAGGCGCAGCGGCTTGCCCACCGCATAATCGGCACCGACGTAGGAGAAATCACCGGACGCGTTGCCGCTGTAGCCATCCAGGTACAAGCCGGTGCTGTCCGAGGAGTCGCGCAACTTGAACTTGTCCAGGTGACCGGCGGTGAGGCTCAACCCATCGATGTCGGTGCTGGTCAGCTGCGTGCCCTGGTAAGTCTGCGGCAACAACCGCGCGTCGTTGTAGACCAGCACCGGGGTCTTGGGCAGCAAGGTGCCGTGCTTGATCACGGTCTGGCCCAGGCGCGCCTTGGCGGTCAGGCCGGCGCTGCTGAACTCGTCCGCGGCCCGACCGTCGTCGTGCACCGGCAACAGGCCGCTGCCGCTGCGACCGCGTCCGGAGTCCAACCGCACGCCCACCAGGGCCAGGGCATCGAGCCCAACGCCCAAGGTGCCTTGGGTGAATCCGGACTGGTAGTCGAGCAAAAAGCCCTGCGCCCACTCGGTCCGCTCATGCTTGGCGGAGGCCGCCGCGCGTGGGGACAGGCCCTGCTCGTCACGGAAGTTCTCGTTGAAATAGACGTTGCGCAGCTGCAGCTTGAGCTTGCCGTCGTCGACGAATCCGCCAGCGCCGGCAACGGGCAACCAGCCGCAGAGCAGGCCACAGGTGGCCCCACGGAAAACACTTCGGAACATGATCGGTACTCTGTTGTTGTTCTTGGATGAGCGGTGGGTGGGCGCCGCGCGGCGCCCGGTGATTCACACGAAGAAGGACAAGGCACCTGTGAGCAGCGCCAGCGCGGTGATCACCAGCGAGGTAAGCACCGCCCACTTGACGGTGGCTTTCTGGAAGTCGCCGATATCGCGGTCGACCATCCCCACCAGCAACAGGGTCGAGGCAACCAACGGGCTCATCAGGTGCACCGGCTGCCCCAGTACCGAGGCCCGGGCGATTTCCACCGGGTCGATGCCATAGGCCGCGGCCGCGTTGGCCAGGATCGGCACCACCCCGAAGTAGTAGGCGTCATTGGACAGTACGAAGGTCAGCGGCATGCTGGTCAGCGCCACCACCAGCGGGAACCAGTGGCTCCAGGCGTCGGGGATCCAGTCCACCAAGGTCTGGGCGAGGGCGTCGACCATTTTGGTGCCGGAGAAGATGCCGGCGAATATGCCGGCGGCGAACACCAGCAGCACGACGGTCATGGCATTGCCCGAATGGGCGAGAATGCGCTCCTTCTGCAGCTCCAGTTGCGGATAGTTGATCATCAACGCGGCGACGAAACCGATCATGAACAGCAGCGCGGAATGCATCACGCCCATCACCAGCGCGGTCATCACGGCGATCACCAGCATCAGGTTCACATAGGCCAGGCGCGGACGCTTGTGTGGGTTGTCGCCGAGGATCTCCTTGATGTAGCAATTGCCGCCCCCTGACGCCAGGGTGACATTGCCGATGCGCCGACGCTCGGCGCGCCCCAACAGATAGGCGGTGAACACCACCCAGACCGCGCCGCCGATCACGGTGGGCAGCATCGGGATGAAGTATTCGGTCGCATCCAGGCCAAGGGCGGCGATCGCGCGGGTGGCAGGCCCGCCCCAGGGGCTCATGCCGCTCATGATGCTCAGCGATAGCATCGACACCGTGGCCAAAATCATCGGGTTCATGCCGATGCGTTTATACAGCGGCAGCATCGCCGCGCAGGTGATCATGTAGGTGGTGGTGCCGTCGCCGTCGAGGGCAACCAGCAACGACAGCAGCGCGGTGCCTATGGCGATCTTGATCGGATCGCCGTTCACCCGCTTGAGAATCTTGCGGATCAAAGGATCGAACAGGCCGGCATCGATCATCAGGCCGAAGAACAGGATGGCGAACAGCAGCAACGCCGCCGAGGGTGCCACCATCTTCAGGCCATCGAGCATCATCTTGCCGAGCTCGGGAGCGAAACCGCCAATCACGGCAAAAACGATGGGTACCACTGTGAGCGCGACGATCGGCGACAGGCGTTTGCTCATGATCAGGTAGGTGAACGTCACCACCATGATCAGGCCCAGGAGTGCGAGCATGGTTTTTTCTCTTGTTTTTATTCTGTGTTTGGCCGCCCGACGCGCAGGCGGCCCCCTGCCCCACCCGGCATCGCAGGGATGCTGGGGGGAAGTCTACTGCAACATGGGAGCGATAACCGGTTGGTCAGCCGTGCCGGGGAGGCTGCGCGGACCACTCGGGGTGAGCGTCGACGGCTTCGTCGGCCGCCGATGGCGCGCCGTCGAGGCGGCGCAGCAAGGTTTCGCGATCGCAGGCATGCTCCGACAGCGAGATGACCACGGTGGCCACGGCGTTACTGGCCAGGCTGGTCAGGGCCCGCGCCTCGGACATGAAGCGATCGATACCGATCAACAAGGCAAGCCCGGCCAGCGGTATGTCGTGGATGACCGTGAGGGTCGAGGCCAACGCCACGAAGCCGCTGCCGGTCACGCCGGCGGCCCCCTTGGACGACAGCAGCATGATTGCCAGCATGGTCACCGTCTGCCCGAGGGTCAGGTCGATGTTGCAGGCCTGCGCGATGAACACGGCCGCCAGCGACAGGTAGATGGCGGTGCCATCGAGGTTGAAGGAATACCCGGTTGGAAGCACCAGCCCTACCACGCCTTTGCGACAACCGAGCCGCTCGAGCTTTTCGAGCATGCGCGGCAGCACCGGCTCGGTGGACGAGGTACCCAGCACCACCAGAAATTCTTCGCGGAAATAGCGCAGCAGCTTCCACAGGCTGAAGCCATGGGCGCGACAGATGCCGCCCAGCACAACCAGGACGAAGAAGGCGCAAGCGATGTACAGCGTGCCCACCAGCTTGGCCAGGGCGCCGAGGGAGGTAACGCCGTATTGCCCGACGGTGAAGGCCAGCGCACCGAACGCACCGACCGGGGCGAAACGCATCAGGTAGCCGAAGATACGGAACACCATGATCGAGACCGACTCCAGCACCGCAAGGACGGGCCGGCCCTTCTCGCCCATGGACGACAGGGCGAAGCCGCTGAGTACGGCGATGAACAGCACCGGCAGCACCTCACCCTTGTTGAAGGCACCGATGAATGTCTCCGGAATGATGTGCATGAAGAAGTCGACCACGCCCAGTTTCGCCGCCGAGGCGGCGTACTGGCCCAGGCCTTCTGTACTCAGGGTGGCAGGATCGATGTTCATGCCGGCGCCGGGCCGGAACAGGTACACCGCCGCCAGGCCGATCACCAGGCTGATCACGGTCAGCAGCAGGAACAGCAGCAAGGTCTTGCTCATCAGGCGCCCCAGGGAGCGCTTGTCGGTCATGCCGGCAATGCCGGTGACGATGGTGCAGAACACCACTGGCGCGATCATCATCTTGATCAACTTGATGAAGGCGTCGCCCAGGGGTTTAAGGGCAACGGCCTGTTGCGCCCAGAAGTGGCCGACCACCACGCCCAGCAGGACGGCGCAGAGGATCTGGAAATACAGGGATCTGGCAAGTTTCATGAGGCATCACCCATTGTTGAAATTGTGCGGATGCGCTTGTTGCTGAAGCCGCGCTGATGGTGGCGGCGGCCTGGGTCTATCCCGCCAGCCTGCGCGAGGACGGGGCATAAACGAACCCTGAGAAGAGCCGACGGGCGGTACGCACCACCGATGCCTGCAGGGTCTTGCCATCGACGCCGCTACGCGACAGCGCCACGTCGATGCCACCACTGGGATGTTCGATGCGCACCTGCTCCAAGTGTTGTGCCCCCTCGCCGAGCAGGTCGCCGACCACCGTACCGGCGCTGACGCAAGCCGTGGCCAACCCGACGGCGCCGGTGATCGCCAGGGCCCGGTGGCAATTGTGCGGCATGAAATAGCGCACCTGCACCGTACCGTCATGCCGAGGTGGCGCGACCAGCACCGGCTTGGGGATCACCATGCCGCTGACATCACCCAGGCCCATGGCCTTGCCAGCCTTCAGGCGCAAGGCTTCCAGGCGCTGCAGCAAGGCATTGTCGGCATCCAGCTCGGCCGGGGTTTCCGAGCCGGTCACGCCCAGTTGCCGGGCGTCGACGATCATCATGGGCATCGCCATGTCGATGCAGGTGACCGGCACGCCGTCGATCACATCCTGAGGTTTGCCCGTAGGGAACAGCTTGCCGGTCTTGCTGCCCACTGCATCGAGGAACGTCAGGTGCACCGGGGCCGCCGTGCCAGGGACGCCGTCGATCGCCGTGCGCCCTTCGTAGCGCACGATGCCGCCAGGCGTTTGCACCAGTGAATCGACGAAGGTTCCGGTATTGAGGTTGCGGATGCGTACCAGGGTCTTGCCGTCGTTGGCCTTGACCAGCCCTTGCTCGATGGCGAACGGCCCCACGGCGCACAGCATGTTGCCGCAGTTGGGCGCGGTGTCGACGCGCCGCTGGGCGACCATCACCTGGACGAACAGGTAGTCGACATCGGCATCGGCGTGCAACGACGGGTTGATGATCGCCACTTTGCTGGTCTGCGGGCTGCCGCCACCGATGCCGTCGATTTCCAGCTCGTGTCCGGAGCCCATCAGGTTGATCAGCAACTCGTCGCGCTCGACCACGTTTGCAGGCAGGTCCCAGGCGTGGAAGAACGGCCCTTTGGAGGTACCGCCGCGCATGAGTACGCAAGGAATTCGTTGCATGATTTCGCACTCTTGTTGATCAATGGACATCATTGATGTTGTGAGCAAAAGAGTGACAGGGATGGATAAATCAATCCAATGCAAATATCGTAGTCATTATTGCGATACAAGCATCAATAATCGAACGGCCCACTGAGCGATGCCTGATGGAATATGAACTGCAAGATATAAGATCTTTCGTGAAAATCGCCGAACTTGGCAGCTTTCACGAAGCTGCAGAAGCGCTGCACTTGTCCCAACCCGCCCTGAGCCGACGAATCAAGAAGCTCGAGGAAGGGCTCGGTACTTCGTTACTCGAACGCACTACGCGCCGGGTCAGCCTGACGAGCGTGGGTCGGGATTTCCTGCCCAAGGCCAGGCGCCTGCTGGATGATTTCGAGGATTCGATCCTGAGCATCCGTGAACTGGCCGAGCGCCAGACGGGGCAGGTCACCCTCGCTTGCATTCCCACGGCAGCGTTCTACTTTCTGCCCTCGGTGATCCGCGACTACAACGCGCAGTACCCGAAGATCCGCATCCGCCTGCTGGACCTCAGTGCCAACGATGGGCTGGAAGCCGTACTGCGCGCAGAGGCCGATTTTGGCATCAACATGATGAGTGGCCAGCATCCGGACATCGAGTTCGTCTCGCTGGTACAGGAGCATTTTGTGCTCGCTTGCCGCCGGGACCACCCGTTGGCCAAGCGCGAGTCGGTGACCTGGGCCGAACTGGCCGACTACCGCTTGATCGGAGTCGGTCGCCTGAGCGGCAACCGCATGTTGCTCGATCATGCGCTGGCCGGTCTGAACCTTCGTCCTCAATGGTTCTACGAGGTCCAGCACCTGTCGACCTCGCTGGGCATGGTCGAGGCCGGGCTGGGGGTCTCGGCCATGCCTAGCCTGGCCATGCCCAGCGCCGACCATCCGACGTTGGTCAGCGTGCCGCTGGGCGAGCCGCAGGTCAGCCGCACGCTGGGCTTGGTGTTTCGTCGCGGTGCGTCGCTGTCGCCGGCGGCCGAAAAGTTCGTATCGATCCTCTTGCAGCAATGGCCCAATCGCTGACCCCTGGGCCGATGGCATGCCGGATCCGCGCAAAGTTCATCAGCACCTGCGCCGCGGAGTGCTAACGTATGCGGCTATTGACCGCCTTTGAAATCCAGGGCGCTCTGTTCACTTGTCCCTGCGGAGTTTTCCTTGGCCTCGCCTGCTCATGAACGTTCGCTCGATGGGTTGAATTTTTTCCTGGCCGATGTCCGTGATGGGCTTGGCCCCTACCTGGCGATCTACCTGCTGGCGGTGCACCATTGGGAGCCCGGCAGTATCGGCCTGGTCATGACCTTGGCCAGCGTCACGGCATTGCTGACCCAGACGCCAGCTGGCGCGCTGATCGACAGGACCACGGCCAAGCGCGCCGTGATGGCCATCGCCGCGCTGCTGGTGACCGGCAGTTGCCTGGTGCTGCCCTGGGTCACCAGCGTCGCGCTGGTAACGTTGACCCAAGCCATCAGCGCGCTCGCCGGTTCCGTGTTCGCGCCGGCCATCGCTGCCATTTCACTGGGCCTGACCGGGCCGCGGGCATTCACCCGGCGCATGGGCCGCAACGAAACCTTCAACCATGCCGGCAATGCCTGCTCGGCGGTGCTCGCCGGCGGGCTGGCCTACCTGTTCGGACCGGTGGCGGTGTTCTACCTGATGGCGGCGATGACTGTGGCCAGCCTGATCGCCATCAGCCGAGTGCCGGCGACAGCCATCGACCATGACCTCGCGCGCGGCCTTGACCCGCGGCCGCCGGGCCAGCACGCCCACCCCGCCGGCCTTGCCGTACTGTTGCACAATCGCCCCTTGCTGCTGTTCGCCGTGTGCTGCGCGTTGTTCCATCTGGCCAACGCGGCAATGCTTCCGCTGGTGGGCCAGAAACTGGCTCAGGCCAACCTGCAGTTGGCCACGCCGCTGACCTCGGCGTGCATCGTCGCGGCGCAGCTGGTGATGGTGCCCATGGCGCTGCTGGCCGGCGCCAGGGCCGACCGCTGGGGACGCAAGCCGCTGTTGCTCGCCGGCTTTCTGATCCTGCCGCTGCGTGGCGTGCTGTACGTGATGTCGGACGATCCGTTCTGGCTGGTGGCCGTGCAATTGCTCGATGGCATAGGCGCCGGACTGTTCGGCGCATTGTTCCCGGTAGTGGTCAAGGACCTCACCCAAGGCAGCGGGCGCTTCAATGTCAGCCTTGGCGCATTGTCCACGGCCTTCGGCCTGGGCGCGGCGCTAAGTCCCGGTGTCGCGGGGCTGGTGGTACAGTCCGCAGGCTACGACGCGGCATTCCTGACATTGGCGGGCATCGCGACTGCAGCGTTGCTTCTGCTTTGGCTGGCCATGCCGGAGACCCGCCGACCGGCCAGCGATGCCAACGCCGAGCAAGCCCCTCCCCTTCACTCCCCTTCCGGAAACTGAGTCCTCGCATGCCAGTCGCTGAGTCATCCCTGATCATCTGGTCGGTTGCGGCCGCGGCCACCGCCCTGGTCATCCTTCGGCCGGGACGCGTGCCCGAATATGTCTGGGCGATGGGCGCCGCCTTAGGGCTGACGGCCTGCGGCCTGATCCCATGGCGCCTGGCCTTGGCGGCAATCGCCGAAGGAGGCGATGTCTACCTGTTCCTGACCGGCATGATGGTGCTGGCCGAGCTGGCTCGCCAGGAAGGCTTGTTCGACTGGCTGGCCAGGTACGCGGTGCAGCATGCCAGGGGCTCGGGCCAACGCCTGTTCGACCTGGTATTTCTGGTCGGTACACTGGTCACCGTGTTCCTGTCCAATGACGCCACCGCTGTGGTGTTGACGCCGGCTGTGTATGCGGCGTGCAAGGCGGCCAAGGCCGAGCCGCTGCCCTACCTGTTCATCTGCGCCTTCATCGCCAATGCCGCCAGCTTCGTGCTGCCCATCTCCAACCCGGCCAACCTGGTAGTCTTCGGCAGCCAGATGCCGCCGCTGCTGGAATGGCTGCGCCAGTTCACCCTGCCCTCGCTGGGCGCCATCGCCATGACCTACCTGGTGCTGCGCCTGACCCAGCGCGAGCGCATCCGTCAGCCGCTGGCCGTGGCCATCGAGATGCGCCCCTTGTCGGCCGGCGCCCGGCTTTGCGCGCTGGGCCTGATGTTCACCGGCACCCTGCTGTTGACGGTATCGGCACTGGACATGCCGCTAGGGCTGCCGACATTTTGCGCAGGCATGGCCACCACCGGGTTGATCCACCTGCGTCAGCGGCGCAACCCGGCGCCGTTGCTGCGCCACGTGGCCTGGGGGGTCCTGCCCTTGGTCGCAGGACTGTTCGTGCTGGTGGAAGCCGTGGCCCACACCGGCGTGATCGACCGTCTTGCCCAATCGTTGGCCGCCCTGGCGCAACAGTCGGCAGGCACGGCAAGCTGGACGGCGGGGGTGACTGCGGCCGTGGCCAGCAACCTGATGAACAATCTGCCCACCGGCCTGATCGCCGGTTCCATCGGCCACCTCGTCGAACTGCCCCGGCAGACCACCGCCGCCTTGCTTATCGGCGTCGACCTGGGACCGAACCTGTCGATCACCGGCTCCCTGGCCACGCTGCTGTGGCTGGTGGCGATCCGCCGCGAGGGCGAGCATGTCGGCGCATTGAGTTTCTTGCGTCTGGGCGTGCTGGTAATGCCCCCGGCACTGCTGGCGGCACTGTTGCTGCTGGCCGTATGAGCCCGGCCTTCAGAACACCACCGAGCGCCGCTGCTCCGCTGTCGCCACCACCCTGCCGCGCTTGAGCACCATCAGCCGCGCGGGCAGGTCGAGGATCACGTCGCTGATACGGTGGGTGTCCATCAGCACCAGGTCCGCGTCGTTGCCCACCGCCAAGCCATGGCTCTGCAACCCCAGGGCCTTGGCCGGGTTGCTGGTGAGCATCGGCAGCACCGTGGCCTGGTCGTCCGCCCCGCCCAGGTGACAGGCGGGGATGGCCAGCTGCGCGATATGCAGCAGGTCGCCGGTGCCGTAGGGAGTGAAGGCATTGCGGATGTTGTTGGTGGCCAGGCACACGTTCACTCCGCCATCGCGCAACGCCCGCACCGGGGTCAGGGTGCGCCGCACATTGTGGCTGTCGCCACGGGCGCCCAGGTGCAGGTCGGTGGCGGGCAGGCACATCACGCTGATGTCGGCTTCGCGCAGCAGCGCGATGATACGCGACTGGCGCGCTGGTTCGACGGCCGCCAGGCTGGTCAGGTGGCCGACGCTGACGCGCCCTTGGTAGCCTGCCGCGAGGGTCCGGCGGGCCACGTATTCGATGGTCATGTGCTCGGCGTCGTCGGCGAAGTCCTGGTGCAGGTCGATGTCCTTGCCATAGCGCTGGGCCAGGTCGAAGACGAAATCGATGTGCTCCAGGGGCGAGGCGTCGTTGTAGGGAATGCCGCCGACCACATCGGCGCCCCTCTCCATGGCCTCGACCATCATCGCTTTCATGCCGGGCAACTTGAGGATGCCTTCCTGGGGAAAGGCGACCACCTGGATATCGATGACATCGCGGAATGTTTCCCGTAGTTCCAGCACCACTTCAAGGCCCGTGAAACCCTGGGCGGGGTCGAACTCGGCGTGGGCACGGACATGGGTGGTGCCGGCCTGCACCAGCGCGCGCAACACCTGGGTCGAGCGCTCGCGGATGTCTTCGCGGGTGAGCGTGGGCTTGAGCTCGGCGGTGACGGCGATCGCTTCCGTCAAGGTGCCGGAGCGGTTGGCCTTGCGCTGCATGACGTTGGCTTTTTCCAGGTGCAGGTGGCCTTCGACGAAGCCTGGGATCAGGACATTGCCGTTGCCTTGGATTTCCTGGGTTGCCGTTGCGGTGATCGTTTGGGCGATTTCAGTGATCTTGCCGTTGCGCACGGCCACATCCATCAAGGGTTTTGCATCATCGATGCGGACATTTCTGAAGATCAGGTCCATGCCGTCGCTCCTGTAGGGGATCATTAGCGCGCGTGGAAAAGGCCCGGGCGTCGTTCGGCGCCCGAGCCATTGCCTATGAGCGAATCAGAACGGCTTGGTCGGCAGGTACTTGCCATCCAGGGTGATCACAGCGCGCGACCCCCCTTCCGGATCGTCGACCTTCTTCACGTCCAGCTTGAAGTTGATGGCGCTGATGATGCCGTCGCCAAACTTCTCGTGGACCAGTGCCTTGAGGGTGGTGCCGTACACCTGCAGCATCTCGTAGAAGCGGTAGATGGTCGGGTCGGTCGGCACGCCGCCGGGGATGCTGCCGCGCAGTGGCACGGTCTGCAGCAGGGCGATACCGTCGGCGTCCAGGCCCAGCTTGTCGCCCACCACCTGGGCGGCGCTGGCCGGCAGCGGGTGCTGGCCCAGCAGCGCGGCGGTGACGAAGGCTTCGGACAGGCCGGTGCCGTCGGTGATCTGGGCGAACGACAGGTCCTTGCGGGCCTTGGCCAGGAGGATGGCTTCGCTCAGGGCAAGGCGGGCGTTCTGGCTGATTTGCGACTGGATCATGAGGTGTCTCCTTGGGTTGAAAATCGGGTTCAGGCAACGTGCCGGGAGGCGTGGGAAACAGCGCGGACTGCTGGGTTGTCCGCCAGGGATACGAACTGGCCGGTGCGTCCGTCGAAGGCGTCGATGCGACCGCTCTCGATGTCGTAGATCCAACCGTGCAGGGCCACGCGGCCCTCTTCCAGGGCCAGGCGCACCGAGGGGTGAGTCTGGATGTTGGCCAGCTGGGCGATCACGTTCTCGCGCACCATGGCCTCGACCTTGGCGTGGGGGTTTTGATGCTGGCGGGCTTCATTCACCACCCGGGCCGAGTCGGCGTAGCGCAGCCAGCCGGCCACGGCGGGCATATGGTCCAGGCACTTGCAGGTGGCGATGGCGGTCATGGCGCCGCAGTCGGAGTGGCCGCAGATGACGATGTCGGCCACTTGCAGGGCCGCGACGGCATACTCGACCGAGGCCGACACCCCACCGGGTTCAGGGCCGTAGGACGGCACGATGTTGCCGGCGTTGCGGATGACGAACAGGTCGCCGGGTTCACGCTGGGTGACCAGTTCGGGCACCAGGCGGCTGTCGGAACAGGAGATGAACAGCGCCCGAGGGCTTTGCTGGGTGGCCAGGTCCTTGAACAGCTTGACCCGCTCGGGGAAGGCGTCGCGCTGGAACTTCAGGAAGCCGTCGATGATGTCTTGCATGGCTGATGCCTCAGTGTCGCGGTGTGTGAGGCAAAGGTTAGGCGGTGCGTTACATAAGGTAAAAGTCTCATTTATGATGAACGGCATCAGATTATCTTATGGAGAGAAGCATGCTCGCCCGGCATATCCAGTACTTTCTCGCGGTCGCGCAACACCACAGTTTCACTCGGGCGGCGGCAGCCCTGCACGTCTCCCAGCCCGCGCTTTCGCAGCAGGTCAGGCAACTGGAGGAAAGCCTGGGCGCGCAGTTGTTCGATCGCTCGGGGCGCACCACGCGGCTGACCGATGCCGGCGAGGTCTATCTGCGCTATGCGAAACGGGCGTCGCAGGAACTGCAGGAGGCCAGGCGCGCGATCCATGACGTGGGCGACCTCAGCCGAGGCTCATTGCGGGTGGCGGTGACGCCCACCTTTACCAGCTACCTGGTCGGCCCCCTGGTCGAGGCCTTTCATGGCCGGTACCCCAACATCACCCTGAACCTGAGCGAAATCGCCCAGGAGCGTATGGAGCAGATGCTGCAGTTGGACGAACTGGATGTCGGTATCGCCTTCGATGAACGCCATGCCCAGGACATCGACACCTCCCCCTTACTGGTCGAGACCCTGGCGCTGGTGGTCGGCAGCCAACACCCGTTGGCCCAGGCAAGTGCCATCGGGCCACAGGCGCTGAATGACGAATCGATGATCCTGCTCAGCGCCGAATTTGCCACCCGTGAGCAGATCGAGCGCTACTGCAGGCAGCACGGTATCCGCCCGCAGGTAATGATGGAGGCCAACGCCATCGGCGCGGTCATCGAAGTGGTGCGCAGGACAACGCTGTCGACACTGCTCCCGGCCAACATCGTCCTGGCGCATGACGACCTGGCCGCCATCGCCCTGGACCCCTTGCGCCTGCAACGCACGGCCGTGCTCATGCAGCGCAGGGGTGTCTACCAGACGGCGGCGGCGCGGGCCTTCCTGGCGCTGGCCAAGGAGGTGGCCGCGCAACTGGAGCACGGCTGAGGCTCAGCTCAACTGTGCAATCAGCACCGCGTTGGTGTAGATCAGGCTGCCATCGCTGGCCCGATGCCCGACCAAGTGAAACTGACCACGTTCGTCGTTGCTCAGGTAGACGCGCAGGCGGCAGTCGGCCAGCGGACCGTAGCCTTCGGGCAAGACCAGGTTCAACGTGTCCATGTCGACATCTACCATCGCTTCGGGCTCGTGGCTCTGTTGTAGACGTTCCTCGGCCTGCTCCAGCGCCGTGTGGGTCGGGCCCTGGATGTCGAAGTGGATATCACCCACCGGGGAAGATCGGCGGTCGCCGTCACTTTTGCACCAGCCTTCGATTGTCAGGGTACTCATGGCGAGTCCTCGTTTGAACACTGTCGAAAGGGTTGACTGCGCCACGTTCCGAATCGTTCCAACAGGTGACACGGCGTGCTCAAGCGCCCTTTGCCAATGCCCGCTCCATCTCCCCGGCCTGCAGCCGAAGCGCCTGGCAGAACGGCTCCAGCACAGCCGACGCCGGGCGCAGCTCTGGTCGGATCAGCATTACCTGATACGGTACCGAGAGACTCAAACGGCGCATGGGCAGCCCACCCTGCCCTGCCTCCAACCCGCTCAGCGGGTTGATGATCGCCACGCCCAGCCCTTGCCGGACCATGGCGCATACCGAGGCGGCGCTGGTGGTTTCGATCACCGTGCGCCTGTTTACTCCAGCCTCGCGGAAGTGGCGGTCCAGCTGTTGCCGATAGCTGTCCAGGCTGGCCAGGTTGATGAAGTCGACCTCATGGAAGTCGTGCAACTCAAGCACTGGCTTGGCGAGCAACGGATGATGCTCGGGCAACACGCAGACCATGTCGGCGCTGAATAGCAGTTCCCCGACCGCGCCCCTGGGCACCTGCGCGGTTTCGGTCAAGCCGAGGTCGTGCTGTTGGGCGACCAATGATTCTTCCAGCAACGGCGACTCCTGCGCGGTAATGCTCACGCTGACCCCCGGGTGTTGCTGGTGGAACGCCTTGCAGGCCTTGGGCAGCAGAGTCTGCGAGAACAGTGGCAGGCAGGTGATGGCTAGCCGGCCCTGCTCGAAATTACGGATGGCCTGGGCGAAGCGGTCGATGCGCTCCAGGCCGACGAAGGCGCGCTCGACCTCCTCGATCAGTAGCAAGGCCTGGGCCGTGGGCGCCAGGCGCCCGCCTTCGCGCTCGAACAGGTTCAGACCGGTGACCTGCTCCATGCGCGCCAGCTCACGGCTGACAGTGGGTTGCGAGGTGAACAGCAGGCGGGCGGCGCCGGTGACGCTGCCGGCGGCCATGATGGCGCGGAACACTTCGATGTGGCGGATGGTGAGTTTCATGGTGATGCCAAGAACCGTGAGATTGACGCATACATATCAAATATGAATCGAGCCAGCATAAATAGCTATTTTTCTGGATCAATCAACTGACTCAAGATCGGTGCATCCATTACAAGGAACACCCCCATGACCACCTCCCTCCTGGCCCAGGCCGTCCGCCAGCACGGCTCCCCACTGTGGGCCTACGACGCCCAGACCATCCACCAGCGCATCGATCAGTTGCAGCAGCACTTCGACACGGTCCGCTTCGCGCAGAAGGCCAACCCCAACCTGCACGTCCTGCGCCTGATGCGCGAACGTGGCCTGGTGCTCGATGCCGTGTCGCTGGGCGAAATGGAGCGGGCGTTCGCGGCCGGGGCGACAGTGGACGGCGAGCCGGCCGGCGTGGTGCTGACCTGCGACGTGCTCGACCAGCCCACCCTGGCTCGAGTGGTCGAGACAAAGATCGAGGTGAACGCCGGTTCCATCGACATGCTCCGCCAGCTGGGCGAGCACGCTTGCGGGCACCGGGTATGGCTGCGCATCAACCCGGGGTTCGGCCACGGCCACAGCCGCAAGACCAACACCGGCGGCGAGAACAGCAAGCACGGCATCTGGCACGAGCAATTGCCCGAGGCGCTGGCCTGCGTGAAACAGTACGGATTGCACCTGGTGGGCGTGCACATGCACATCGGCTCGGGGGTGGACTACGAACACCTGGAACAGGTGGCCGGTGCCATGGTCGGGCTGGTCGGCAAGCTGGGCATGGACATCGAGGCCTTCTCCATCGGCGGCGGGTTGTCCACGCCGTACCGCACCGACGACCAGCCGGTGGACCTGCAACGCTACGCCCATACCTGGGCAGTGGCGCGGGCGGAGATCGAAGCCATGCTCGGCCACCCCGTGCGCATGGAGATCGAACCGGGCCGCTTCCTGGTGGCGGAGTCGGGGTGCCTGGTGGCCGAGGTACGCGCCGTCAAGCAGATGGGTGACCGGCACTACATCCTGGTCGATGCCGGTTTCAACGACCTGATGCGCCCGGCGATGTACGGCGCCTACCACCGCATGAGCCTGTTCGATGCGGTGGGCCGACCGGTGAGCCGTCCGCTGCAACCGACCGTGGTGGCCGGGCCGCTGTGCGAGTCGGGGGATGTATTCACCCAGAACGATGAGGAACTGACGCCACAGCAACTGCCCCAGGCCAAAGTGGGTGACCTGCTGGTGATCCACGATGCCGGGGCTTACGGGGCTTCGATGTCGTCGAACTACAACAGTCGCCCCCTGCTGCCTGAATTTCTGATCGAACAGGGCAACTTGCGCATGATCCGCCGGCGCCAGACCGTGCAGGAGCTTCTGGCACTGGAGCTGGGTATATAAAGCCCGCCCCTACTGGGCCGGCGTGACCAACCGATACCCCACCCCCGCCTCGGTGACGATGAACCGCGGCGCCGTGGGGTCATCCCCCAGTTTCTGCCGCAGGTGCCCTACCACGATGCGCAGGTAGTGGGTATCGTCCACATGGGTCGGCCCCCAGATGTCTTTCAACAGCTGCTGCTGGGTGATCACCCGTCCCGGGTGCCCGGCCAACTGCGCCAGCAACGCGTACTCCTTGCGCGTCAACGCCACCTCGACGCCGTCCAGGGTCACCTTGCGAAAGGCGAAGTCCACCACCAGCGCCCCGAAGCTCGCCGCCGACGGCCCGTTGCCTACCTGCGGCGCCTGGCGCAGCAGTGCGCGCACCCGGGCGAGGAACTCCTGGATGCCGAACGGCTTGGTCACGTAGTCGTTGGCCCCGCCATCCAACGCATCGACCTTCTGCACTTCGCTGGCGCGCACCGACAGCACCATCACCGGTACCGCGCTCCACTCGCGCAGCTCGCGCAGTACCTGCTGGCCGTCCATGTCCGGCAGGCCCAGGTCGAGCACCACCAGGTCGGGCTTGTTCAGCGCGGCCTGGGCCAGGCCCTCGCCGCCGGTGGCGGCTTCGAGCACCTTGTAGCCCTGGGACGCCAGGCTGATGCGCAGGAACTTGCGGATCTGTGGCTCGTCGTCGATGACCAGCAGAGTGGCGGCTTGGCTCATGGGGCTTCACTTTCAGTATCGGGTTGGGTCGGCAGCGGCAAGCATAGAGTGATGCAGGTGCCGTGGCCATCGATGCCATCATCGACCAGGATGCGGCCACCATGGGCGCCGATCATGCCCTGGCAGATCGCCAGGCCCAGGCCGGTGCCCTGCCCGCCGCGGTCGCCACGGGCGGCGGTGTAGAACATGTCGAAGATCTTTTCACGCTCGTCCTGGGGAATGCCGGGACCTTCGTCGGCCACCGCGAAGCACAGCTGCTCGTCGCGCACCGAAACCTGCAGCGCCAGGCGGCCCTGCGGCGGGGAAAAACGGGCGGCGTTCTCCAGCACGTTGATCAGCGCCTGCTCGATCAGCGCCGCATGCACGAACAGCAGCGGCAGCTCGGACGGCACTTCGGTGTGCACGCGCAGGGGCGCCAGCACCACGCGCAGGCGATTGAGGGCACTGCCGACGATGTCGGCCGGGGCCACCCAGTCGCGGGCCAGCTTGAGGGTGCCGTGGCCCAGGCGGGTCATGTCCAGCAGGTTCTGGATATAGCGGTCCAGGCGCTCGGCTTCGTTGCGGGTGCCTTCGAGCAGTTCGCGGCGATCGTCCGGGGGAATCGCGTCGCCCAGGGCCAGCAGGCTGTCGATGCTGCCGCGCATGGACGTCAGCGGGGTGCGCAGGTCGTGGGAGACCGAGGCGAGCAAGGCGCTGCGCAGTTGCTCGGTTTCACCGTGCAGGCGCGCGGCTTCCAGTTGCTCGCCAAGGCGTGCGCGGGCCAGGGCCTGGGCCAGGGGTTGCGCCAGGGCCTTCAGCAGGCGGCGGCGCTGGGCGCTCAGCGGCTCGCCATCGCGGGGGCGAATGCCGAGCAGCGCCAGGGGTTGCTCTTCCACGGCCAACGGCCACCACCACCAACGCCCGTGAGGCAAGGTGTCGCTGCCAAAGCCTGCAGCCTGGCCATGCTGCCAGGCCCACTCGGCGGCGGCGCGTTCGTTGTCGGTGAAGGCATGGTTGTCGCCACTGGCGACCTGCAACAAGCCATCGGCGCTGCGTTCAAGCAGGCACACCTGCACGTCCTGCCAGCCGTCCATATGCTGGCCGGCGGCGCTGAACACGGCCTGGCGGTCGGTGGCCACGGTCAGGCGGCGCGACAGGTCGAGCAACTGGTTGGTCTGCGCCTGGGTCTCGCGCAAGGCCTGCAGTTGGCGACGCTGGCGAGCGGCCAGGTTGCCGGTGAGCGCGGCCATCAGCAGGAAGAACACCAGGGTCAGCACGTCCTCCTCACGCTGGATGGCGAAGGAGAAGTTCGGCGGGATGAACAGGAAGTCGTAGGTCAGGAACGACAACGCCGCGCAGGCCAACGCCGGACCCAGGCTGCTGCGCACCGCCACCAACAGCACGGCGGCGAGGAACACCAGGGAGATGTTGGGCAGCGCCAGCAGGCTCGACACGGCCCAGGCCAGGCCGGTGGCCAGCATCGTGGCGAACAGCGCCAGCAGGTAGTGGCGCCATACCCACACGCGTTTGACCGCCGCACGCGCCGGTTGCGGCTGGGTGTCGCGGTCGAGCACGTTGATCTCCAGGCCGTGGCTCTCGCGCAACAGGCGCGCGGCGACACCGGCGCCGAAGAAGCGCCGACGCAGCAGATCGCGGGACTGGCCCACCAGCACCAGGCTGGCGCGGCGCTCGTCGGCGTGCTGGATCAGCGTACGGGCCACCTCGCCGGCGCGCAGCAGCACGACTTCACCGCCCAGGCGCTCGGCCAGTTGCTGGGCGGCCTGCAAGCGATGGCGGGCGGTCTCGTCACGCAGTCGGCCATTGTCGACATGGACCACGCTCCACGGCAGATGGCGACGCTGGGCCACGCGACAGGCATGACGCACCAGGCGCTCGGCCTGGTCGTCGCCGTCAATGCCCACCAGCAGGCGACCGCGCAGGGCCGGTGCTTCCTGGCCACGCTGGCGGTAGCCGCTGGCCAGGTCCGCATCGACCTGGGCGGCGGCAGTCTGCATGGCCAGCTCGCGCAGGGCGGTGAGGTTGGTCTGGGAGAAATAGGCCTCGATGGCTGCCCGCGCCTGCTCGGGGACGTAGACCTTGCCCTCGCGCAGACGCTCGAGCAGCTCGCGCGGCGGCAAGTCGATCAACACCAGTTCGAAGGCCTCCTGCAGCACCCAGTCGGGCAGGGTCTCGCGCACCTGCACGCCGGTGATGTCGCGGACCTTGTCGTTGAGGCTTTCCAGGTGCTGGACGTTGACCGTGGTGTACACGTCGATGCCGGCGGCGAGCAGTTCCTGCACGTCCTGCCAGCGCTTGGCGTGGCGGCTGCCGGGGGCGTTGGTGTGGGCCAGTTCGTCGACCAGCACCAAGGGGGGCGCGGCCTTGAGCAGGCCGTCGAGGTCCATTTCCTCGAGCATCACGCCACGGTACTCGCTGCGCAGCAGCGGTTGCTGGGTCAGGCCCCCGAGCAGGGCCTCGGTCTCGGCGCGGCCGTGGGTCTCGACCACCCCGGCCACCACGCGCACGCCCTGGCGTTGCTGGGCGTGGGCGGCCTGCAGCATGGAAAAGGTCTTGCCGACCCCGGGCGCGGCGCCGAGAAATACCTTGAGCCTGCCCCGGCCTTCCCGGGGCAGGCCCGCCAACAGCGCGTCGGCGCGGGCGGAGTCACTCATGTTTTATCCTTTGCTTGTTCACGGTCACTGTGGGAGCGGCCTTGTGTCGCGAAAGGGCCGCAAAGCGGCCCCGGCGATCTTTGTATAAACACTTGAACCCTGGGGGCCGCTGCGCAGCCCTTTCGCGACACAAGGCCGCTCCTACAAGGGTCAGTGCACGGCCACAGGCGCCAGGCGCTCAAGCGCCTGGTTCAGCGCCAGCACATTGACCACAGGCGGCCCGATCAGTGGACGCAGGGTGGCCTCATTCACCAGCGCTTGCAAGCGCTCAACCGGCACCTGCCGCGCCGCCGCCACACGCGGCAGCTGGTAGGCGACCGCCTCGGGCGGCAGGTGCGGGTCCAGCCCGCTGCCCGAGGTGGTCAGCAGCGCCTGCGGCACCGGCCCCTGTTGCACCTGGTACTGCGCGGCGGCATCAGTTTTCACGCGCTCGGCCAGCGCCGGGTTGCTCGGCGCCAGGTTGCTGGCGCCGCTGGCCACGGTGGCATAGGCCCCCGCCGAAGGCCGCGACTGGAACCAGGCGTCACCCTTGAATTCCTGGGCGATCAACGCCGAACCGCGCACCTCGCCCCGATCATCGCGCACCAGGCTGCCATTGGCCTGGTCAGGGAAGGCGACCTGGGCGATGCCGGTCACCGCCAGGGGATACAGCGCGCCGGTGACCACGGTCATCAGCAGGATCAGGCTCAGGGCCGGGCGTACATAGGCGGTCATGTCAGTCTCTCCTCAAACCAAGTGCAGTGCAGTGAGCAGCATGTCGATCAGCTTGATCCCGGCGAACGGCACGATGATGCCGCCCACGCCGTAGATCAGCAGGTTGCGCCGCAGCAGGTGGGCGGCGCTGGCGGCCTGCACCCGCACCCCGCGCAGCGCCAGGGGGATCAGCACGATGATGATCAGCGCGTTGAACACGATGGCCGAGAGGATCGCGCTCTGCGGGCTGGCCAGGTGCATCAGGTTGAGCACGCCCAGCTGCGGGTAGATGGCGGCGAACAGCGCCGGCAGAATGGCGAAGTACTTGGCCACATCGTTGGCGATGGAGAAGGTGGTCAGCGCGCCGCGGGTGACCAGCAGTTCCTTGCCCACCTGCACCACGTCCAGCAGCTTGGTCGGGTCGCTGTCCAGGTCGACCATGTTGGCCGCCTCGCGGGCAGCCTGGGTGCCGTCGTTCATGGCCATGCCCACGTCGGCCTGGGCCAGGGCCGGGGCGTCGTTGGCGCCGTCGCCGCACATGGCCACCAGGCGTCCGTCGTTCTGCTCCTGGCGGATGCGCGCCAGCTTCTTCTCGGGGGTAGCTTCGGCGAGCACGTCGTCCACGCCGGCCTCGGCGGCGATGGCGGCGGCGGTCAGCGGGTTGTCGCCGGTGACCATCACGGTGCGGATACCGAGCTTGCGCAGTTCGGCGAAACGCTCGCGGATACCGGGCTTGACCACGTCCTTGAGGTGGATCACGCCGAGCAGGTGCGTGTCGACACACACCAGCAGCGGCGTGCCGCCGCTCTGGGCGATGCGCTCCACTTCACGGGCCAGGGCGGCGGGCAGCTCCAGGCGTTGCAGACCACAGAAGGCCAGCACCGCGTCGACGGCGCCCTTGCGGTAGCGGCGCTGCTGGAAATCGATGCCCGACAGCCGGGTCTCGGCGCTGAAAGCGATGGCTTCATATTGCGTGCTCGAGGGCTCGTCGAAATCGTGCAGTTGACGCAGGTACTCGACGATCGACTTGCCTTCGGCCGTGTCGTCGGCCAGCGAAGCGAGCAAGGCGCCCTCCCCCAACTCCTTGGCGGTCACCCCGGAGGCGGCGTGCAGCGCGCTGCAACGACGGTTGCCGAAGGTGATGGTGCCAGTCTTGTCGAGCATCAAGGTGTGCACGTCGCCAGCTGCCTCCACCGCCCGACCGGAGCGGGCGATCACGTTCAGGCGCACCAGGCGGTCCATGCCGGCGATGCCGATGGCCGACAGCAGGCCGCCGATGGTGGTGGGGATCAAGGTCACCAGCAGCGCGGCGAGGAAGATCAGTGGCAGCTCGCCGCCGGCGAAACGGGCGAACGGCTGCAAGGTAACCACCACGATCAGGAAGATCAGGGTCAGGCCGATCAGCAAGATGTCCAGGGCGATCTCGTTGGGGGTTTTCTGGCGTTTCGCGCCTTCGACCAGGGCGATCATACGGTCCAGGGTCGACTCACCCGGGTTGCTGGTGATGCGGATCAGCAGCCAGTCGGAGACCAGGCGGGTGTTGCCGGTGACCGCCGAGCGGTCGCCGCCGGACTCGCGGATCACCGGGGCGGACTCGCCAGTGATCGCCGACTCGTTGACCGCGGCGATGCCTTCGAGCACCTCGCCGTCGCCGGGGATCATCTCGCCGGCCACGACGCGCACGACATCGTCCTTGCGCAGCTGGGTGGCGGCGACACTCTCGAAACTGCCGTCGCTCTTGCGGCGCTTGGCGGTCAGGCCCTGGCTGCCGGCCTTGAGGCTGTCGGCACGGGCCTTGCCACGGCCTTCGGCGAGGGCTTCGGCGAAGTTGGCGAACAGCACGGTAAACCACAGCCACACGGCGATCTGCACTGCCACGCCGGTGCTCACGCCGCTGCCGGGCACCAAGCACAACACGGTGGTGAGCACGGCGGTGAGGGCCACCACCAGCATCACCGGGGCACGCTTGAGCTGGCGCGGGTCGAGCTTGACGAAAGCCTGGACCAGGGCCGGGCGCCACAACGCGCTGAAGCGGGTCTGGTCCTTGGCGCCTTGATGCGCCTTCACTTCGGGAATGGGCATGTTCATTGTGTATTCCTCAGAAACCCAGGCTCAGGTGTTCGGCAATCGGCCCCAGGGCCAGGGCCGGCAGGAAGGTCAGGCCGCCGACCAAAAGGATGGTCACCATCAGCAGCGTGGTGAACAGCGGGCCGTGGGTGGGGAAGCTGTTGAGGCCTTGCGGCGCGCTCTTCTTCGCCGCCAGGCCGCCGGCCAGGGCCAACACCGGCAGGATGTAGCCGAAGCGACCGATCAGCATGGCCAAGCCGATCATCACGTTGTGGTACACCGTGTTGGCGCCGAAACCGGCGAAGGCCGAACCGTTGTTGGCAGCGCCGGAGGTGTAGGCGTACAACAGCTGGCTGAAACCGTGGGCGCCGGGGTTGGTCACCGCGCCGGCCGGCCCGGGCAGGCTGGCGGCGATGGCACCGAGGATCAGCACGCCCACCGGCATCACCAGCAGGCTCGCCACCAGCAGTTGCACTTCACGGGCCTGCAGCTTCTTGCCCAGGTACTCCGGGGTGCGGCCGATCATCAGGCCGGCCAGGAACACCGCGATCAACACGAACAGCAGCATGCCGTAGAGGCCGGCGCCGACGCCGCCGAAGATCACTTCGCCAAGCATCATGTTGACCATCGCCACCATGCCGGTAATCGGGTTGAGGCTGTCGTGCATGGCGTTGACCGAGCCGTTGGAGGCGGAGGTGGTGGTCACCGTCCACAGCACGGAACCGGTGGTACCGAAGCGGCTCTCCTTGCCTTCCAGTGGCGCGCTCTGCTGAACCTGGGCGCTTTCCAGGGCCGGGTTGGGCTGATGCTCCGACCACAGCGCGGTGCTGCCGCCGATCAGGAACAGCGCCAGCATGCAGGCGATGATCGCGCGGCTCTGGCGCAGGTCCTTGACGTAATGGCCGAAGGTGAACACCAGGGCCACCGGGATCAGGATGATCGAAGCCACCTCGAACAGGTTGCTCCAGGCCGTCGGGTTCTCGAACGGGTGCGCCGAGTTGACGCCGAAGAAGCCGCCGCCGTTGGTGCCCAGTTGCTTGATGGCGATCTGGCTGGCGGCCGGGCCCAGCGGGATGGTCTGGTCGGTGCCTTGCAGGGTCACGGCGTGGACGTAGTCGGCAAAGGTCTGCGGCACGCCCTGCCAGACCAGCAGCAGCGCCAGCACCAGGCACAGCGGCAGCAGGCCGTAGAGGGTGGCGCGGGTCAGGTCGACCCAGAAGTTGCCCAGGGTGCTGGCCGAGCGCCGGGCGATACCCCTGCACAAGGCGACCAGCACGGCAAGGCCGGTGGCGGCGCTGACGAAGTTCTGCACGGTCAGGCCGATCATCTGGCTCAGGTAGCTGACCGAGGCTTCACCGCTGTAGGCCTGCCAGTTGGTGTTGGTCATGAAGCTGACCGCGGTGTTGAACGCCAGCGACCATTCCTGGCCCGGCAGGTGCTGCGGGTTGAGCGGCAGGCTGCCCTGCAGTTGCAGGACGCCGAACACCATCAAGAAACCGACCAGGTTGAAGGCCAGCAGGGCCAGGGTGTACTGCTTCCAGCTCTGCTCCTGGTCTGCACGCACGCCGGCCACGCGGTAGCAGCCCCGCTCCACTGGACCGAGGAGCGGCGACAGCCAGGTGCGCTGGCCTTCCATCACCTTGTAGTAGAAACGCCCGAGCCAGGGCGCCGGCAGCAGCACGATGGCGAAGAACGCCAGCAGCAGCAGGTAATCGTAACTGTGCATGGTCGCCCCTTAGCCGCGGTCGGCGCGCAGCAGCGCCACCAGCAGGTAAACCGCCAACGCCACCGCCAGAAGCAGTGACAGTCCGTCAAGCATGTACATGAGTGAATCTCCCCTGGTTGCGGCGTGAAGGCCGCTTTGGGGAAATTGTCCGAGGGAGGGGCGTAAAGGGGCGAGATCGGGGGTGGGGTCAGGGCATAAAGAAAGCGTAAAGATCAGGTCCACCGGATCGCTGCACGGGCCTCTTCGCGGCTTTACCCGCGAAGAGGCCCGAAAGATCAACGTTGCGGCGTGTGCTGCGCGGAATTGCGGCTCCAGTCCAGCAGCAGGCTGTACCCCACCGCCAGCAGGGTCGGCCCGATGAACAGGCCGATGAAGCCGAACGCGATCAGGCCACCGAACACCCCCAGCAGCACGATCACCAGCGGCAGGTTGCCGCCCCGGCTGATCAGGTACGGTTTGAGCACGTTGTCCACGCCACTGATGACGAAGGTGCCCCAGATGCCGAGGAACACCGCCATGCCATAGTCGCCTTTGGACACCAGCCAAGCAGTGGCGGGGATCCAGGCCAGCGGCGGGCCCATGGGGATCAGGCTGAGCATGAAGGTCACCAGGCCAAGCACGATCGCCCCCGGCACACCGGCGATCAGGAAGCCGATCAGCGCCAGCAGGGCCTGGGCCGCGGCGGTACCGATCACGCCATTGACCACCCGCTGCACGGTGCCGGCCACCAGGTCGACGTAGTACTCGGCGCGATCACCCACCAGCCGTTGCAGCAGGCGGTGGACGAAGGCCGCCAGGCGCGGCCCGTCGCGGTAGAAGAAGAACACGAACACCAAGCTCAGGGTCAGCTCCAGCACCCCGCCGCCGATCTGCGCGCTGCGCGCCAGCAACCAGTTGCCGACCTGGCCCAGATACGGCTTGGCCGAGGCCAGCAAGGCCGCGCCCTGCTGGTCGAACGACTCCCACCAGCTCACCAGGCGTTCGCCCACGAACGGAATGCCCGCCACCCAGGCGGGCGCGTCCGGCAGGCCATCGACCTGCACGTCGCGAATGAACGCGGTGGCATCGCGCACATGGTCGGCCAGGTTGAAACCCAGCCACACCAGCGGCAGCGCCACCAGCAGGATCCACACCGTGGTCAGCAGGCTCGCGGCGAGGGTTTCGCGCCCACCGAGCACGCGGGTCAGCAGGCGCATCAGCGGCCAGCTGGCAAACGCCAGGATGGCGCCCCACAGCAGCGCCGAGATGAACGGCGCCATCACCCACAGCGCGGCGCCCAGCAGGGTCAGCAGCAGGATCTGGATCAACAGGCGGTCATTGTTGGCCATGGTGGCGCTCACTCAACGGATCAGTTCCAGGTGCAGGCCTTCGGTCGGGGCGTCGCCAACCTCGAGCCGGGCGCTGCGCACCCCGGCCTTGACCAGCTGCTCGCGCCAGGCCTCGGCGCCCTTGCCGCTGAGGCTGACGCGCAGGGTGCTGTCGAGGTTCAGGCTGCGCGCCAGCAACGTTGCCCAGGTGGCCTGGGGCTCGGCCAGATCAGGGTAGTCGAGCTTGCCGGTGTCGCGCAGTTCGCGCAGCACCGTGGCGGCGGTGGGCAGCAGCTCGCCCAGCGGGCTGCCGGCGACGAACTCCTCGACATGCAGGTAGGCGCGGCGGTTGCCGCGGGTCACGCTGTACAGCGCCACCAAGGTGTCGGCTTCCTCGGCGGAACGGCGCAGCAGGATGAACGCCTGCTGCTCGTCACCGCCATTGAGCCGGGCATTGGCGAACACGTCGTTGGCCCATAGGCTAGCTTCGCCGCAATCGCGGCCCTGGCACCAGAACAACGGATAGCCGCCCTCCTGCTGCAGGGCCTCGCGGGCGCTGGTGAAGGCCTCGCGGGCGCTGCGCTCGACCGGCAATTCGTAGGTCACGGAACTGACCTGGCCACGGCTCTCGACCTTGTCGTCGACCCGCAGGCGACCGCTGATCTTGCGCAGCGGCCCCAGGGGGTAGACCCGCTCCTGTTCCACCGCCGGGCGCTGGTCGACCACCTTGGCGTCAGGCGGGACCGGTAGGCTGCCGGCCCATAGCAAGGGGCTGGCGATGGCGAGGCAGGCGGCGATGGCGCCGCGAACGAAAACAGGTGCGCTCATCGACCACCCTCGCAGGTGGCGGGGCAAGGCGCCTGGATGTCTGGCATGTACATGGTTGTCTCCCTTTCAACCCGCCAAGCCTCGACAGTTGTCCGGTGCAAGTCAAGGAATGCCAAAGAAGCGATTGAAACAGTCTGCGACAAGGGCCGCGCCCTCGGCGTCGTTCAGGTGCAGGTGGTGGCCGCCCGGCAGGGTCACCTGCTCGAAGGGTAGCTGCTCCAGCAGCTGCGTGTGGCGCGCCAGCATGCCATCGGCGGCCACCACCAGGCAGGCCGGGCAGGCAATGCGTTTGACGAAGGCCATGGCCTGGTCCTGGTTCAGGCGGGTTGGCGAGGGCAAGGTCAGGCGGCTGTCGCTGCGCCAGCTGTAGCCGCCGGGCACCGGCATCAGCCCACGCTGGGCCAGCAGTTCGGCGGCTTCACGGCTGACCGCGACCATGCCTTTCATGCGCGCCTCGACGCCCTCCTCCAGGGTCGCGTACACCGACTTGCGCTTGCCTTCCAGGCGCAGTTGCGCCTGCAACGCCAGCCCCAAGCGCTCGGCGGCGTCCTGTTCGCTGAGCGTCGGCGGAATCACCCCGTCGATCAGCGCCAGGTGGCTGACCCGCTCGGGCAAGGCCCCGGCCAGTTGCACCGAGATGATCGCCCCCAGCGAATGGCCGAGCAGGCCGAAGCGCGCCCAGCCCAGCTGCTCGGCAACCCGCAGCACGTCATGAGCGTAGTCGGCCAGCGCATAACCAGCGCCGACTGGACGATGCCCGGAGTAGCCATGTCCGGCCAGGTCCAGGGCGACGATGCGCAGCCCCTTCAGGTGCGGCGCCAGGCGGGCGAAGCTGTTGGCGTTGTCCAGCCAGCCATGCAGGGCGATCACCGGCAGGCCGTCGGCCGGGCCAAACAGGTGCGCGGCCAGCTCGATATGGCCAAGCGTCAGGCGGATCTCCTCGACCTGGGCGCTCATGCCTGGCTCCAGCGGTCGAACAGGCCCTTGATCAGGCCGGCGGTGTCGGTGGGCCGTTCCAGCGGGAACATGTGCCCACCGGGCAAGCTGTGGTACTCGCCCTTGGCCATGGCGCGCACGGCCAGGGCATGGTGCTTGCGGATCACCCGGCTCTGGGCGCCGCGCACCATCGCCAACGGCACCTGCAACTGGCGTGGCCGGGCCGGACTGACATGGGGAATGCTGCGGTAGATGCCGATCTCCGTGGCCGGGTCGAAGCGCAGGCGCAGGCCTTCCTCGCCCTGCTCCAGGCCATGCTCCAGGTAGGCTTCAAGGCAGTCCGGATCGAAGTGGCGGAACAGGGACTTGCCGGCAAAATAGGTACGGGCGCTGTCGCGATCGGGAAATGCCTCGCGCCGGCCCAGGGTGCGCCCGGCCGGGGTGATGCGGTCGATGAAGCCCAGGCGCTTTGCGGCCTGGATCAGCCACTCGTCCGCGCGGGTCAACACCGGCGAGTCGAGCATCACCACCCCGCGGTAGAACTCCGGTCGGCGCAACGCCGCATGCAGGTGCAGCACGCCGCCCAGCGAATGGCCGACACCCCAGACCGGCGCGTTCTGCTGCTCGAGGTGATGCAGCAGTTCGTCCACCAGGTTCTGCCAGTTGTCGTTGACCGGAAAGCGCGGGTCGTGGGCATGCTGCGCCAGGTGACATACCTCGTAGTCCGGCCTCAGGGCGGCGAACAGCTTGCCGTAGGTGGCCGAGGGAAAGCCGTTGGCGTGGGCGAAGAAGATCTGCTGCGACATGGCCGCCTGCTCTGCACGGGGATGGATGGCCCATTGTCGGTAAGCCGATCCCTGCCGGCAACGTTCGGAAAGGTCATCGCCGGTGGCGATCAGGTCATTCGGCTGCGCTCGAGACTGGCCAGCGAACGGTGCAGGCAGGCGCGCATGTAGCCCAATTGCCAATCCAGCGCTTCGCGGGCCAGGCTGCGGTCCGCTTCATTGTCGGCCAACCGGCGCAGGGCCAGGCAACTGGTCTGCAGCAAATGGGCCATGCGAATGCTGGCCTGGCGCAACTGCTCGAGTTCGTACTGGCCTTCGAAGCGGCGCATCAGCTCGTCGAGCTTGGCGTCGGCGCAGTCCTGCAACAGGCGGTATTCCGCAAAGTCCAGGGCACGCGCATCACTGAGCTTGTCGAGCAGCGATTGCGGGTTCACGGAGCGCACCAGCTCCAGTCGATAACGGCTCATTTGCCTCTCCCTGTGCCTGCGCGGCTGCATGACTCAGCCACGGCGCCACGCTACTTGACCAGACGACAGGCCGGCAACTGACAGAAATGCCAGTTGCCAGGGCTCAGCCGGAATGACGCAGGCCACGCAGGGTCATCAGCCCCGCCAATGGCCAGTCCCCTTCCAGTTCGGCCAGGCTCGCGGTGCTCAACGGCGCCGGTTGCTGGCCATGGCCATGCTCGAGCAGACCAACCAGGCTGCCCACCAGCGGCTGGTGGCTGACCAGCAGCACATGCTCGAGCCCCAGGCGCTCGACTTCGCCGATCACCTGCTGCACGTCGCTGTCCGGCGTCAGCCAGGGCACCGTGCGTACCGGCTCGGCAAAGCCCAGCGCGCCGTGCACCAGGGCGGCGGTCTGCTGGGCGCGTACGTAGGGGCTGGCGATGATCGCCTGCAGCGGCTGGCCGAGCAGGTGCGCGGCACTGCGCAGCACCTGCTCGCGACCGTGGGCGGTCAGGCGTCGCTCGGCGTCGCTGTTGGCCCGGGGTTCCGCCTCGCCGTGGCGCAGCACCCAGAGCTTCACAGCTTGGGCTCCTCGTCACGCACTGGGTGCGCTGCCGGTGCGACGGCGTGCGGCGCCTCGCCCTCCGGCGCACGCGGCGTCGGCCAGTCGGCGAACGGCCAGGGCTTCTGGTCGCAGTGGAAGGTGCCGAAGCGGCCGATCTGCGCCAGGTACTGGCTGAGACTGTCGCCGAAGTTCATCAGGCTGGCGCTGGGCGCGCCATAGACCAGCCGGTAGATCAGTTGCACCAGCACAAGGCCGCCGAGCAGCAGCTCGGCCAGTTGCCAGGCCACCAGGAATACCAGCATCCACAGCACTCGCAGGATGATCGACTCGCGCTCGGCGCGCTCGGGGGTATCGTTCATGGTCGCTCCCTCAATTGAAACCGCTGGTGGAAATGAAATCGACATCGGTCTTGGGCTCAGCGCGCATCAGGTGCTCGATCACCTGGTTGAGCGTGCGCCCTTCGAACAGGATCGCGTGCAGGCCCGCCACCAGCGGCATGTACACACCCACTTCCTGGGATTTGGCCTTGAGCACCTTGAGCGTGTTGACGCCCTCGGCCACC
This sequence comes from Pseudomonas sp. P106(2024), assembly GCF_057480815.1. NCBI lineage: Bacteria > Pseudomonadati > Pseudomonadota > Gammaproteobacteria > Pseudomonadales > Pseudomonadaceae > Pseudomonas > Pseudomonas sp. P106(2024). The sequence goes on along the minus strand of NZ_JBLIYU010000003.1, from coordinate 394,764 downwards.
TCGCCCAGACGGCTGACCGCCTGTTCCAGGCTCAGGCCCTGGCCAAGGGCATGGCCGACCTGGTAGTTGCGGCTCTTGGGCGACGAGCAGGTGACGATCAGGTCGCCGACCCCAGCCAACCCCAGGAAGGTCATGGGATTGGCGCCCTGGCTCACGGCGAAGCGGGTCATCTCGGCCAGGGCGCGGGTGATCAGCATGCTCTTGGTGTTCTCGCCCATTCCCAAAGCCACGGCCATGCCGGCAATGATGGCGTAGACGTTCTTCAGCGCGCCGCCCAGTTCGACGCCGAAGCGGTCGGCACTGGCGTAGACGCGGAAGGTACGGCCATGCAGCACGGCCTGTACCTGCTGGCACAACGCCTCGTCCTCGCTGGCGACCACGGTGGCGGTCAGCGCATGCTCGGCGATCTCGCGGGCCAGGTTGGGGCCCGACAGCACGCCGATGCGCGCCTGGGGGGCGATCTCTTCGAGGATCTGGCTCATCAGCTTGAAGGTGTGCGCCTCGATGCCCTTGGTCAGGCTGACCAGCCCCTTGCCACGCAGCAGCTCGGCGTGGGGAGCAAGCACGCTGCGCAAGGCACTCGACGGCAAGGCGACGAAGATCAACGCGCTGCCCTGCAAGGTGGCAAGCAGGTCGTTGACCGGCTCGACGCCGTCATGCAGGCGGATGCCCTTGAGGTAGCGCGGGTTCTCGCGATCGACGCGCATCGCCTCGGCCTGCGCCGGGTCGCGCATCCACTGCCGCACCGGATGGCCATTCTCGGCCAGGAGATTCGCCACGGCGGTGCCGAAGCTGCCGCCTCCAAGAACCGCAACAGGTTGCTGTTCAGTCATATCCAATCCGTTAACCAATAAAGTAAGTGGCGACCCGGGCATTATACGGTGCCGATGCGACAGAACCAGTGCGTATGCATCGTGGGGCCAGCCCGCGCCCACGCACCCGAACACAATAGGGAAAGTTCAGGAGGGCGATGCGGCAATAGGCCATCCGCCGATCACTGGCAAAAGCCGTAGGGTCGGTTAACATGCCTGATTCATTTCTGAAACAAGGCCGTTTCGTGTTCCCTGGCACGCCCCCGTATCCTCGCCTGCTATTGCTGACCGCCCTGCTGGGCGGGCCGGCCCTGGCCGACGACCTGTTCATCGACAACCAGGACCTGCCGCAGGTTCTGACCGCCACGCGCCTGAAACAATCCCCGGCGGCGGTGCCTGGCAGCATGACCGTGCTGGACAGCGAGCTGATCCGCGCCAGCGGCGCCCGCGATATTCCCGAATTGCTGCGCCTGGTGCCGGGGATGATGATCGGCTACGGCGCCGGCAATCAGTCGACGGTGAACTACCATGGCAGCAATGTCAGCGATGCCCGGCGCATGCAGGTGCTGATCGATGGCCGCTCGGTATACCGCGCGGGCCTGGCCACGGTGGACTGGAGCGATATCCCGGTGGCGATCGAGGATATCGAGCGCATCGAGGTGTTCCGCGGTCCCAACACCGTCAGCTACGGTGCCAACGCGCTGATGGCGGTGGTCAACATCCTCACCCGCAACCCGGCCGACAGCCATGGCACCCGGGTCAAGCTGAGCCGCGGCCAGGATGGCATCAACGATTACTACGCGAGCCAGGGCTTTGGCTGGGACAGCGGCGACCTGCGCCTGTCGCTCTCCGGCCAGCAGGACGATGGCTTCGACCACGACCAGTTCGGCCGCGACTACCGCGACAGCCGCCGGCTCAACCGCGTCAACCTCAACGCCAGCCACACCCTGGCGCCGAACCAGACCCTGGAATGGCAACTGGCGGCCAAGGAGGGCAGCAACCAGCGGCCCTATACCTACCAGCCGGTGTTCGGCAACTACCGGGCCGGCGACAATGCCGATGTCAACGCCAAGGACTACGCAGGTTCGGTGCGCTGGAACATCGACCTGAACCCCGAACACAGCCTGTATGTGCAGGGCTCGGCCCAGCACTTCGACCGCCAGCAGGTATGGCGTGCCTGCGACGCGGCAATCGCCTTCAGCCCGGAGTTGACCCGCCTGTGGCAGCTCGACCCGAACTTCGCCGAGAAGGTCGCGCGCAACCTGTTTACCGGCAACCTGCCCAGCACCACCAACCCTGAGCTCGGCTCGCTGATGAGCCAGGTACAGAACCAGTGGGTCAACGGTGGCCGCAACACGATCTGCGGCGACGTCGACCAGAGCACCCGCGAGACCCGCTACGACCTGGAAATCCAGGACACCCTGAGCCTCACCGACAGCCTGCGCCTGGTCACCGGCATGAACTACCGCTACGACAAGGCCGACTCGCAGACCTACTTCAACGGCAGCATCGATGACCAGACCTGGCGCCTGTTCGGCCAGCTCGAGTGGCGCATCGACGAACACTGGATCGTCCAGGGCGGGGCGATGCACGAGCACTCGCAACTGTCTGGCAACTCGCTCACGCCACGGGTGGCGGTGAACTACCTGATCACCCCGCGCCACGGCCTGCGCGCCGTGTATTCCGAGGCGATCCGCTCGCCGGACATGTTCGAGAACAACGTCAACTGGAGCTACACGGTCAAGAACCTCACGCCCAACCGCTACGGCCTGCAGAACGGCGAATATTTCGTCAAGACCCGCGGCCCGGGCAACCTCGACCAGGAACGCATGCGCTCGCGTGAGCTCGGCTACAACGGCTATTTCACCGACATCGACCTGAGCATGGACGTGAAACTGTTCTATGACGAGATCACCGGGATGATCAGTGAGCCGTTGAGGAACAACCAGTACATCGCCAGCAACGCCAACAAGGCGCGCTTCAGCGGCAGCGAGGCGCAGTTCGACTGGCGCGCCACCCAGCGCGATCGCCTGCGCCTGACCTACGCCTACGTCGACGCCTGGGCCAGCAACCCCAACGACCGGCGCCTGAGCGCACGCAACAGCGGTTCGGCCGGCTGGCTGCGCGACTGGGGCGAAGGCTGGTCCAGCGCCCTTTTCTACTACGGTGACGACGCCCTCAATGGTTACCGTTACGAACGGGTCGACCTGCGCCTGGCCAAGCGTTTCAAGGTGCACGGCAGCAACCTGGAGCTGGCCGCGCTGTGGCAGCAGCGCCTGGACGACGAACCGGTCACCCTGGAGCAGAACCGCTACGACAGCCGCCACCGCCTGAGCATCAGCGCGGAGCTGGAATTCTGATGGTCCGTCTGCTGCGCCTGTTGCTGCTGTGCCTATGGCCCCTGGGATCGCTGTCCGCCAGCGAAATCCTGCTGGTGGGCGCCGAGGACCAGCCCGGCATTCGCAGCTTCGTCACGGCCCTGGAAAAACGTCGCCCCAACGACCAGGTACGGTTCCAGACTGTCGAGCAACTGCCGAGCCCGGGCAAGCTCAAGGCAGACACCCGGCTGATCCTGCTCGACACCCCAGCCCTTGAATGGCGCCTGGGCGAGGCCGCAGGACCGGCAGCGCTGGCGCTGCGGGTCAGTCGGGTCCAGGCCGAGCAGCGCCTGGGCGCCTCGCGCCCCGCCTACCTGACCCTGCTCTGGAGCGACCCGCCCCTGGCCCGGCAACTGCGCCTGACCCGATACCTGTTGCCGCAGGCACGGCGCATCGGCGTGCTGTACGGCGAACACAGCCGTTTCTTGCTCGACGAGCTGCGCCAGGCCGCCAGTTCATTGGGCCTGGAAATCGTCGCCCAGGACTGGCCCGACCTGCGCGACAGCCGTCCCCTGCAGGCCCTGCTGGGCAACAGCGACGTGCTGCTCGGCCTGGACGATCCCGACCTGTACAACTCCAAGTCGGCCAAGAACGTGCTGCTCAGCAGCTATGGCCGACAGATGGCGCTGATCGGGCCGAACGTCGGCTTCGTCCGTGCCGGCGCCCTGGCCAGCACCTACAGCGACCAGGACGACTGGCTGGCGGTGCTCGGGCAACTGCTCGACCTGCCTCCAGGCCGCTGGCCGCGCAGCCTCTACCCCGCGCACTTCGGTGTCAGCGGCAACCAGCAGGTAGCTCGCGCCCTTGGCCTGGAGGCGATCGACCCGGTCGCCGCCGCCCTGGCCCTCGCCGAAGGAGCCCCCACCCCATGAGCAAGCGCCTGAGCTGGGACATCCATACCCGTACCCAGATCATCAGCCTGGGCCCCGCCCTGTTGCTGACCCTGCTGCTGATCAGCTTCTTCACCTTCGTGCGGATCCAGGACCTGCGCCAGGAACTCAACCACACCGGGCAACTGATCGCCAACCAGTTGGCGCCAGCCTCGGAGTACGGGGTGATCTCGGGCAACAACGAAGTCCTCGAGAGCCTGATGCGCGCCACCCTGAGCATTCCCCACGTGCGTTTCCTCGAGGTGCAGGACAGCCGCAACCATATCCTGGTGTACGTCGAGCAACCCAACGAAAGCCAAAGCCGCGCCCAGCGTGTCGAGGTGTTCCAGGCGCCGATCCGCCTGCAGCAGATCCGCCTGGACAATGACTTCCTGCAGGGCAAGGCGCCAGCGCCGAACATCGGCGACGACTATCTCGGCCGGGTGATCGTCGGCATGTCCGACGACGCCTTCAGCCAGCGCCAGCAGGAGATCGTGATCAAGGCTGCGATCCTCGCCCTGTTCGCCCTGCTGTTCACCTTCCTGCTGGCGCGGCGCCTGGCCACCAGCCTGTCCAAGCCGATCAGCGACATGGGCCACGCGGTCCGGGCGATCCAGCAAGGCGACTTCAACGCGCCTTTGCCGGTGGTCGACGACAGTGAGCTGGGCCACCTGGCCCGACACATCAACAACCTGGCCAGCGCCCTTGACCAGGCCGCCCACGAACAGCAACAGGCCATGGGCCAGCTGATCCAGGCCCGCGAAGAAGCCGAGCAGGCCAACCGCGCCAAGTCGGACTTCCTGGCGATGATGAGCCACGAGTTGCGCACCCCCATGAACGGCGTGCTGGGCATGCTGCAGTTGCTCGAGACGACCGAGCTGACCGGCGAACAGGCCGACTACACCGCCGTGGCTAGCGAATCCACCGGCCACCTGCTCAAGGTGATCAACGATATCCTCGACTTCTCGCGGATCGAGCGCACCACCCTGGAGCTGGAACATATCGACTTCAACCTCGGCGAGCTGATCACCAGCAGCGTGCAGTCGTTCCAGCACAGCGCCCAGCAGCGCAACCTGGACCTGCGCCTGCAACTGCAGCCGGGCATGAACTCGCTGCAGGTGGTGGGCGATCCGACGCGCATTCGCCAGATCCTGCTGAACCTGGTGGGTAACGCACTGAAGTTCACCGAGCGCGGCGAGGTGGCCATCGAGGCCCGCTGGCAGGTGCTCGATCGCCAGTTGATCTGGCTGACCTGCACCGTGCGCGACACCGGCATCGGCATCGACAGCAACCGCCTGGAGATGATGTTCGTGGCCTTCCAGCAAGCCGACAACACCATCTCCCGGCGCTATGGCGGCACCGGGCTGGGCCTGTCGATCGCCCGCACCCTGGCCGAGCGCATGGGCGGCCAGCTGCGCGGCGAGAGCCGCGAGGGGCTGGGCTCGACCTTCACCCTGGAAATGCCACTGGCCCTGGCCAGCACCCCCGCCACCCTGCCCGTTGCGCCCCAGGACAGCGCGACAGGCAAAGGCGGCGGGCGAGTGCTGCTGGTGGAGGACAACCCGGTCAACCAGAGCGTCATCGAGGCGATGCTGCGCAGCCTCGGTTTCGAGGTGAGCCTGGCGATGGACGGCGCCCAGGCCGTCGACCTGGTCGGCCAGCAACGCTTTGCCGCCGTACTGATGGATTGCCGCCTGCCGCATGTCGACGGCTACGAGGCCACCCGGCGCATCCGCCAGCTGCCGGGCAGCGCGGGCCTGCCGATCATCGCCCTGACCGCCAGCGCGTTGCAGGGCGACCGCGAACGCTGCCTGGCCGCCGGAATGAACGATTACCTGAGCAAGCCGTTCAAACGCACCGATCTGCAACGCATCCTGCAACGCTGGTTGCCGGGTCGGACAGCCGCGACTGGCGATAAATGCTAAAGTGCGGCAGTCTTAAGGACTGGACAGGACCGCCGCAGGGCCGGAAAATAACATTTCAGTGCACACCTGTACTTCTTTTGCCAGGTGCGCTGTGACTTTCACCACAACGCAATAGTCTACCTGTAGGCTGCCGCCTCGAATGCCAAGCGCTTCGGGCCGGCCGGGAAGATTCATCCCCTGCCGCAGGGGGTTATTGAGGAGCTCGCATGACCAAACAACACGCCTTTACTCGGGAAGACCTGCTGCGCTGCAGTCGCGGTGAGCTGTTCGGCCCCGGTAATGCGCAACTGCCCGCCCCGAACATGCTGATGGTCGATCGCATCACCCATATCAGCGAGGAAGGCGGCAAGTTCGGCAAAGGTGAATTGGTCGCCGAGCTGGATATCAATCCGGACCTGTGGTTCTTCGCCTGCCACTTCGAAGGCGATCCGGTGATGCCGGGCTGCCTGGGCCTGGACGCCATGTGGCAGCTGGTCGGCTTCTTCCTCGGCTGGCAGGGCCTGCCGGGCCGTGGCCGCGCCCTGGGTTCGGGCGAAGTGAAATTCTTTGGCCAGGTCCTGCCGGAAGCCAAGAAAGTCACCTACAACATTCATATCAAGCGCGTCCTGAAGGGCAAGCTGAACATGGCCATCGCCGATGGCTCGGTCAGCGTCGACGGTCGCGAGATCTACACCGCCGAAGGCCTGCGGGTCGGCGTGTTCACCTCCACTGACAATTTCTAAGGGTTATTCGCATGCGCCGCGTCGTGATCACTGGTCTGGGCATCGTATCGTGCCTGGGCAATGACAAAGCTACCGTCACCGAAAACCTGCGCAACAGCCGTCCGGGTATCCGTTACAACCCGGAATACAAGGAAATGGGGCTGCGTAGCCAGGTTTCCGGTTCCATCGACCTCAACCTCGAAGAGCTGATCGACCGCAAGGTCTATCGCTTCGTCGGCCACGCCGCCGCCTATGCGTACCTCGCTATGCAGGACGCGATCAAGGACGCCGGCCTGACCGAAGAGCAGGTTTCCAACCCGCGCACCGGCCTGGTTGCCGGCTCCGGCGGTGCTTCCACCCTGAACCAGATGGAAGCCCTGGACACCCTGCGCGAAAAAGGCGTCAAGCGCGTCGGCCCCTACCGTGTCACCCGCACCATGGGCAGCACCGTGTCGGCGTGCCTGGCCACCCCGTTCAAGATCAAGGGCATCAACTACTCGATCTCGTCTGCCTGCGCCACTTCCGCACACTGCATCGGCACCGCCCTGGAGCAGATCCAGTGGGGCAAGCAGGACATCGTCTTCGCCGGTGGCGGTGAAGAAGAGCACTGGAGCCAGTCGTTCCTGTTCGACGCCATGGGCGCCCTGTCGACCAAGCGCAACGAAACACCGGAACTGGCCTCGCGCGCCTACGACGCCGACCGTGACGGCTTCGTCATCGCCGGCGGCGGTGGCATGGTGGTGGTCGAGGAACTGGAACATGCCCTGGCCCGTGGCGCCAAGATCTATGCCGAGATCGTCGGCTACGGCGCGACTTCCGACGGCTACGACATGGTCGCCCCGAGCGGCGAAGGCGCGATCCGCTGCATGCAGCAGGCGCTGTCCACCGTCGACACCCCGATCGACTACCTGAACACCCACGGCACCTCCACCCCGGTCGGCGACGTCGCCGAGATGAAGGGCGTGCGTGAAGTGTTCGGCGACAAGGCACCGAAGATCAGCTCGACCAAGAGCCTGTCGGGCCACTCGCTGGGCGCCGCGGGCGTGCACGAGGCGATCTACTGCCTGCTGATGATGGAGAACAACTTCATCGCCGGCTCCGCCAACATCGACGAGCTGGACCCGGAAGTCGCCGACCTGCCGGTGCTGCGCAAGACCGAAGAGAACGCCAAGATCGACACGGTCATGAGCAACAGCTTCGGCTTCGGCGGCACCAACGCCACCCTGGTGCTCAAGCGCTGGACTGGCAAGTGATCGGCTGATCCGCTTAACGAGAACGCCCGGACCAAAGTCCGGGCGTTTTTTTTGTGCCCCGCGATGGCCCTTATACCGAAAACCGCTGTACCAGGGTGTTCAGGTCCACCGCCAGCCGCGACAGCGCCTGGCTCGCGGCGGACGTTTCTTCGGCCCCGGCCGAGGACTGGTGCGCCAGGTCGCGAATGGTGGTCAGGTTGCGGTCCACCTCCCGCGCCACCTGGGCCTGCTGCTCCGAGGCACTGGCGATCACCAGGTTGCGCTCATTGATCTGGCCGATGGCCGCTGCGATCGCTTCCAGCGCCTGGCCGGCGGCATGGGCGCCGTCCAAGGTCGAACGGGCCTGGGCGTCGCTGTGCTGCATGCCCTGCACGGCCCGCTCGGCGCCGCTGCGAATAGCCACGATCATCTGCTCGATCTCCTGGGTCGAGGTCTGCGTGCGGTGGGCCAGCGCCCGCACCTCGTCAGCGACCACGGCGAACCCACGCCCGGCCTCGCCGGCCCGCGCCGCCTCGATAGCAGCGTTTAGCGCCAGCAGGTTGGTCTGCTCGGCGATCGAGCCGATCACATCCAGCACCTTGCTGATGTCGTGCACCTGCTGGGCCAGTTGCCCCACCTCTTCGGCGTTGCCCGCCACGCCATTGGCCAGCGCCTCGATGGCAGTGACCGTGGCCTGCACCTGCTCGCGCCCACGGCGGGCGATCTGGTCGGACTCGCGGGAAGCCTCCGAGGTGGCCACCGCATTGCTCGCCACCTCCTCCACCGCCGCCGTCATCTGGTTCACCGCGGTCGCGGCCTGCTCGATCTCCATGCTCTGCTGCTGCAGGCCGCGGGTGGCGTCTTCGGTGACCGCGCTCAGCTCTTCGGACGCCGAGGCCAGCTGGCTGGCTGAATCGGAAATCCGCCCGATGGTCTCGCGCAGGCTCTGCTGCATGCTCTTGAGCGCCGCCAGCAGGCGCGCCGGCTCATCGTCGCCCTGCACGGTGATCTGCGGCGTGAGGTCGCCCGTGGCGACCGTCTCGGCCACCTTCAGCGACTGCCCGAGCGGTCGCACGATGCTGCGGGTCAGGGCCAGGGCGAGCACCACGGTGAGGCTCAGGGCGATCACCAGCAGCACGCCGACCCAGACCTTGGCGCCGTTGTACACGGCCTCGGCCAGGTCTGTGGCGGAGTTGGCCTGGTGGTTGTTCAGCTCGATAAGCTCGTTGAGCGTGGCGGTCATCTGGTCGGCCAGCTGGTTCATCTCGCCGTTGACCAGCACCGCTGCGTCCTGAACATGCCCATCGGTGGCCAACTGCACCACCTGCCCCTGCAAGGTCATGTACTGGCGCTCCAGGACCTGGTAGCGGTCGAACAAGGTCCGCTCCTCTGGCAGCACGATCAACCCATCGTAATGGTTCTGAGCCTTGCTCAGGCCGCCCTTGATTTCTTCGATGCGGGCACGGTTCTGCTGCTGGGCGGCCGGGTCGGTGTTGACCAGCAGGCGCAGGGTCAAGGCGCGGATGCGCAGCATGTCCTGGGTCATGCTGCCCACCGAGATCACGCTCGGCAGCCAATTGTTGTCGACCTGCTCGGACTGCTGGCGCATGCTGGTCATCTGCTGCAGCGCGAAGCCGCCCAGCGCCACCACCAGCAGCGCCATGATGCCGAAGCCCAGGCCCGCGCGCGGGGCGATATTCAAGCGTCTCAGGCTCATTTCCAGGATCCCTCCCAAAAGCGTTGTTCCGTCGCTTAATGAAGGTATCGGGCCGCCTGGAAATTGCGTAAGACGAAAACGCGATATCAAAAAGCTATCCACTGCTATAACGCGCTACTTCGCTGCTTTTGGCAGCAGATTGATAAAATTCGTCCGACTCACCTGCTCCGCAACCGCTGCCGGCAAGGCATCAAGGAAGGGGTCGAAACCGTGCATCTGTTCACCCAGGCTGTCGAACTGCCCCACCAGGTCGGAGCCGAGCACGAAACGCTGAGGGAAGCGTTCGACCAGCGCCACCCAGTCCTGGCGCGGCACACCCTGCGGATCAAGCAGGTAGGGCTTGAGCACGCTCCAGGACAGGTCGACATACAGGTTCGGGTAGTCCTCCAACAGCCGCGTCAGCACCGGCAGGAGAAAATCCATCTGTTCCTGATGTCGATGGATCTCCAGACTGCTGCCGGCGTGGGCCCAGATGAAGCGAGTATGCGGATGGTTGCGCAGTGGTTCTTCGATCTCGGCCAGGTAAAGCGGGTTGCGCTCGCGCTTGGAGGTGATGTTCGAATGCAGTAGCACCGGCAGGTCGCGCTCGGCAGCCAGGTGATAGATGCGGGTCATGGCTTCGTTATTGGCCCGCGGCGTGTCGCCGCTGGTCAGGGCGGTGAGGTCGTCGTGGCGGGTGAACACTTCGCCAATGCCCTGCCACAACCCCGGATAGAGGTCGAGCATGCGCTCGATATGATTGACGGCGTTCTTGTCCACCGGATTGAAGCCGGTGAGAAAAGGGTGAAAGCGACGGCGTTGCTGCGCTGGCAGCTTCTGCAACGCGGCGGCGACATACAGGTCGGTGGCGCTGTACCAGTAGGCGTCTGCGTCATCCCCGGCGTAATAACGCGGGCGCTTGGGCTCGTCCTCGTGCCATTTCTTCGCCACCGCAATGCCGGAGATCATCGACTGCTCCACACCGGCCGCGTCCATGGCCTTGAGCAACGCCGGCATGCCCTCGGTCTCCTGGAAAAAGTCCACGTAGTGCAGGTGCGCGTCGCTGTAGCGGTAGTCTCGGGCCTGCGCGGAATCGAACAGGCCTGCGCTCAACAGCAGGCAAGCCAGTGTGCGGGCGATCATTGGAGCCTCCTTTTGCCATCCCCGCCAGAGTAGACCGGGCAGCGCCCGCGACGGTTCAGCCACGGACGGCGAAACGCTATGCTTGCAGGCATCCCTCAAGGAGTGTCGCCATGAGCAGTCCCCTGGTCATCCGCCCACGTGCCGAATCGGTCGAGGGCCAGCCGATCCTGCGCCCGCTGCCATCGGCGCAGTGCCGCAGCGTCGGCCCCTTCGTGTTCTTCGACCATATGCTGGAAACCGACTACGCGCCGGGCCATGGCATGGACATTCGCCAGCATCCGCATATCGGCCTGTCCACCCTCACCTACCTGTTCGAGGGTGAAATCCAGCACAAGGACAGCCTGGGCTCGGACCAGCGCGTACAGCCGGGCGATGTCAGTTGGATGACCGCCGGCGCCGGCGTGGCGCACGTCGAGCGAACGCCGGCAGAAGCATTTCGCAAAGGCTCGCGCCTGCATGGGCTGCAGGTATGGCTGGCTTCCCCGCAAAGCGCCGAACAAGGGCCGGCAAGCTACAGCCATCACCCGGCGGCCAGCCTGCCGCTCAGCGACAGCCTGGGCGTGCAGATCCGCATGATTGCCGGCAAGGGTTTCTGCCTGGAATCCCCCGTGCCAGTGCTCTCCCCGACACTTTATGCCCATGTGCGCATGCAGCCGGCCACCACCCTGATCGTGCCGACGGAACACGCACAGCGCGCGCTGTATCTGCTCGAAGGTGAGTTGCTGCTGGATGGCGAGGACGTCGAGCCATGCAGCCTGGTCGTGCTGCCTGAGGGCGAAGCGGTGAGCTTGTATGCCGAGGAGGAGTGCCAGCTGGTGCTGATCGGCGGCGCGCCGCTGGATGGTCCGCGGCGGATGAACTGGAATTTCGTGGCCAGTGATCCGGCCTTGATCGAGTCGGCGCGGGCGCGCTGGGCGGCTGGGGATTGGCCAGTGGTGCCGGGGGAAAGCGGGCGGATCGAACTACCGCGCTAAACCGGGGCCGCTTTGCGGCCCCTGAGCGTTCAGCCTGCGAACACTTCCTTGAGCAAGTTATGCATCGAGCGGAACGCCCGCTCCGACGTACGCCGGTCATACTGCATCTTGCCCGGCACATTGGCGTTCGGATCGGTGAACGAATGCACCGCGCCGCCATAGCTGAGCAATTGCCAGTCGACCTTGGCCGCGTTCATCTCGGCCTCGAAAGCCGGTAGCTGTTCCTTGGGCACCAGCGGATCGGAAGCGCCATGCAGCACCAGCACCGAACCCTTGATGCGCTTGGCATCCTCGGGGCTTGGCGTGTCCAGGGTGCCATGGAAGGAAACGGCGGCCTTCAGGTCGGCGCCGGAGCGGGCCAGTTCCAACGCGCAGCAGCCACCGAAGCAGAAGCCGAAGGTGGCCACCTTGCCAGGCTCCAACAAGGCCCTAGACTGCCCCAGCAGCTGCGCCAGCGCCTCCTGCATACGCTTGCGCAGCTCGGCGCGATCATTTTTCAGCGGCATCATCGCCGCGCCCGCCTCATCGGCATTGGACGGGCGCACCGACTGGCCGTACAGGTCGGCGATCAACACCACATAGCCTTGCTCGGCCACTTCCTTGGCGATACGTTCGGCGCCCTCACCGATACCCATCCAGTTCGGCGCCATCACCAGGCCCGGCTGGGGCAGCGCGCCCTGGGTGTAGACCAGGCGGCTTTCGTAGGCTTTGCCTGACAGGTGGTAGACCAGCGATTCGACGATGACCTTGCTCATTCAGCTCTCCTTGGGCTTCACGGGTCAGCACATGATAGATGCATTCCCAGCGCCCCCCATTCTCACCAGAAAGAAAAAGCCCGCCGAAGCGGGCTTTGTCTGCGTCAGATCAAGCGGACAGCTCGACCAGCAGCTTGTTGAGGCGACGCACATAGGCCGCCGGGTCCTTCAGGCTGTCGCCGGCCGCCAGGGCCGCCTGGTCGAACAGGATGTGCGAAAGCTCGGCAAAGCGGTCTTCGCTCTGCTCGCCATCGAGCTTCTCGATCAGCGGGTGGGTCGGGTTGAACTCGAAGATCGGCTTGGACTCGGGCACCTTCTGCCCGCTGGCTTCGAGGATCTGGCGCATTTGCAGGCCCAGGTCCTGCTCACCGATGGCCAGGATCGCCGGCGAATCGGTCAGGCGGTGCGAGACACGCACTTCGGCCACGCTGTCACCCAGCGCGCCCTTGAGGCGCTCGACCAGGCCTTCCTTGTCCTTGGCGACTTCTTCCTGGGCCTTCTTGTCCTCTTCGGAATCCAGCTTGCCCAGGTCCAGGTCGCCACGGGCGACGTCGACGAAGGCCTTGCCATCGAACTCGCTGAGGTAGCTCATCAGCCACTCGTCGATGCGGTCGGTCAGCAGCAGCACTTCGATGCCTTTCTTGCGGAAGACCTCCAGGTGCGGGCTGTTCTTGACCTGGGCGTAGGATTCACCGGTCAGGAAGTAGATCTTGTCCTGGCCTTCCTTGGCGCGGGCCAGGTAGTCGGCCAGGGCAACGCTCTGCTCGCCGCTGTCGTCGTGGGTGGAGGCGAAGCGCAGCAGGCCTGCGATCTTCTCCTTGTTGGCGAAGTCCTCGGCCGGGCCTTCCTTCAGCACCTGGCCGAAGTTCTTCCAGAAGCCCTTGTACTGCTCGGGCTCGTTCTTCGCCAGCTTCTCCAGCATGTCCAGCACGCGCTTGGTCAGCGCGGTCTTCATCGAATCGATGATCGGATCCTTCTGCAGGATCTCGCGGGAAACGTTCAGCGACAGGTCGTTGGAGTCGACCACACCCTTGATGAAGCGCAGGTACAGCGGCAGGAACGACTCGGCCTGGTCCATGATGAACACGCGCTGCACGTACAGCTTCAGACCGCGTGGCGCTTCGCGCTGGTACAGGTCGAACGGTGCGCGGGCCGGCACGTACAGCAGCGAGTTGTACTCGAGCTTGCCTTCGACCTTGTTGTGGCTCCAGGCCAGCGGGTTCTCGAAGTCATGGCCGATGTGCTTGTAGAACTCCTGGTACTCCTCATCCTTGACCTCGGTGCGCGAACGGGTCCACAGGGCGCTGGCGCGGTTGACGGTTTCCCACTCCTGAGCCGGCTGCTCTTCGCCTTCGGCAGCCGCTGGTTGCTCCTTCGGCAGCTCGATCGGCAGGGCGATGTGATCGGAGTACTTCTTGACGATGTTGCGCAGGCGCCAGCCATCGGCGAACTCGTCCTCGCCCTTCTTCAGGTGCAGGACGATACGGGTGCCGCGCTGCGGCTTGTCGACGGTGGCGACCTCGAACTCACCCTCGCCCCTGGACGACCAGTGCACGCCTTCGGCGGCCGGCAGACCGGCGCGACGGCTGAACACGTCGACCTTGTCGGCGACGATGAACGCGGAATAGAAGCCCACGCCGAACTGACCGATCAGGTGCGAGTCCTTCTTCTGGTCACCGGTGAGGTTCTTCATGAAGTCGGCGGTGCCGGACTTGGCGATGGTGCCCAGGTGGGCGATGACGTCTTCGCGGCTCATGCCGATGCCGTTGTCCTCGAGGGTCACGGTATTGGCGTCTTTGTCGAAGCTCAGGCGGATTTTCAGCTCGGCGTCGCCTTCGAGCAGCTCAGGCTTGGCCAGGGCCTCGAAACGCAGCTTGTCGGCGGCGTCGGAAGCGTTGGAGATCAGCTCGCGCAGGAAGATCTCCTTGTTCGAATACAGGGAATGGATCATGAGGTGCAGCAGCTGCTTTACCTCGGTCTGGAAGCCCAGGGTTTCTTTTTGAGTCTCCACACTCATGGTCTTCAAACTCCAATCTGTTGGTTGTTGACGCCTGGCGGCCGTCGGGCCTGCTTTTGATGGCGGATGTCCAGCAGATGGGGGCACCCCTGACTATTTCAAGGGCTTTTCCGGTTCGATCTTGAAATGCGCGCGCGCCGTGGCGATCGGCGTGTCGCGATCGCCCTGCCAGGCGGTGATGGCGACGTTGGTCACCCGCCGCCCCTGGCGCCATAGCTGGCACTGGGCGTAGGTGTCGCGAAAATGCCCGGCGCGCAGGTAATCGATGGAGAAATCGATAATCTTCGGGATGCTCGCGCTCTCGCTGTAGATCAACAGGTAGAGTGCCGCGGACAGCTCCATGAAGCCGGCAATCACGCCACCATGGATCGCCGGTAACAACGGGTTGCCGATGTTGTCAGGATTGGCCGGCAGGCGGAACAGCAGGTCGTCGCCGTGGCGCTCGCATTCGATGCCGATCAACCCGGCATACGGGATCAATGCCAGCAATGGCTGGTAATCGCCGCGAGCATGGGCCCGGTTCAACTGTTGACGGATATCGGCGGGGATCACGCGCGGCCCTCCTTGAGGCTGTTGCCGAAGCGAATGCCGCCCTTGACGTCCTGCCCCAGGCGCATGAAGGTGCCGACCACCTGGCAGATCGGCTGCGCGGGGTCGTCCTGGTAGGCAGTGCCGCGGGTGAAAATGACATCGCGGGTCACGCGGTAGCACTGGGCATGGCCGAAGATGTCCTTGCCGGCCTCGGCCGGGTGCATGTAGTCGATGCGCAGGTCCAGGGTCGGGCACACCTCGAAACGCGGCAACGCGCAGAGCGTGGCCATGCCGCAGGTCGTGTCCATCAGCGTGGTCAGCACCCCGCCGTGCACCGCGCCGTTCTGCGGGTTGCCGACAATGGCCGGTGACCAGGGCAGCACCAGCGTCATGCCGTCGGCGTCGGCGTGGTGCACGCGCATCTGCAATACCTGGCAATGTTTCAACGCCGAGAGAAAACGCTCGGCCATCGCCATCAATGGCATCTCGTTCATTGTCCCTCGCTTCATAAAATAGATAAAAAGTCCATATAGGTCGGGCAGTTATATATCTGTAACCTTTGTGGAACTTCTTCGCAGACGATGAACTCGAAGGTACACGTAAAGTTATTCCACCCAGGAGAAACACCCCATGCGTAAACCTTTTGCTTTTGCTCTGATGCTGGCCGCTGCCATGGGCCTGGCTGCTTGCGATAAAGCGAGCGAAGACAAAGCCCAGGACGCACAGCAACACGCCGAGCAAGCCCAGGAAAAGATGGGCGAAGCTCAGGATAAGATGAACGAAGCCGCCAAGGAAAACGCCGAAGCCGCCAAAGATCAGGCCGAAGCGCAGCAGAAGGCCGCCGAGGAGGCCGCGCCCTCCACCCCAGCGCCGACCACTGCGCCTGCCGAGCCTGCCAAGCAGTAATCGCGCCATACAAAAAAACCCGACAATGTCGGGTTTTTTTGTATCTACCGCTTACGCTAAAAGGTTTCAGCCAGCAATACCGGAAGCGTCCTTGCCCGGCTCTACCGACACACTTTCCGTCGGTGTGAACACCATCACTTCCAGTACATGGGAATGGAACTCGCGGCGATACAGGATGAATACAACGCCGACACTCATGACCATGAACAACCAAGGGCTGATGAACCAACTCAGCATGGCCATGCCGAAGTAGTACGAACGCAATCCGAGGTTGAACTGGTTGGCGGCCAACGACAGTACGCGTGCGGCCCGAGAGGCGAAGGCCTTGCGCTCGAGTTCGTTGACCAGGCGCTCGCCGATCATCGGCGCCGAACCCACCAACACAGCGGCGAAGTTGTATTGGCGCATGCACCAGCTGAAGGTGAAGAAGGCGTAGACGAACACCATCGCCAGGCACAGCAACTTGATTTCCGACATCCCTTGCGAGGCCTGCTGCACCAATGGCAGGTCGGCCAGCAGCGACAGCGCGCGATCCGACGCTCCGAGCACGGTGAGGATACCGGCGAGGATGATCAAGGTACTGGAGGCGAAGAACGACGCGTTGCGCTCCAGGTTGCCGATCACGCTGGCATCGGCGATTCGGTTGTCGCGCAGCAGCATGCGGCGCATCCAGTCTTCGCGGTACAGGTGCAGCACGCTGGCCAGGCACGCCGTGTCGCGGCCTTTCCAGATGGCGTAGCGGGTGTAGCCGCCCCAGCAGATGGCGAACCAGCAGGCGGCAAGGAGGTTGCCCAGGTTGTTTTGGATGAAGCTCATGCAGCAGTCCCGTCAAAGAGAAACAGACCGGTTTTCGACGCCCGGATTCGGCAAAAGACACGCCCTCGCCACGATAGCGTCGGTACAGCCGACAAAAAACCCCGCGCCTTTCGGCAGCGGGGTTTCGATATCCACCATCGGCAAGCGCCCTTCAGCTTGTGGCCAGCGCCCTGCCCTTGAGGTTTCAATCCATCAGGCCAGCGCCTCGCGCGGCTTGCCCAGCATGCGATCGCAGACCACGGCGGCGGCCAGAGTGACCACCGAAGGCACCAGCCAGGCCATGCCTTCGTTGCTGAACGGCAGGTGAGCCAGGGCGTCAGGCAGTACGTGGGCAAAGCTGCTGCCCTTGATCGCGTCGACAACGCCGAACACCAGCGACACCAGCATGACCGGGGCCAGGATACGGGTCGGCGAATTCCACAGGTCTTTCACAAAGCTCAGGCCCACGACCACGATGCACGGCGGGTAGATCGCCGTCAGCACGGGAATCGAGAACATGATCAGCTTGGTCAGGCCCAGGTTGGAGATCAGCAGCGAGAAGCCGGCCAGGATTACCACAAGGGCACGGTACGACAGCGGCAGGATCTGGCTGAAGTACTCGGCGCAGGCGCAGGTCAGGCCAACGGCGGTCACCAGGCAGGCCAGTGCGATCAACACGGCGAGGAAGCCGCTGCCCAACGAACCAAAGGTGTGCTGCACGTAGGCATGCAGGACCATCGCGCCGTTGGTGGCGTCGGCGGCGATGTCATGGCTGCCCGCGCCAAGGCGGAACAGGCTGACGTACACCAGCACCAGGCCGACACCGGCAATCAGGCCGGCGATGATGGCATAACGGGTGATCAGCTTCGGCGACTCGACGCCACGCGAGCGGATGGCGTTGACGATGACGATACCGAAAACCAGGGCGCCCAGGGTGTCCATGGTCAGGTAGCCATCGGAGAACCCTTTGGAGAACGCGGCGGCGGCATAGGCAGGCTGGGCCTCGCCAATGGTGCCGGCCGGCAGGGCGAAGGCCGCGATGCCCAGCACTGCCAGGGCGATGATCTTCAATGGCGCGAGGAAACGGCCCACGGTGTCGAGCAGCTTGCCCGGATACATGGACACGGCCAGTACCACGGCGAAGTACACGATGCTGTAGATAAGCAGCGCCGTCGGGCTCTCGCCGGTCAACGGCGCAACGCCCACTTCGAACGACACGGTCGCGGTACGCGGGGTGGCGAACAGCGGACCGACCGAGAGGTAGCACACGGCCGCCAGCAGGCCGCCGAAAAACTTGCCGATCGGGCTGCTCAGGGCATCCATGCCGCCACCGACCTTGGCCAGCGCGACCACGGTGATGACCGGTAGGCCCACGGCGGTGACCAGGAAGCCGAGTGCGGCCATCCACACGTTCGGACCGGACTGCAGGCCGACGATGGGCGGGAAGATGATGTTGCCGGCGCCGACGAACAGCGCGAACGTCATAAAGCCAAGCGCCAGGATATCCTGGCCTTTTAACACTTTCATTTAAGGAAATACCACACTGCTGAAATCGGGAGTCGGAGGGGATTTCCCACAGGATGAAGGGAAATGCTGCCCGGCTTGGTGAGCCAGACCCGTTTAGCGTGTCGTTCCCTTTTGGGGTACGGGCACAGAGTGAACGCGTAGCCTACCTGTTTTGCCTGACAAACGCACTGGCACAGTGCTGCTTGTCCGATGTGCGTATGTGTTTGTCGTCTGGTTGAACGTGTTCGGCGACAATTTATTGCGGATTTGAGTGGATGTCTGGTTGAAAATCCTGATTGAGGTGATCGAGTTTTCCTAGCCTTTACTGAGCACGTGCGGGAGCGGCCTTGCCGACCGGTCCGACGCCTCGGCAAGGCCGCTCCCACAAAAACGCGATCGCGGATGACTCGAATAAAAACGACAAAGGCCACCCGAAGGTGGCCTTTGTGCGCGTGGGGGGTACTGCGTGTTACTTACTTCTTGACTTCCCAGCCAGTCAGCTCGGCCAGGGCCTTGCCGATGTCAGCCAGGGAACGCACGGTTTTCACACCGGCGTCCTGCAGGGCGGCGAACTTCTCGTCCGCAGTGCCCTTGCCACCGGAGATGATGGCGCCAGCGTGGCCCATGCGCTTGCCCGCAGGTGCGGTAACACCGGCGATGTAAGAGACAACAGGCTTGGTCACGTTGGCCTTGATGTAGGCCGCGGCTTCTTCTTCAGCGGAACCGCCGATCTCACCGATCATGACGATCGCTTCGGTCTTCGGGTCTTCCTGGAACAGCTTCAGGATGTCGATGAAGTTGGAGCCCGGGATCGGGTCACCGCCGATGCCGACGCAGGTCGACTGGCCGAAGCCGGCGTCGGTGGTCTGCTTCACAGCTTCGTAGGTCAGGGTACCGGAACGCGAAACGATACCGACCTTGCCTGGCAAGTGGATGTGGCCTGGCATGATGCCGATCTTGCACTCGCCCGGGGTGATGACACCTGGGCAGTTAGGGCCGATCAGGGTCACGCCCAGCTCGTCGCACTTGACCTTGGCGTCCAGCATGTCGAGGGTAGGAATACCCTCGGTGATGCAGACGATCAGCTTGATGCCACCGAAGGCGGCTTCAAGGATCGAGTCCTTGCAGAAAGGAGCCGGTACGTAGATGACCGACGCGTCAGCGCCGGTGGCTTCCACGGCTTCTTTCACGGTGTTGAACACCGGCAGGCCCAGGTGGGTGGTGCCACCCTTGCCCGGAGTGACGCCGCCGACCATCTTGGTGCCGTAGGCGATGGCTTGTTCGGAGTGGAAAGTACCCTGCGAGCCGGTGAAGCCCTGGCAGATGACTTTGGTGTCTTTATTGATCAGGACGCTCATTACTTGCCCTCCGCAGCTTTGACAACTTGTTGAGCAGCGTCGGTCAGGCTAGTTGCCGCAATGATGTTCAAACCGCTTTCTGCCAGTACTTTAGCGCCCAGTTCGGCGTTGTTGCCTTCGAGGCGAACGACAACCGGAACCTTGACGCCGACTTCTTTCACAGCGCCGATGATGCCTTCGGCAATCATGTCGCAGCGAACGATGCCGCCGAAGATGTTGACCAGAACGGCCGCGACATTGCTGTCGGACAGAATGATCTTGAACGCTTCGGTAACGCGCTCCTTGGTAGCGCCGCCGCCCACGTCGAGGAAGTTGGCTGGCTTGCCACCGTGCAGGTTGACGATGTCCATGGTACCCATGGCCAGGCCGGCACCGTTGACCATGCAGCCGATGTTGCCTTCGAGGGCAACGTAGTTCAGTTCGAACTTGGCGGCGTGGGCTTCACGGGCGTCGTCCTGCGACGGGTCGTGGAAGGTCTTCAGCTTCGGCTGACGGTACATGGCGTTGGCGTCGATGTTGATCTTGGCATCGAGGCAGTGCAGGTCGCCGTCGGCCTTGATCACCAGCGGGTTCACTTCCAGCAGGGCCAGATCGTGATCCTTGAACAGCTTGGCCAGGCCTACGAAGATCTTGGCGAACTGTTGGACTTGCTTGCCTTCCAGACCCAGCTGGAACGCCAGTTCACGACCCTGGAACGGCTGAGCGCCGACCAGCGGATCGATGGTGGCCTTGAGGATCTTCTCAGGAGTCTCGTGAGCGACTTTCTCGATGTCCACGCCACCTTCGGTGGAGGCCATGAACACGATGCGACGGCTCGAACGATCGACTACAGCGCCCAGGTACAGCTCTTTGGCGATGTCAGTGCAGGATTCGACCAGGATCTTGGAAACTGGCTGACCGTTGGCGTCGGTCTGGTAGGTGACCAGGTTCTTGCCCAGCCACTGAGCAGCGAAGGCCTTGGCGTCTTCCTTGCTGCGAACCAGCTTGACGCCGCCCGCCTTGCCGCGACCACCGGCGTGGACCTGGGCTTTGACGACCCACTCGTTCCCGCCGATCTTGTCGCAGGCTTCTGCAGCTTGCTCAGGGGTATCGACAGCGAAACCCTTGGAAACTGGCAGGCCGTACTCAGCGAACAGCTGCTTACCCTGATACTCGTGAAGATTCATGCTTTTTACCGTCTTCGTTAGGTACTGCGCTTCGGCGCTGCGCCATTAATGGCGCCGCACCACCTGTGACCGTTGACCCCGGGTTTTCCCGTGTGATCCGGTCCGGCGGACGTTCCGCGGTGAGTCTTGCACGCAAGACCCACGACGGGCAGCCCGCCGTGGTTTCTTATAATTAACGCTTCTTACGGTTGGCGACGTGAATGGCACCGCCATTCACCGCCAGCGCTGCTTCATGCAACGCTTCGGACAGGGTCGGATGGCTGAAGACCATCATGCCCAGGTCCTCGGCACTGGTGCCGAATTCCATTGCGATCGCGCCTTGCTGAACCAGCTCGGCAGCCGAAGGGCCGATCACGTGAACGCCCAGTACGCGGTCGGTCTTGGCATCGGCGATGACCTTGACGAAACCACCGGTGTCGTTGGCCGCCATCGCACGGCCGCTGGCCGCGAACGGGAAGGTGCCCACGTTAACCTCAACGCCTTCGGCTTTCAACGCCTGTTCGGTCTTGCCGACCCATGCGATTTCCGGGTGGGTGTAGATGACCGATGGGATCAGGTCGTAGTTCATCTGGGCTTTGTGGCCCTTGATGCGCTCAACGACCATGATGCCCTCTTCCGAGGCCTTGTGCGCCAGCATCATGCCGCGTACCACGTCACCGATGGCATAGACGCCCGGAACGCTGGTGGCGCAGTGATCGTCGACGAAGATGTAGCCACGCTCGTCGATGGTCACGCCGCTGTCGGCGGCCAGCAGGTCGGTGGTCACCGGACGACGGCCGACTGCGACGATCAGCTTGTCGAAGGTGATCTTCTGCTCGCCTTCGGCGTTGGTGTAGGTGACTTCGACTTCGTTGCCGTTGACTTTCGAGCCGGTGACGCGAGCGCCCAGCTTGATGTCCAGGCCTTGCTTGGTCAGGGTCTTCTGGGCTTCTTTCGACACGGCGGTGTCGGCAGCCATCAGGAAGGTGTCCAGGGCTTCCAGGACGGTGACTTCGGCACCCAGGCGAGCCCATACCGAGCCCAGTTCCAGGCCGATGACGCCGGCACCGATGACGCCCAGGCGCTTCGGTACGCTCTGGAATTCCAGGGCGCCGGTGGAATCGACGATGACGTTCTGGTCGACCGGAGCCGGCGGAATGTCGATCGGACGCGAGCCGGAGGCCAGGATCACGTTCTCGGCTTCGATGACTTCGGTGGTGCCGTCAGCCTTGGTGACTTCGACTTTCTTGCCGGCCAGCAGCTTGCCGTGGCCCTGGATCGAAGTGACGCCATTGGCCTTGAACAGGGTGGCGACGCCACCGGTCAGGTTCTTGACGATGCCGGCCTTGCGGCCAACCATCGCGGCAACGTCCATCTTCACTTCGCCAGTGGAGATACCGTGCACGTTGAAGCTCTCTTTGGCTTCCTTGTACTTCCAGGAGCTGTCCAGCAGCGCCTTGGACGGAATGCAACCCACGTTCAGGCAGGTGCCGCCCAGGGCCAGCTTGCCCTCGGCGTCGGTGTATTTCTCGATACAGGCAGTCTTCAGACCGAGTTGGGCAGCCTTGATGGCGGCAACATAGCCGCCAGGACCTGCACCAATCACCACTACGTCGAATTTCTGGGTCATAAAAGATTCCTTTTTAGCTTCAAGCGGCAAGCTGCAAGCTGCAAGACCCGCGCGCTTCGACTTGAAGCTTGCGGCTTGCGGCTTGCAGCTGCGCGATTAGATGTCCAGCAGCAGGCGAGACGGATCTTCCAGCAGGTTCTTGATGGTCACCAGGAAGGTTACCGCTTCCTTGCCGTCGATCAGGCGGTGGTCGTAGGACAGCGCCAGGTACATCATCGGGCGGATCACCACCTGGCCGTTGATGGCCATCGGGCGCTGGATGATGTTGTGCATGCCCAGGATCGCGGCCTGCGGCGGGTTGACGATCGGGGTCGACATCATCGAGCCGAAGGTACCACCGTTGGTGATGGTGAAGGTACCGCCGGTCATCTCTTCGATCGACAGTTTGCCGTCACGGGCTTTCTTGCCAAAGGTGGCGATGCCGTTCTCGATTTCAGCCAGGCTCATCGATTCGGCGTTGCGCAGTACCGGTACCACCAGGCCACGGTCGCTGGAAACAGCGACGCCGACGTCGGCATAACCGTGGTAGACGATGTCGTTGCCGTCGATCGAGGCGTTGACTGCCGGGAAGCGCTTCAGCGCCTCGGTGGCGGCCTTGACGAAGAACGACATGAAGCCCAGGCGCACGCCGTTGTGGGTCTTCTCGAACAGGTCCTTGTACTTCGAACGCAGGGCCATGACTTCGGTCATGTCGACTTCGTTGAAGGTGGTCAGCATGGCCATGCTCGACTGGGCTTCGACCAGACGCTCGGCAATCTTGGCGCGCAGACGGGTCATCGGCACACGCTTCTCGGTGCGGTCGCCAGCGGCGGCGACGACCGGAGCAGCGGCAGCAGCGGCCGGCTTGGCAGCCGGTGCGGCGGCAGGGGCCGACTTCTTGTTGGCGACGGCGGCGACGACGTCTTCCTTGGTGATGCGACCGCCCTTGCCGGTGCCGGCAACGGTAGCCAGGTCGATGCCGTTCTCTTCAGCCAGCTTGCGCGCGGCTGGCGCGGCGACCGGGTCGTCTTCGCCAGCGTCGGCGGCAGCGGCGGCCGGTGCGGCGGCAGGCGCAGCAGCAGCGGCCGGAGCAGCGGCGCCAGCGCCACCTTCAACGATCGAGCCCAGCACTTCGTCGGACAGGACGGTGTCGCCCTCGCCCTTGACGATGGCGCCCAGCACGCCGTCGGCGGTGGCCAGGACTTCCAGGACGACCTTGTCGGTCTCGATGTCGACGATCAGCTCGTCACGCTTGACGGCGTCGCCCGGCTGCTTGTGCCAGGTGGCAACGGTGCCATCGGCAACCGATTCCGGGAAGGTTGGGGCTTTGATCTCGATAGCCATTATCTGTGTTTCCTTAAATTCGGTTTCAGGTGCGCGAAGGCGTTAGACAGTGAAGGCGTCTTGCAGCAGTTTTTCCTGCTGTTCGGCGTGCTTCGATGCGTAACCACAGGCTGGCGCGGCGGAAGCGTCGCGACCGGCGTATTCCAGGACCAGCGCCTTGTTGTGGCGGCCCAGGATACGGCGCATGTGGTGCTGGCTGCTGTACCAGGCGCCTTGGTTCATCGGCTCTTCCTGACACCACACTGCGTGCTTGAGGTTGGTGTAAGGCGCGAGAATTTCGACCAGGTCGTCCTCAGGGAACGGATACAGCTGCTCGATACGCACGATGGCGATGTCTTCGCGGCCTTCGGCACGGCGTTTTTCCAGCAGGTCGTAGTAGACCTTGCCACCGCACAGGACCAGGCGCTCGACCTTGGCAGGATCCAGGGTGTCGATTTCCGGGATCACGGTCTGGAACGAGCCATCGGCCAGGTCTTCCAGGGTCGAGATGGCCAGCTTGTGGCGCAGCAGCGACTTGGGCGTCAGCACGATCAGCGGCTTGCGCAGCGGACGGATGACCTGGCGACGCAGCAGGTGGTAGATCTGTGCCGGGGTGGTCGGTACGCAGACCTGGATGTTGTGCTCGGCGCACAGCTGCAGGTAACGCTCCAGACGCGCGGAGGAGTGCTCCGGACCCTGGCCTTCATAGCCGTGCGGCAGCAGCATGGTCAGACCGCACAGGCGGCCCCACTTGTGCTCGCCGCTGGTGATGAACTGGTCGATCACCACTTGCGCACCGTTGGCGAAGTCGCCGAACTGCGCTTCCCAGATCACCAGCGCGTTCGGCGTGGTGGTCGAGTAGCCGTATTCGAAGGCCAGCACGGCTTCTTCCGAGAGGAAGGAGTCGTACAGCTCGAAGCGCGGCTGGCCCGGGAACAGGTTCTTCAGCGGCACGTAGGTGCTGGCGTCCTTCTGGTTGTGCAGCACCGCGTGACGGTGCGAGAAGGTGCCACGGCCGATGTCCTGGCCGGTCATGCGGATCGGGTGACCTTCGAACTGCAGGGTGGCGTAGGCCATGGTCTCTGCATAACCCCAGTTGATCGGCAAGCCACCGGCCTGCATCTTCTGGCGATCTTCGTAGATCTTCGCGACCTGGCGCTGAACGACGAAACCTTCAGGCAGCTCGAGCAGCTTGGCCGACAGCTCCTGCAGGGTCTTGAGGTCGAAGCGGGTGTCGTGACGCGCGGTCCAGGCATGACCCAGGTACGGACGCCAGTCGACGAACAGCTCGCGGTTCGGCTCCTTGACCAGGCTCTTGACCACGTGCAGGCCGTTGTCCAGAGCGTTGCGGTACTCGTCGATCTTGGCCTGGGCGCGTTCGGCATCGATGCGACCGGCGCTGATCAGTTGCTCGGCGTACAGCTCACGGGTGGTGCGCTGTTTGCTGATCTGCTGGTACATCAAAGGCTGGGTGCCGTTCGGCTCGTCGGCCTCGTTGTGGCCGCGACGACGGTAGCAGACCAGGTCGATGACCACGTCACGCTTGAACTGCATGCGGTAGTCGATGGCCAGCTGGGTGACGAACATCACCGCTTCCGGATCGTCGCCGTTCACGTGCAGGATCGGCGCCTGGATCATCTTGGCAACGTCGGTGGCGTACTCGGTAGAGCGCGCGTCCAGCGGGTTGCTGATGGTGAAACCGACCTGGTTGTTGATCACGATGTGCACGGTGCCGCCGGTCTTGAAACCGCGGGTCTGCGACATCTGGAAGGTTTCCATGACCACACCCTGGCCGGCGAACGCTGCGTCACCGTGGATGGAGATCGGCAGAACCTTGTCGCCAACGGTGTCGTTGCGGCGATCCTGGCGGGCGCGAACCGAACCTTCCACCACTGGCGAGACGATTTCCAGGTGGGAGGGGTTGAACGCCATGGCCAGGTGGACTTCGCCACCGGGGGTCATCACGTTGGAGGAGAAGCCCTGGTGATACTTCACGTCACCGGAGCCCAGCTCGTTCATCTTCTTGCCTTCGAACTCGTCGAACAGCTCGCGCGGGTTCTTGCCGAAGGTGTTGACGAGCACGTTCAGACGGCCACGGTGGGCCATGCCGATCACGACTTCCTTGGTGCCGTAGGAGCCGGAGCGCTGGATCATTTCGTCCAGCATCGGGATCAGGCTTTCGCCACCTTCGAGGCCGAAGCGCTTGGTGCCCGGGTACTTGGTGCCCAGGTACTTCTCCAGGCCCTCACCGGCCGTGACGCGCTCGAGCAGGTGAGCCTGCACGTCGGCGGAGAATTCCGGACGGCCACGCACGCTTTCCAGGCGCTGCTGGAACCAGCTGCGCTGCTCGGAATCGACGATGTGGGTGAACTCGGCGCCAATGGTGCGACAATATGTCTTCTGCAGCGCTTCGAAAATTTCGCGTAGGCTCGCTTCCTCTTTGCCGATGAACAGGTCGCCGGCACGGAAGGTCGTATCAAGATCGGCATTGGTCAAGCCGTAGTGATTGATCGACAGGTCTACGGGCGCAGGACGCTGCCACAACCCCAACGGGTCGAGCTTGGCAGCCTGATGGCCGCGCATACGATAGGCCTGGATCAGTCGCAGCACTTCAACCTGCTTCTTCTCGTGTTCACTGCTCACGCTCCCGGCGGATACCGGTTGGGCGCGGCGCTGGTTCTTTGCCAGCAGTACGAAATGGTCGCGGATCGTCGAGTGCGATACATCGGTAGCGGTGCTGCCGTCGGCGGGCAACTTCTGGAAGTAAGTGCGCCACTCTTCTGGCACAGCGTTAGGGTCGTGCAGGTAGAGCTCATAAAGCTCTTCCACATATGCAGCGTTACCACCTGAAAGGTGGGCGCTATCCCACATGCGCTGCATCACGCTTTCTTGCATGCTTGGTCACCCTCGGTTAGGGGACTGATCGGCGAGAGCCACAGCAAACCTGGAAAAGTCCGAACACAGCGACTGAACCACGCCACCTGGATCCTGCTGATTTTCCGGGTACCAGCCCGGAAGCCCCTGCTGGTCTCATATCTTCATAGGTAATGAGCGCGGGCTTTGTGGGCCCTTGCTCGGGTTTTACCTCGGTGCGGGCTCACCACCCGCACCTCGGCTTACTGCAGGTACAACGCTTTGAATCAGGTACCGCTTTGCAGCAGCATGTTACGTACGTGACCAATTGCCTTGGTCGGGTTCAGACCTTTCGGGCAAACGTTCACGCAGTTCATGATCCCGCGGCAGCGGAACACGCTGAACGGGTCATCCAGGGACGCCAGGCGTTCCTGAGTCTTGGTGTCGCGGCTGTCGGCCAGGAAACGGTAGGCCTGCAGCAGTGCGGCGGGGCCCAGGAACTTGTCCGGGTTCCACCAGAACGACGGGCAGGAAGTCGAGCAGCAGGCGCACAGGATGCACTCGTACAGACCGTCCAGCTTGTCGCGATCTTCCGGCGACTGCAGGCGCTCGATGGCCGGGGCCGGGGTGTCGTTCTGCAGGAACGGCTTCACCTTCTCGTACTGCTTGTAGAAGATGCTCATATCGACGACCAGGTCACGGATAACCGGCAGGCCTGGCAGCGGACGCAGGACCAACTTGTTACCTTTAACGACAGCAGACAGCGGCGTGATGCACGCCAGGCCGTTCTTGCCGTTGATGTTCATGCCGTCGGAACCGCACACGCCTTCACGGCAGGAGCGACGGTACGAGAAGCCCTCGTCCTGCTCCTTGATCAGCGCCAGCACGTCCAGGACCATCAGATCCTTGCCACCGGTGTCGACCTGGAAGGTCTGCATCTTCGGCGCCGAATCGGTGTCCGGGTTGTAACGATAAACTTCGACTTGCAACATAGCGGCCACCCTTAGTAAGTCCGGACTTTCGGTTCGAAGGCAGGAACTGTCTTCGGCGCAAAGTTGACGCCACGCTTGGCGACGCGCTTCTCACCCGGGTAGTACAGGGTGTGGCACAGCCAGTTCTCGTCGTCACGGTCTTCGAAGTCTTCACGGGCGTGCGCGCCGCGGGACTCTTTACGGGCTTCAGCGGCAATGGCGGTCGCTTCGGCGACTTCCAGCAGGTTCTGCAGCTCCAGCGCTTCGATACGCGCGGTGTTGAAGGCCTGGGACTTGTCGTTGATCTTGACGTTGGCGATGCGGTCACGCAGGCCAGCCAGCTGCTCGATACCCTTCTGCATGTACTCGCCGGTACGGAACACACCGAAGTAGTTCTGCATGCAGCTTTGCAGTTCACGTTTGAGGCTGGCGACGTCTTCGCCGGTGGTGCGCTCGTTGAGCTTGCTCAGGCGGTTCAGGGCAACGTCGATGTCGGTGTCGCTGGCATCGCGGTACTCGACGCCGTCGCTGAGCGCCTTTTCCAGGTGCAGGCCGGCGGCGCGACCGAAGACCACCAGATCGAGCAGCGAGTTGCCGCCCAGGCGGTTGGCGCCGTGGACCGATACGCACGCCACTTCACCTACGGCGAACAGGCCCGGAATGATGTGGTCGTTGCCTTCGGCGTCCATGGTGATGGCCTGGCCATGAATGTTGGTGGCAACGCCGCCCATCATGTAGTGGCAGGTCGGGATGACCGGCACCGGCGCGACCACCGGGTCGACGTGGGCGAAGGTCTTGGACAGTTCGCAGATGCCTGGCAGGCGGCTGTGCAGCACTTCCTCGCCCAGGTGGTCCAGCTTCAGCAGTACGTGGTCCTTGTTCGGGCCCACGCCGTTGCCGGCGATGATCTCTTTGACCATGGAACGGGCGACCACGTCGCGGCCAGCCAGGTCCTTCGCGTTCGGCGCGTAACGCTCCATGAAGCGCTCGCCGTGGGCGTTGATCAGGTAGCCACCCTCACCGCGGCAACCTTCAGTGACCAGTACACCGGCGCCGGCGATGCCGGTCGGGTGGAACTGCCACATCTCGATGTCCTGCACCGGCACGCCGGCACGCAGGGCCATGCCGACACCGTCACCGGTGTTGATCAGGGCGTTGGTGGTGGAGGCGTAGATACGACCTGCACCGCCAGTGGCCAATACGGTGGCCTTGGACTTGATGTACATGGTTTCGCCGGTTTCGATGCAGATCGCGATCACACCGACGAAAGCGCCGTCCTGGTTCTTCACCAGGTCGACGGCGTAGTACTCGTTGAGGAAGGTGGTGCCTGCTTTCAGGTTGCCCTGGTACAGGGTGTGCAGCAGCGCGTGACCGGTACGGTCGGAAGCGGCGCAGGTACGGGCGGCCTGGCCACCTTTACCGAAGTCCTTGGACTGGCCACCGAACGGACGCTGGTAGATGCGGCCGGTCTCGGTACGCGAGAACGGCAGGCCCATGTGGTCCAGCTCGAAGACCGCGGCCGGGCCTTCCTGACACATGTACTCGATCGCGTCCTGGTCACCGATGTAGTCGGAGCCCTTGACGGTGTCGTACATGTGCCAGCGCCAGTCGTCGTTCGGATCGGCCGAAGCGATGGCGCAGGTGATGCCGCCCTGGGCGGAAACGGTGTGCGAACGGGTCGGGAACACCTTGGTGACTACGGCAGTCTTGTGGCCGCCTTGAGCCAGCTGCAGCGCTGCGCGCATGCCAGCGCCGCCGCCACCAATGATGATGGCGTCGAAGGAAATCGTAGGAATGTTAGCCATGAATCAGATACCCCAGAGAATCTGCACACCCCAGACGAAGTAAGCGAACATCGCTACGCCGCATACCGCCTGGAACAGGAAACGAATCGCAGTCGCCGACTTGCCGAAGGACATCGGCGTCAGGTAGTCGGTGGCAATGGTCCACATGCCGACCCAGGCGTGAGCGCCCAGGGCAACGAGGGCCAGCAGACTGAAGATGCGCATCGCGTTGTTGGAGAACAGAGCGTGCCACTGGGCGTAGTCGATGCCCGGGTGGGCAGCGAGGTAGCCGATCAGGAAGATGAAGTAAGCCGCGAGAACGACCGCCGAGACGCGCTGCGCCATCCAGTCGTAGAGGCCCGAACGCGACAGGTTCGTGACGTTAGTTACCATACCCAAACTCCTGCCAGAACGATCAGCACCACGGAGATGACGATCACGATTTTCGAGCCCAGCTTGCCGCCTTCCAGCGTCTCGCCGATGCCCATGTCCATGATCAGGTGGCGCACACCTGCCACGAGGTGATACAGCAGGCCGGACAGCAGGCCCCAGGTCACCAGTTTGGCCAGCGGACTGGTCAGACACGCCTTCACCTCGGCAAAGCCTTCCTCGCCACCCAGCGACTTGCTCAATGCGTACAGCATGATGGCAAGGCCGAGGAACAGGATGACGCCGGAGATACGGTGAAGAATGGACGTGTACGCGGTGATCGGGAGTTTGATGGTCCTTAGGTCTAGGTTTACAGGTCGTTGGCTTTTCACGGCTTTTTTCACACTGAAGAGCCCCTAGCTAACAGGGCAAAGTTGTTGGTAAGTGTACTGGTCAGGTACCCACCACCCAGGAGAGCGACGACACCCAGCAGGGCGGGCTTGAAAGCCCCTGGGAGTCGGCTGCCGAGTATAGACAGTTAGGCTGCTTATGACAACGTGAGGGGCTCGCCCAAATAGCGCATTGCCTTTAGTGAACAAAAGGCGTAAACGGGCGAGAATTTCGTGAAAAACCAGGCCTCAGAGGGCGTTTCAACCAGCCTTTAGGCAAATTGACATTCGAATTTATCCCTCTATAGTGGTGCGGGCCCTGCGTGGGGGGTCTGTCTGATGATTTCAAGCATTAATAGGAGGCCACATGGCTGACAAAAAAGCGCAGTTGATCATCGAGGGCGCTGCCCCCGTCGAGCTGCCCATTTTAACCGGCACCGTTGGTCCCGATGTTATCGACGTCCGCGGGTTGGGGGCATCCGGCCACTTCACCTTCGACCCCGGCTTCATGGCGACCGCCTCGTGCGAGTCGAAGATTACCTATATCGACGGCGACAAGGGTGTCCTGCTGCACCGCGGCTACCCGATCGAACAGCTCGCCGAACAATCGGACTACCTCGAGACCTGCTACCTGCTGCTCAACGGCGAACTGCCGAATGCCGAGCAGAAGGCCCAGTTCGTCAGCACCGTGAAGAACCACACCATGGTTCACGAGCAACTGAAGTCGTTCTTCAACGGCTTCCGTCGCGACGCCCACCCGATGGCGGTGATGTGCGGCGTGGTCGGCGCCCTGTCGGCGTTCTATCACGACTCGCTGGACATCAATAACCCGCAGCACCGCGAAATCTCCGCGGTTCGCCTGGTCGCCAAGATGCCGACCCTGGCCGCGATGGTCTACAAGTACTCCATGGGCCAGCCCATGATGTACCCGCGCAACGACTTGTCGTACGCGGAGAACTTCCTGCACATGATGTTCAACACCCCGTGCGAGATCAAACCGATCAGCCCGGTGCTGGCCAAGGCGATGGACCGGATCTTCATCCTCCACGCCGACCACGAGCAGAACGCCTCCACCTCCACCGTGCGCCTGGCGGGCTCCTCGGGCGCCAACCCGTTCGCCTGTATCGCCGCCGGCATTGCCGCGCTGTGGGGCCCGGCCCACGGTGGCGCGAACGAAGCCGTACTGACCATGCTCGATGAAATCGGCGATGTTTCGAACATCGACAAATTCATCGCCAAGGCCAAGGACAAGAACGATCCGTTCAAGCTCATGGGCTTCGGTCACCGCGTGTACAAGAACCGCGACCCGCGCGCCACCGTGATGAAGAAGACCTGCGACGAAGTCCTGGGCGAGCTGGGCATCAAGAACGACCCGCAGCTTGAACTGGCCATGCGCCTGGAAGAGATCGCCCTCACCGATCCTTACTTCATCGAGCGCTCGCTGTACCCGAACGTCGACTTCTACTCGGGCATCATCCTCAAGGCCATCGGCATCCCAACCAGCATGTTCACCGTGATCTTCGCCCTGGCACGTACCGTGGGCTGGATCTCGCACTGGAAGGAAATGCTCTCCGGCCCGTACAAGATTGGCCGCCCGCGCCAGCTGTACACCGGCTACGAGCAGCGTGACATCGTTGAGCTGAAGGACCGCAAGTAAGCCTGTCGGCTGAACGCAAAAAGGCTGCCCTCGGGCAGCCTTTTTTGTTGCTTACGCGATTTTCCTCACGGCGGGAGCGGCCTTTAGTTCTTCTCGGCGCGCTCCTTCAACCCCTTGAGGGTATTGAACGGCGCATCGACCACGAACTTGTTGGCCAGCCACGACGGCACGCTGCCGCCCGGCTCGGTGTGCACCTGGTAGGTCACCTCGGTGCTGTCACCCTTGGGCACCAGCTTCCAGAAGCCTTCCACCTGGGCGACACGCACGAAGCCCTTTTCCTCCGGCAGATACTTCGGTTCCTCCTGGAGCTTGCGGGTCAGACTGCCATCGGCGTCCTGGACCGTGGTCACATGCAGGATCGAATCCCGTGGCGTCACCGGCCAGGGCGTGTTGAACTGGGTGTAGGTCCAGCTCTGGTCACCCTCGCTCTTGAGCAGCTTTTGCGACTTGCACTCGTGAATCCAGGCGCAGGCCCCCACCACATCCTCCTGCAGCGCCTTGACCTTGGCCAGCGGCGCCTTGATCACGGTCACGCCGCGATAGGCCTTGTATTTCGAGCCGGCCACCTCGCTGAGGGACACCTTGATCCCCTCCTCGTCCTTGGCCACCTGCCAGTTCTCAGCCCAGGCCGTCGGTGCCAGCAAGACGCCCATGCCACACAGCAGTGCAATACCTTTGATCGATCTCATCATCTTGTTCCTTGTTGTCGAGGATCCAACCTGTCACGCCGCCGTCATCTGCTCCAGCCACCCAATGATGCGAATGGCTTCGTCACGGTCGTTGCCACAGATGTCCGCTTCCGCCTTGAAGCCGCCACACACCTGCGGCCGTTCGGGCTTGCCGAACAGCGCACAGAGGTTTTCGACATTCAGATGCAGGCAGCGTTCTCCGGCCGGCTTGCCCTGCGGCATGCCAGGGATCGGCGAACTGATGGACGGGGCGATGCAGCAGGCACCACAACCCTCGCGGCATTTCATGACAACAGGACTCCCAGGAGCAAAACGGGACGAACGTCCCTGGATACTAACCGCTCAAACATATGTTTGAAATTGCCGGGCGGATGAAATCACCCGTGACCCGGCAGTCAGTTGCGGAATTCGAATTCGATGGCCGCGCCTTCCACATCCCGCCGACTGTCGTTGCGCAGCTGCAACTGCATTTCGTTGCTGATCAGCCGGCCGTTGAGCTGGAACGGACTGCTGTCGGATTCGGGCTTGGTGGGGAACATCGAGGGCAGCAGCGGCTTGCGCACCACCGGCCCGCCACCGAGATCCGGCTCGAGATGCTTGACCATGTCCTTTGGCAGGCTCAGGTCGACCTTCGGCTGAGGCAGCGGCTTGGCGACAGCCTTGCTGACAGGCCTGGCCTTCGGTTTGGGTTTGGGTTTGGGCTTGACCTTGGCTACCGGCTTGGCGGGGACCTTGGTGGACGCTTTGTTCGCCGGCTTGTGCACACCCTGCGCCCTGGCTGCTGGTTCGACAGCCTGCACCGCACCGGCCGACAGCCAGGGCAAGGCGAAACACAGGGCGATGACGAGAGGGCGAAGCAGGTTCATGGGCATCAGGAGCGCAAGCTGTAAAACGCGTATGCTCCCTGTTCCCGACACGTCTGACAAGCCTACAACAGCACGCCGTTCGGATCTCGGCACAATTGCTGGGCCAGCAGGCCCAGCGTCATCACTGCGCGCTCTGCCTCGCGATTCCAGGGAATGCCGCAATTGAGGCGGATACAGTGGTTGAACTGCTCCGTATTGCTGAAGATCAGCCCGGGGGCGATGCTAATG
Source organism: Pseudomonas sp. P106(2024) (assembly GCF_057480815.1). Taxonomy (NCBI): domain Bacteria; kingdom Pseudomonadati; phylum Pseudomonadota; class Gammaproteobacteria; order Pseudomonadales; family Pseudomonadaceae; genus Pseudomonas; species Pseudomonas sp. P106(2024). The sequence goes on along the minus strand of NZ_JBLIYU010000003.1, from coordinate 361,283 downwards.
CCTTGCTCCAGCGCCCGCACATGCAATTCCTGGGTATTGACCCGCCCCGGCAGACTAACCCAGAGAATGAAGCCACCGGTGGGCCGGGTCATCTGCGTGCCTTCCGGGAAGTGCTGCTGCACCGCCAGCTGGTAAGCGCTGAGGTTCTTGCGGTACTCCTGTCGGATGAAGCGCAAATGCCGATCGTAGCCACCATTCTCCAGGTAGGCCGCCACCGCCATCTGCGTGACGCTGCATGCCGAGTGAGTGGTGAAGGTCTGCAGGCGCTGGATCTCGTCCTGATAGCGCCCAGCGATCATCCAGCCGACCCTTACCCCCGGCGACAGGGTCTTGGAGAAGCTCGAGCAGTAGATCACCCGATCCAACCGATCGAACGCCTTGAGCGCCTTGGTGCGCCCCTGCTCGAACATCAGCTCGCCGTAGATATCGTCCTCCACGATCTGGATGTCGAAATCCGAGGCCAGGCGCAGCAATTGCTTCTGCCGCTCTTCGGGAATGGTGCCACCCAGCGGATTGCTCAGCCGCGCCGTCAGCACCAGGGCCTTGATCGACCACTGATTGGCGGCCAACTGCAACGCCTCCAGGCTAATGCCGGTAGACGGATCGCTGGGGATCTCGATGACCTTGAGCCCGAGCAGGTCGGCCAACTGCAACAGCCCATAGTAAGTGGGCGACTCGGCCGCGATCAGGTCGCCCGGCCGGGTCAGGACCCGCAGCGCCATCTGCAGGGCATCGACACAACCATGGGTCACCACCACTTCACGGGGATCGACCAGCACACCGGCATCGCGCATGCGGATGGCGATCTGCCGACGCAACGGCTCGAAGCCGGGGCTGAACATGTAGCTGAAGGCACGCGGGCTATGGAAGCGCGTCACCTTGGCCAGCTGCTGGTGCAGGGCGCGTACGGGCAGATAGTCGACATGGGGTACCGCCGCGCCGAAGGGGAAGACGCCATCGCGCCGCGCCTCGACCAGCACCTGCTGGATGATGCTGGCCCGGGTGACCAGGCCGGGGCGTTCGACCCGGGCAATATCCGGGGTCTGCGCCGTCAGCGCCGGGGTCTGGTGGACATAGTAGCCCGACTGCGGCCGGGCGCGGATCAGGCCCTGGTCCTCGAGATTGGCATAGGCCTGCAGCACGGTGGCGTGGCTGACATTGAGCTGGGCGCTCATCTTGCGTACCGACGGCACCCGCTCACCCGGCTGGTAGACACCCCGACGGATATCATCGGCCAGTTGCTGGGCAATACGCTGGTACAGCAGCAGGTTGGTCATGGCGTGTTCTCGAAGCGCGGACGGGATCGTTGTTCTTGTGCGACTCACTGCCGAGGCAGAATACCGTAACAGTTGCGAAGTGTACTGGGACAGATCGCAGAATAGTCAACAATACAGTCGCGTGACAGAGAAACGCTCGATGTTTGAGTCGGCGCGCCGACGAACGCACAGAATGGCGATGCCGTTCTTAGTCGCCTGTTGCCGTTGCCGTTGCCGTTGCCGTTGCCGGATACATGGAGTAAGTGGAGACTACTGGCAATGCTTCTTCAGTTACAGTCACTCACTGACAAGCCAACCTCCACAGGAAAGGTATATCACCACCTCAACTGTGAAAGTTGGCTAATCACCAATTCAAGCAATCACAGTTCCGCCGCCAACCTCGACCCTTGATTAATCGCCCGCTTGGCATCAAGCTCCGCCGCCACGTCAGCGCCACCGATCAGATGCACCGACTGCCCGGCCGCAACAAGGCCATCATGCAACTCGCGCAGCGGATCCTGGCCAGCGCAGATGACGATGTTGTCCACCGCCAGCAACTGCGGCTTGCCCTCGCCAACCCGCACATGCAGGCCAGCATCGTCCACGCTCAGGTACTCGACGCTGTTGAGCATCTGCACCTGCTTGTTCTTCAGCCCCGTGCGATGAATCCAGCCGGTGGTCTTGCCCAGGCCGTCGCCAACCTTGGTCTTCTTGCGCTGCAGCAGGTACACCTGGCGCGCCGGCGCATGAAACTCGGCCTTGATCCCGGCCACACCACCACGAGCCTCCAAACGCGTATCGATGCCCCACTCCTTCCAGAACGCCTCGCGGTCCTGGCTGGTGGCCACGCCCTTGTGCACCAGGTACTCGGACACATCGAAACCAATGCCACCGGCACCGATCACCGCCACCCGCTCGCCCACCGGCTTGCGCTCCAGCAGCACATCCAGGTAGCTCAGCACCTTGGCGTTGTCGATACCGGGAATGGCCGGCGTGCGCGGAGCGATGCCCGTGGCCAGGATAATCTCGTCGAACTCGCCGGACACCAGCGCAGCCACATCGACACGGGTATTCAGGCGCAGGTCGACACCCGTGGACTTCACCTTGTTGCGGAAATAACGCAGGGTCTCGTAGAACTCCTCCTTGCCCGGCACGCGCTTGGCCACGTTGAACTGCCCACCGATCTCAGCGGCAGCATCGAACAACGTCACTTCATGACCGCGCTCGGCGGCCACGGTGGCGGCTGCCAGGCCCGCAGGACCAGCGCCGACCACCGCGATACGCTTGACTGCCCGTACCGGCAGGTAGTTGAGCTCGGTCTCATGGCAAGCCCGCGGGTTGACCAGGCAGCTGGTCAGCTTGCCGCCGAAGGTGTGGTCCAGGCAGGCCTGGTTGCAGCCGATGCAAGTGTTGATCTCGTCGCCACGGCCAGCAGCGGCCTTGTTGACGAAGTCAGGATCGGCCAGGAACGGTCGGGCCATGGAGACCATGTCGGCATCGCCCTCCGCCAGCACCGCCTCAGCCACCTCCGGGGTATTGATGCGGTTGGTGGTGATCAGCGGGATTTTCACCGCGCCGCGCAGCTTGGCGGTGACCTTGCTGAACGCCGCGCGCGGCACCTTGGTGGCGATGGTCGGGATGCGCGCCTCATGCCAGCCGATACCCGTGTTGATCAACGTGGCGCCGGCCTGCTCGATGGCCTTGGCCAGCAGCTCGATCTCGTCCCAGGTGCTGCCGCCCTCGACCAGGTCGAGCATCGACAGGCGGAAGATGATGATGAAGTTCGGCCCCACCGCTTCGCGTACCCGGCTCACGATCTCAACCGCCAGTCGCATGCGGTTCTCGTAGCTGCCCCCCCAACGGTCGGTGCGGTGGTTGGTGTGGGCGGCGAGGAACTGGTTGATGAAGTAGCCTTCTGACCCCATGATCTCGACGCCATCATAGCCGGCGCGCAGGGCCAGGCTTGCGCAGGTGACGAAATCGCGGATCTGCTTCTCGATGCCCTCCTCGTCCAGCTCCTTGGGCTTGAACGGGTTGATCGGCGCCTGGATGGCGCTGGGCGCCACCTGTTTCGGGCTGTAGGCATAGCGCCCGGCGTGGAGGATCTGCAGACAGATCTTGCCACCGGCGGCATGCACCGCCTCGGTGACGATCCGATGCTTGTCGGCCTCTTCCTCGGTGCTGAGCTTGGCCGCGCCAGAATACACACCGCCTTCATCGTTGGGCGCGATGCCGCCGGTGACCATGAGCCCGACGCCACCACGGGCGCGTTCGGCGAAATACGCGGCCATGCGTTCGAACCCGCCCGGGCGCTCCTCCAGGCCGGTGTGCATCGAGCCCATCAGGGTGCGGTTGCGCAGAGTGGTGAAGCCCAGGTCGAGAGGGGCCAACAGGTGCGGGTAACGGTCGGTAGCCATGGATGGACTCCACAGGTGGCGTGATCACGGAATGCGGGCGCCTCTACCAGGTCTCTACAACAGCGTGGCGGGGCCCGTCGTTTGTCTGGGGTCGACATTAAACAGGCGTTTGAACACGCTCAATGATCGAAACTGACAACTTATTGATCCTGCTGTACAGCAGGACTACCCTAGGGCACTCCTACTGCCCAGTGCTGGACCGCTCCATGCGAAAACTGCTAGCCGGCGCCCTGGCGCTGGTCATCCTTGCCGCCCTCTGCGGCTACGGCTTCTGGACCCTGCAGCGTCCAGAAGGTCACTACCTGTCCGATCTGCGCATCGAGCTGGCTCTCAACCAGGGCGTGCCGGGCGAGCACGGCAACTTGCTGGGTGTCGAGCCGCTGCTGTATCCGGGGGACTACCAGAACCTCACACGCCTGCACCGCAAGCTCTCAGCCTACCTGGAACAAGCCCGCGCCCAAGGCCTGGTCAATCCGCGCACCGTGGTGGTGTTGCCGGAGCACATTGGCACATGGTTGTGGGCCCGGGGCGAGAAGCGCGAACTGTACCAGGTCACCCGACGCAACGAGGCCTGGCAATGGCTGGAACTGAGCAACCCGCTGAGCTATGGCCTGGCGATGCTCGCCGCCAGCGGCGACGATCGCCGCTCGGACGCGCACCTGCGCATGAAGGCCGCGCAGATGGCCGCCGACTACCAGCAGGTGTTCGGCAGCCTGGCCCGGGAGTTTGGCATCACCCTGGTCGCCGGCTCCATCGTCCTGCCCGCGCCCTATGTGGAAAACGGCGTACTGCGCATCGGCAACGGTCCGCTGTACAACAGCAGTCTGGTATTCGCCAGCGACGGTTCGGTGCTCGGGCAGCCCCAGCACCAGCAGTACCCCGACAGCGAAAGCCGGCGCTACATCCACGACGGCCAGCAGCATCCGCTGCAGGTACTGCAGACTCCCGCAGGACGCTTGGGCGTGCTGATCGGCAGCGACAGCTGGTACCCCGCCAACTACCGGCAACTGACCGCGCAATCGGTGCAGCTGGTCGCCAATCCGGTGTTCCTCAGCGGCAAGCAGAGCTGGCAGGCGCCCTGGCGTGGCAACCGCCATCAGGCCCAGGCCGCCGATTTGCCCCTGCAGCGCGGAGCCGTCAGCGAACAGCGCGCCTGGCAGCAACTGCCCCTGGCCGCCAACGCCAGCACCCCGAGCATGAGCGTGTTCATGCGCGGCCAGTTCTGGGAGCTGGGCAGCGATGGGCAGGGTTTCGCCAGCCAGGGCGGCATGTTGTGGGTCGGCAACGACAGCCACGGCGCGCGCCTGCTCAACCTGTGGCTGTGACGACATGCCCCGCCCCCGCGTACGCCTGGGTGAACTGTCGGTAGGTTTCGTCCAGCCCCTGGCCGAGGCGCTGACGGCACTCGGTCACGATCCACACCCCCTGCTGCTGCGCTATGGCCTCGACGCCAGGCGCCTGGCCGAGCCGGGTGCGCGGTTGTCGATCCCGCGCTACATGCACCTGGGGCACGCGGCGATTGCCCTTTCTGCCGAGCCAGCGCTAGGCCTGCACATGGGCCGCCTGAGCCGCCTGGCCCAGGCCGGGCTCGCCGGCGTCGCCGCCGCCCAGGCCCCGACCCTCGGCGACGCCGCCCGCACCCTGCTGCGCTTTGAGCCACTGTATGCCGCCAACTACCGGGGCCAGTCGAGCTTTCACGAAGACGCCCAGGGCGCCTGGCTGCGGTTCTACTCCATCAGCCCCTACAACGACTACAACCGCTTCGTGGTCGACTCCCTGCTCGCTGGCTGGCTGGCCCAGCTCGGCGCCCTGGCGGCCAGGCCGGTGCAGGCCGAGCGCCTGGAAATCGAGTTCGACGCCCCTGCCTACGTCGCGCAGTACCAAAGCCTGTGCGCAGGCCCGGTGCATTTCGGCGCCACGGCCAACCAGTTGCGCCTAAGCCAGGCCACCCTGGCCCTGCCCAACCCGCAGCACTGCCCCAGCACCTGGCAACACCTGCTGCAGTTGTGCGAGGCGGAACTGGCCCAGCGCACCCGCGTGCGCAGCCTGGGCGAACGCATCACTCACCTGCTGGGGCCACTGCTGAACGGTGGGCGCGAGCCGGATCTGGAAGAAGTGGCGCGACACCTGCAACTGCCGACCTGGACCTTGCGCCGCAAACTGGCCGAGGAAGGCACGCGCTTTCGCAACCTGCTCAACGACACACGTCGCGATCTGGCCGAGACCTATATCCGCGACACGGAGCTGGCCTTCGGCGAGATCGCCTATCTGTTGGGGTTCGCCTCGGCCGAGGCCTTCCAGCGCGCATTCAAGCGCTGGACGGGGCTGACACCGGGGGAATTTCGCCGCCATCAGCGGCAGGTGGGTTAAAGCTCGGTGGCGTCGTCGGCCGGTTCTGGCAGGTCCAGTTCATAGGCCTGGAATTCGAGCAGTTCTTCCAGATAATCGTCCATCTTTACGCCCCTTCATTCATTGTTCTTCAGTCATTGCGCCAACCTAAGCCAGCGAAATGACAGAATGATTACAACCCTATGAACGATAAACGTAGCAGGCGCCCGGGAAGTTATCGACACGTCAGAGTGGCGCCGGCGCCTGCTCTGCGGCCGGCGCGTCCTGCTGTACCTGGATCGGAGTTGGCTCGACGGGCGGCGCGATGGGCTGCGAGCCCTTGCTATCGTCCACAATCGGGGCCGCCGGGGCTTCGCTGGCCGGTACGGGAGCCGCTGGAGCCGCGACAGGCGCGGCGGCAACCGGAGTCGGGGCCGAAGCCTCTTCCACGCTCTCGGCGACCGGCGCGGCAGGCTGCGGCGCGGGCGCCAGGGCAGCGGGCGCAGGCTCCGGCAAGCCCAGGTCGGCGGCCGGTTTTTCCACCTTTGGCTCGGCGGCAGGTTCGGTCTTCTCTGGCTTCTTCGGCTTCGGCAGGTAGCTTTCCACCAGGGCGAAGTATCGGTCGTAGAACTGTGCGGCGGTGACCGTTTCGCTGGCGACCTTGACCATGGAGTCGTCGGTGGAGCCGATCGGCATCGACACCGAACCCAGCACACCGACGCCAAGACTGGCGGAGGTGTTGGATTTCTTCAGGGTGTAGCGGTCCTGCAGGGCGTTGGCGAACATGGTCGAGCGCTGTTTGTCGCTCATGTCCGGCACGCAGGTGATGTTGAAGCTGATCTGCAAGTGGTTCTCGGCATTTTGCTGGAAGCTCTTGTTGCCGGCGACCTGGTTGGCGTCGCTGCTGGTGATGATGTAGCCCTGACTGAGCAGCGCGCGCCGCGCCGCCTCGCAGGAGCCCGCCTCGCTGGTGGCGAAACTGCGGGAGAAGGTGCCCGAGTCATCGAAGTTCTCGTGCTCGTAGACGGCGGCCTTTTTCGAGGAACAGCCGGACACACCCGCCAGCACGAGGGCCAGCCCGAGCGCGCCATAGACGGTTGATCTAGACATTGCCAATTCCGGGAAGAAACGAATGGGGCGTATTGTGCAACACATCGATCAGTGGCTGAAACCATTGATCGGTGAAGACTCTGTCAGCTTGGTGTAAATCCTTGCCCGTGACCGTGCAAGGCGCTGAAATGAAAAAAGCGACCCTAAGGTCGCTTTTTCGTAGCTTCAAGGTGTTCAAAGGGCCTTGAGGCAAAGATGGCGCAGCGGACGGGACTCGAACCCGCGACCCCCGGCGTGACAGGCCGGTATTCTAACCGACTGAACTACCGCTGCGTATCGTTCGGGCTTGCACCCGATTGAAACTGGGATCTGAGCTTTCAAGTGCTATTGCGCGAAAGCCAGGCACAAAAAAAGCGACTTTGATATCGCCTTTTCTGTTTTGCCTTGAGCGTTCATGGGGCTCTTGGCAGAAGATGGCGCAGCGGACGGGACTCGAACCCGCGACCCCCGGCGTGACAGGCCGGTATTCTAACCGACTGAACTACCGCTGCGTATCGTTCAGGCTTGCGCCTGATTGAAACTGGGATCTGGCCTTGTGGCCTCAGACCGGTGCAAGCACCCATCTGGAGAAAAATGGCGCGGCGGACGGGACTCGAACCCGCGACCCCCGGCGTGACAGGCCGGTATTCTAACCGACTGAACTACCGCCGCGCATAGCTGGACTTGCGTCCTGTTCCTCTCTGCCAACGTGTTTCTTTCGAAACCACTGGACTAGGAACGTCTCAGGAAGTGGTGGGTGATGACGGGATCGAACCGCCGACCCTCTGCTTGTAAGGCAGATGCTCTCCCGGCTGAGCTAATCACCCCCGCGATGTTGCTTGTTGCGTTTGCTTCGCTGAGGCCGCGAAATTTACGCAGGTACCGATGCTAAGTCAATACCCCCATTGAAGTTTTTTTCAAAAAGGGCAAAAAAGCCGGTTGCTCTTGCCGACCTCATCGCGGGGCAGGCCCGCTCCTGCAACCAGATGCTCACAGCGTGAGAGCGGGCTTGCGCCGCCACAAGGCCGGCACAACCGACAAAAAAGGGGCTATCGCCCCTTTCTCTTACATCTCAACAGGTTACAGCTCAGTTGTAGATCATCTTGCGGGTCATCCCACCATCGACCACGAACTCCTGGCCAGTGACAAACCCCGCCTGACGCGACAGCAACCACGCCACCAGCGCAGCCACATCCTCGACCGTCCCTACCCTGCCCGTCGGATGCTGGGCATGGTCGGCCTCGGTCAAAGGCTCGGCGCGTCGCTGCGAAGGGTCACGGGCATCGATCCAGCCCGGGCTCACCGCATTGACGCGGATCTCCGGCCCCAGGCTCATGGCCAGGGCGTGGGTCAAGGCGACCAGGCCACCCTTGCTGGCGGCATAGGCCTCGGTGTCCGGCTCGGACTGCCGGGCGCGGGTGGAGGTCAGGTTGACGATCGCGCCGCCATGGGCGCGCAGGTAAGGTGCGCAATGCTTGGCCAGCAGCATCGGGCCATTGAGGTTGACTGCCAGTACCCGGTTCCATTGAGCCAGGGACAGGCTTTCCAGGGTCTGGTTGTGCGGATTGGCGATCGCCGCGTTGCACACCAGCGCATCCAGCCGGCCGAACTGCCCGAGCACCTCGGACACCCCGGCACTGACCTGGGCCTCGTCGGCCACGTCCATGGTGATGAACCAGGCGTTATCGCCCAGGGCCTTGGCGACCTTGGTGCCGCGCGGGCGATCCAGATCGCTGAGCACCACCTGCCACCCCTCGCAGATCAACCAGGCGGCGATGCCCAGGCCGATGCCGCGGGCGGCACCGGTTACCAGGGCTACCCGGCCGTTATGGCCGGGTTCGCCACTCTTCCAGTCGATCACAGCGCCGCCAGGCCGCGGGCCAGATCGGCTTGCAGGTCGGCCACGTCTTCCAGGCCAACCGCCACGCGCACCAGGCTGTCACGGATACCCGCCGCCTCGCGCTCCTGTGGCGTCAGACGTCCGTGGGAGGTGGTGGCCGGGTGGGCGATGGTGGTCTTGCTGTCGCCGAGGTTGGTGGTTATGGAGATCACCCGGGTGGCGTCGATGAAACGCCAGGCGCCTTCCTTGCCACCCTTGACCTCGAAGCTGACCACCGCGCCGAAGCCGCTCATCTGGCGCTTGGCCAGTTCATGCTGCGGATGGCTCGGCAGGCCGGCATAGTGGACCTTCTCGATGCCGTCCTGCTGCTCGAGCCACTCGGCCAGCGCCTGGGCGCTCTCGCAGTGGGCGCGCATGCGCAGCTTGAGGGTCTCCAGGCCCTTGGTGAAGACCCAGGCGTTGAACGGGCTGAGGGTCGGGCCGGCGGTGCGCAGAAAGCCCACCACTTCCTTCATCTGCTCGCTGCGCCCGGCCACCACGCCGCCCATGCAACGGCCCTGGCCGTCGATGAACTTGGTCGCCGAGTGGAACACGATGTCGGCGCCGAGCTTGAGCGGTTGCTGCAAGGCCGGAGTGCTGAAGCAGTTGTCCACCACCAGCATGGCGCCACGGGCATGGGCGATCTCGGCCAGTGCGGTGATGTCCACCAGTTCGGCCAACGGGTTGGACGGCGACTCGACGACCAGCAGCTTGGTGTTGGCCTTGATGGCCTTTTCCCAGCCGTTCAGGTCGACCAGCGGCACGTAGTCCACCTGCACGCCGAAACGCTTGAAGTACTTCTCGAACAGGCTGATGGTCGAGCCGAACACGCTCTGCGACACCAGCACATGGTCGCCAGCACTGCACAGCGACATGACCACGGCGAGGATCGCCGCCATGCCGGTGGAGGTGGCCACGGCCTGCTCGGCGCCTTCCATGGCCGCCAGGCGCTCCTCGAAGGCACGCACGGTCGGGTTGGTGTAGCGCGAATAGACGTTGCCCGGCGTTTCGCCGGCAAAGCGCGCGGCGGCATCGGCGGCCGTGCGGAAGACATAGCTGGAGGTCAGGAACAGCGCTTCGCTGTGCTCGGCCTCCGGTGTACGGTTCTGACCGGCGCGCACCGCCAGGGTGTCGAAACCGACACCCTCGAGGTCACTGTCCAGTCGACCGGCATCCCATTGATCGGTCATGCCGTCGCTCCCAAATCAGTTGTTGTACAGGTCGATGATCGCACTGACCGCCTGGTTCTTCACCTTGGCCAGGTCGTTACGGGCCTGCTCGATGCGATCGAGGTAGGCTTCGTCGATATCGCCGGTGACATACTCACCGTTGAACACCGCGCAATCGAAATGCTCGATCTTGATCTTGCCGCCACCAACCGATTCGATCAGGTCCGGGAGGTCCTGGTAGATCAGCCAGTCGGCGCCGATCAACTCGGCCACCTGCTCGGTGGTACGGTTGTGGGCGATCAGCTCATGAGCGCTCGGCATGTCGATGCCGTAGACGTTGGGGTAGCGCACCGCGGGGGCCGCGGAGCAGAAGTAGACGTTCTTGGCGCCGGCCTCGCGGGCCATCTGGATGATCTGCTTGCAGGTGGTGCCGCGCACGATCGAGTCGTCCACCAGCATCACGTTCTTGCCGCGGAACTCCAGCTCGATGGCGTTGAGCTTCTGGCGTACCGATTTCTTGCGCGCGGCCTGGCCGGGCATGATGAAGGTCCGCCCAATGTAGCGGTTTTTGACGAAGCCTTCGCGGAACTTGACGCCCAGATGGTTGGCCAGTTCCAGCGCCGCGGTGCGGCTGGTGTCGGGGATCGGGATGACCACGTCGATGTCGTGGTCCGGGCGCTCGCGCTGGATCTTCTCGGCCAGCTTCTCGCCCATGCGCAGGCGCGCCTTGTACACCGAGACGCCGTCCATGATCGAATCAGGGCGGGCCAGGTAGACGTGCTCGAAGATGCACGGCTGCAGTTTCGGGCTCTCGGCGCACTGCTTGGTGAACAGCTGGCCACCTTCGGTGATGTACACCGCCTCGCCCGGCGCCAGGTCGCGAATCAGGGTGAAGCCGAGCACGTCCAAGGCCACGCTTTCCGAAGCGATCATGTACTCGACGCCTTCGTCGGTGTGACGCTGGCCGAACACCACCGGACGGATGCCGTTGGGGTCGCGGAAGCCGACGATGCCGTAGCCGGTGATCATCGCCACCACCGCGTAGCCGCCGACGCAGCGGCTGTGCACGTGGGAAACCGCGGCGAACACGTCTTCCTCGGTCGGTTGCAGCTTGCCGCGCACGGCCAGTTCATGGGCGAACACGTTCAGCAGCACTTCGGAGTCGGAGTTGGTGTTGACGTGACGCAGGTCGGACTCGTAGATCTCCTTGGCCAACTGCTCGACGTTGGTCAGGTTGCCGTTGTGCGCCAGGGTGATGCCGTACGGCGAATTGACGTAGAACGGCTGCGCCTCGGCCGAGGTGGAGCTGCCGGCGGTCGGGTAACGCACGTGACCGATGCCGATGCTGCCGACCAGACGCTGCATGTGGCGCTGCTGGAAAACGTCGCGCACCAGGCCGTTATCCTTGCGCAGGAACAACCGGCCATCGTGGCTGGTCACGATACCGGCAGCGTCCTGGCCGCGGTGCTGGAGCACGGTTAGCGCGTCATACAGCGCCTGATTGACGTTCGACTTACCGACGATACCGACGATGCCACACATGCGACGCAACCCCTACTTTGATGAAACTTGAGTGAAGAGCGCTCACGGCTTGGTCGGCCCGAGCAGCTGCTCCTTGAACGGAAGGTCAACGGGTGCGCTGACCCCACTGGACATCCACTGGCCGGTGAACCCGAGTATGAGGTTCTTCGACCAGTCGGCTACCAATAGAAATTGTGGTATCAGGCGCGATTCCTGCCACCACGGATCCTGTTGCACCGGCCCCAGGCTCAACAGCCCGACCGCCACCACCACCAGCAAGCCCCCGCGCGCGGCGCCGAAGGCCATGCCGAGGAAGCGATCGGTACCGGACAGCCCGGTCACGCGGATCAGCTCGCCGATGAGGAAATTGAGCATCGCCCCGACCAGTAGCGTGGCGACGAAAAGAATCGCGCAGCCGGCGATGACTCGCGCGGACGGCGTCTGGATATAGCTTTCAAGGTACTGCGAAAGCGACCCGCCGAACATCCAGGCCACCGCACCGGCGACAATCCAGATGAGCAGGGACAAGGCTTCCTTGACGAAGCCGCGCTTGAGACTGATCAGTGATGAAATGGCGACGATCGCGATGATCGCCCAATCAACCCAGGTAAATGCCACGGTGTTGCCTGCCGACGTTTGAGGCGGCGCATTTTACCAGAGCAAGGAGGCTTGGGGTAAGCGGAATGTCAGGTGTTTGAAGGGCTGCGGACTGACTCTGGGGACAGCTTTGCGGACTGCTGTAGGAGCACCCTTTCGCGACACAAGGCCGCTCCTACAGGGGGACGTGCATGTCCAGAGATGAACTCAGCCACGCTCCGGCTGGAAGCGCACCACGATGCCTTTGAGGTTCTGCTGGCGATTGATCACATCACGCAGACGCTCGGCCTCGGCACGCTCGATCAGCGGCCCGACGAATACCCGGTTCATGCCGTCCGCCGAACGGATATAGGCGTTGTAGCCCTGGCTGCGCAGGGTCTTCTGCAGGTTCTCGGCACCAGCCCGATTGGACAGGCTGGCCAGTTGGATCGACCAGCTCACCGGCAGGCCGTTGGCGTCGATCTTCGACGGCGCGGCTGGTTTGGCGGCAGGAGCGGCGGGCGCAGGCACAGGACGCGCCTCCACCTTGGCCACCGGCGGCGTCGGCACTGGCGTCTGTGGCTTGGGCTGCGCGGGCGGCGCCACGGTCACTACCGGCGCGATGGGCTGGCTCGGCGCCGTCACCGGCGCCGTGGACTCGTCGACCACCACCGGCGGCTGCTCGTTCTGCTCCGGCAACGCCTGAGGTTCTGGCACCTGGACAGGCTCCACCTGAACCTGGGGCAGGCTGGGCATGGCCGGCGCCTCCGGCGCCTCGACACGCACCTGGCGCAGCTCGTCCTCGCGAGTGAACAACATCGGCAGGAAGATCACCGCCAGCGCCACCAGCACCAGCGCACCGACCATGCGCTGCTTCATCCCTTTATCCAGCACTGCCATCTACTCCATCCTCGGGGACCTGCCGCTCGAGCCAGGCCAGGGCCTCGCCGACGCAGAAAAACGAACCGAACAGCAGGATCTGGTCATCCGCCGTCGCCTGGGCGCACTGCCCTTCGAGGGCAGCCGCGACACTGGCGTAAGACTTCACCGTCGCACCGAGGTTCGTCAAGGCATCCGCCAGCTCCGCGGCAGGGCGACTGCGCGGCGTGTCCAGCGGCGCCACCGCCCAATCGGCGACCTGGTCGCGCAGCGGCGCGAGCACACCGGCCAGGTCCTTGTCGGCCAACAGGCCGAACACCGCCAGGCGCCGCCCCTTCACCGGGCGCGCCGCCAGGCGGCGGGCCAGGTACTCGGCAGCGTGCGGGTTGTGACCGACATCCAGCAGCAGCTCCACGCGCTTGCCACGCAGCAGCAGCTCGCGCCGGTCGAGACGACCGGTGATACGCGTATCCAGCAAGGCCTGGCGAACCGTGCCAGCATCCCACGGCAGGCCCATCAGCAGGAAAGCCTGCAAGGCCAGGGCGGCATTCTCCATGGGCAGGTCGAGCAACGGCAGGTCGCGCAACTCCACAGGCGAACCGTCGAGCTGGCGACCACGCCAATGCCAGTGTTCGGCACTGCTATCCAGGTCAAAATCACGCCCGCGCAGGAAGAACGGGCAACCCAACTCGCGTACCTTGTCCAGCAAAGGCTGTGGTGGATCCAGGTCACCGCACAGCGCAGGCTTGCCCTGACGGAAGATCCCCGCTTTCTCGTAGGCCACCGACTCGCGGCTGTCACCCAGGTAGTCGATGTGGTCGACGCCGATACTGGTGACCAGCGACACATCCGCATCCATCAGGTTGACCGCGTCCAACCGGCCACCCAGGCCGACCTCGAGCACCACTGCGTCCAGCGCGGACTGCTTGAACAACCAGAACGCCGCCAAGGTGCCCATTTCGAAATAGGTCAGCGAGATTTCGCCGCGTGCCGCTTCCACCGCGGCGAACGCCTCACACAGGCGCTCATCGCTGGCCTCGCGGCCTTCGATCAGCACCCGTTCGTTGTAACGCAGCAGGTGCGGCGAACTGTACACCCCGACCTTGAGCCCCTGGGCGCGCAGCAACGCGGCCACGAAGGCGCAGGTCGAGCCCTTGCCATTGGTGCCGGTCACCGTCACCACCCGCGGCGCCAGCTTGCCCAGCCCCAGGCGCGCCAGCACCTGTTGCGAGCGCTCCAGGCCCATGTCGATGGCCGAGGGGTGCAACTGTTCGAGGTAGGCGAGCCAGTCGCCCAGGCTGCGCTGGTTCATCACGCGACCGCGGCGACCTCTTTGGCCGCTTCCGGAGTCGGCTGGCCGGTCATCTGCGCCAGCAGGCGAGCCAGGCGCGGACGCAGCTCGTCACGGGAGATGATCAGGTCGATGGCGCCGTGCTCCAGCAGGAACTCGCTGCGCTGGAAGCCTTCGGGCAGTTTCTCGCGCACGGTCTGCTCGATCACGCGCGGGCCGGCGAAGCCGATCAGCGCCTTCGGTTCGCCGACGATCACGTCGCCGAGCATCGCCAGGCTGGCCGAAACGCCGCCGTAGACCGGGTCGGTCAGTACCGAGATGAACGGAATGCCTTCTTCGCGCAGGCGCGCCAGCACGGCGGAGGTCTTGGCCATCTGCATCAGCGAAATCAGCGCTTCCTGCATGCGCGCACCGCCGGAAGCGGAGAAGCAGACCATCGGGCAGCGGTTTTCCAGGGCGTAGTTGGCGGCGCGCACGAAACGCTCACCGACGATGGCACCCATGGAGCCGCCCATGAAGGAGAACTCGAAGGCACTGACCACGATCGGCATGCCCATCAGGGTGCCGCTCATGGAGATCAGCGCGTCCTTCTCGCCGGTCTGCTTCTGCGCGGCGGTCAGGCGGTCCTTGTACTTCTTGCCATCACGGAACTTCAGGCGGTCGACCGGCTCCAGATCGGCGCCCAGCTCGGCACGGCCTTCTGGATCGAGGAAGATATCGATGCGCGCGCGGGCGCCGATACGCATGTGGTGGTTGCACTTAGGGCAGACGTCGAGGGTCTTTTCCAGCTCCGGGCGATACAGCACGGCTTCGCAGGACGGGCACTTGTGCCACAGCCCTTCCGGCACCGAGCTCTTCTTCACCTCGGAACGCATGATCGATGGGATCAGTTTGTCTACCAACCAGTTGCTCATGCTTGCTTTCTCCAGTATTGGCCGGGGAGACCTGCGCGGCCCCGCCCTGCCCTTGAGCTCAAATTCTTCTGTAAAGCGACGATGGGCCGGCTACAACCGCCCCACCTCCAATTCTTCCCCGGCATGCCCCGCGCTCTGGCGCGACCTGGCAGCACCGGGCTGCGAAAGCTATGGACGATGGCGCGCGGCCAGCCGTCACATCCGCGTTCACGCCTGCTTCACCGCCTGCATGAAGGCTTCGATCTTTGCTGCTTCCTTGATGCCCTTGGCCTGCTCCACGCCGCCACTGACATCCACCGCGTACGGGCGCACCTGGCGAATGGCCTCGGCGACATTGTCGGCCGACAGGCCACCAGCAAGGATGATCGGCTTGCTCAGGCGCTGCGGAATCAATGACCAGTCGAAGGCCTCACCGGTTCCTCCCGGCACGCCCGGCACATAGGCATCCAGCAGGATGCCGCGGGCGCCGGCGTAGTGCTGGCAGGCGGCCTCCAGGTCATCCCCGGGGCGCACCCGCAGGGCCTTGATCCAGGGGCGGTGGTAGCCCTCGCAATCGGCCGGGGCTTCATCGCCGTGGAACTGTAGCAGGTCCAGGGAAACCACTTCGAGGATCTCGTTGAGCTCGCAGCGCGAGGCATTGACGAACAACCCCACGGTGGTCACGAACGGCGGTAGCGCGTCGATGATCGCCCGCGCCTGGCGCACGTCCACCGCCCGCGGGCTTTTCGCATAGAAGACGAAACCGAGGGCGTCGGCGCCGGCCTCGACCGCGGCCAGGGCGTCCTCGATACGGGTAATCCCGCAGATCTTGCTGCGAACGTTGCTCATGGACGGCGAACCTTGGGTGATCGGGAAAGCGTCGATGGTAGCAAATGACCCGTGCCCCGTCAGTCCGCCAGCGCCTCGTAGCCGGTAAGAAAGTGTGGGCCGATGTAACGCTGCGGCAGCGCGTATTCTTCCGGATACTCCACCTGCACCAGGTAGAGGCCGTAAGGGTGCGCGGTCACCCCACCGTCACGGCGGTTGCGCCCTTCCAGCACCTCGCGGGCCCACGCCACCGGACGCTCGCCGGCGCCGATGGTCATCAGCACGCCGGCGATGTTGCGCACCATGTGGTGCAGGAACGCGGTGGCGCGCACGTCCAGCACGATCATCCGCCCGTGGCGGGTCACGCGCAGGTGGTGGATGTGCTTGATCGGCGACTTGGCCTGGCACTGGCTGGCGCGGAAGGCGCTGAAATCATGGGTCCCCAGCAGATACTGCGCGGCCTCGGCCATGCGCTCGACGTCAAGCGGGCGGTGATTCCAGGTCACTTCCTCGGCCAGGTGCGCCGGGCGGATCGGATCGTTGTAGATGACGTAGCGATAGCGCCGCGCGGTGGCCTTGAAGCGGGCATGGAAGTGCGCCGGCATGGGCGCCGACCAGACCACGCTGATGTCGTGGGGCAGGTTGAAGTTGGTGCCCAGGGTCCAGGCACGCTCGTCGCGCACGGCGCGGGTGTCGAAATGCACGATCTGCCCGCAGCCATGGACGCCGGCATCGGTACGCCCGGCGCAGATCACCGAGATCGGCTCGTTGGCCACCGTCGACAGCGCCTGCTCCAGGGCCTGCTGGACACTGGGCACGCCACTGGCCTGGCGTTGCCAGCCGCGGTAGCGCGAGCCTTTGTATTCCACGCCCAGGGCGATGCGGGTGTAGCCTTCGGCGGCCGACTCGGCGGCGGCGGTGTCGATGATGTCCAAGAGCGGCAAACCTGATGCTGAAACGAAAGACGGGAGTATACCGGCAAACCGCGCGGAGGCCGAAATGATCGCGGGGCAAGCCCGCTCCCACGTGTTCTGTGGGAGTGGGCTTGCCCCGCGCTGTGCTACGTCGCCTCAGACCAGGCGCGAGAGCATCTCGTTGGCTTCCTGGCGCTGACTGTCGTCGCCGTCCTTGACCACTTCATCGAGGATGTCACGGGCGCCCTGATGGTCCCCCATGTCGATGTAGGCGCGAGCCAGGTCGAGCTTGGTGGCCACTTCGTCCGCGCCGGAGAAGAAATCGAAGTCCAGGTCGTCCAGCGGCTCGGGCTCCAGCGCCGCGTCCTCGGCGGTGAACTGCGGCTCTGGCGTCGCTGCCGGGATATCGAGGTTCTGCGACAGCTTGTCGAGCTCGGCGTTGACGTCGTCCAGTTCCGAGGCGAAGTTCTTGGCCGCCGGCGAGTCATCGTCCAGCGACAGCGACAGGTCGAAGTCCTCGGGCAGTTCCAGCTCGGAGATCGGGTCGAACTCCGGAATGGCCTCGAAGGCCGCCAGTTCGGCCGCCACGTCCACCGGGGCTTCCTCGCTGCTGGCCGGGGCCACCGGTTCTTCGGCGACATCCAGGTCGAACTCGGCCAGGTCGTCGACATTCTGCGGCGTCGCCTGGGCCTGAGCGAGCAAGGCCTCGAAGTCGTCGTCGGCATCGGTTTCGGCGATGGCAGGCACAGGCTCGGCCTCGGCCTGAACCTCAGGCGCCTCGACAGCCAGGTCCTCGAGACCGGCCAGGTCCAGGTGATCATCTACCGGCAGGTCATCACCCAGGCTCAGGTCGAAGGCACTGTCCAGGTCGGTCTCGTCGACCACAGGCTCAGGCTGGGCCGCCACGACCGGCTCCACGACGAGTTCCGGCGCGCTTTCGCCCAGCTCCAGCGCCTTGTCCTGCAGCAGGTCCTGGACATACTGCTCGTCCAGCTCGGCGGCCAGGGCGGCTGCACCGGCAGCGCCTGCCGCCACCGCCGCGACACCCAGCATGGCTGGGAAGCGCTCCTTGAGCGCGGCGACCTCGGCCTGGTTCGCATCATTGACCGCCAACTTGCGTTCCTGACCGGCGAAAGCATCCTGGTCGCCCTGGCGGGCATAGACTTCCATCAGCTTCAGGCGCAGATCGCTGCGCTGCGGTTCGGAGGCCACCGCCGCTTCCAGCAGGTCGGCGGCATGGTTGAGCCGGCCACGGGCCAGGCTGTCGTCCACTTCGGCCAGCAGCGCGGCGCGCGGATCGACCGCTGGCGCGGCGGCTTCGACGGGGGCCGCAGGTTTTTCCGCAGCCACGGCCGCAGCAGCCGAGGCCGCCACCACCGCTGGCGACAGGGTCACGGTCGGCGCCGACACGTCGAGACCTTCGAAGCTGCTGGGCGGCAGCTCCAGGTCAGGGCCACGCTCGCTGTCCTCGACCAGGGCACGCGCCATGCGCAGGTGCTTTTCGGCTTCCTGCTGGGCCTTGCGCTTGCGCGCCAGGAGCAGCAGCAACAACAGCAGGACCAGGAACGCGGAACCGGCGATCAGGCCCAGCAGCAGCGGATTGCCCAACAACTGGTCGAGCATGCCGGGCTCTTCGCTGGCCGGTGCTTCGGCGGCCACATCCTGCGGCGCGGTGTCGGCGGCGGCGGGCGCCGGAGCGACCACCGGCTCGGCCGGGGTCAGCTGGGCGTTCACCGCCGGTTGCGCCGGCGCCGGCTCGCCCGGCAGCGCGCCGGCCGGCGGCTGCGGTGCCGCGGCGCCCTGGGCCTCCAGGCGCGCCAGTTGGTCGTTCTTCAGCTCGATCAGACGCTGCAGCTTGTCCAGCTGGCTCTGCAAGTCGACCATGCGGCTCTTGAGTTCTTCGTTGTCGCGACGGCTGGTGTCGAGGCTTTCCTGGGCCACGGCCAGCTTGTCGCCGAGCGCCTTGGCCTCACCGGCCGCGCCCTTGCCGCCTGGTGCCACCAGGCGCAGGTTGTCGCCCTGGGCGATGCGTGCCGGCGCGGCGCCGGCCTCGCCACGGCGGGTGGCGTCCAGTTGCCGTGCACGCGGGCCAAGGCGACGGCCTTCGCGCCAGGCGGCGTACTGCTCGGCCACTTCACGGTTGGCCTGGGCCTGGGGAATGCTCTGCACCTGCTGCTGATCGGGCAGGCGCAGGACCTGGCCGATCTTGAGCTGGTTGATGTTGTTGCCGATGAAGGCATCCGGATTCAGCGCCTGGATCGCCAGCATGGTCTGCTGGATCGAGCCGCCGTTGCTGTTGCGCGCGGCGATCTGCCAGAGGGTGTCGCGGCGCTTGGTGGTGTAGCTGCCCGCGCTGACCGCCGGGTTGATATTGGCCTGGGTCGGCTGGCTACCCTGGGCCTGGGCCTGGTCGAGCAGCACGCTGTAGTCGCGCAGCAGACGGCCCTGGGGCCACATGACCTGGACCAGGAACTTGACCACCGGCTCCGGCAACGCCTTGCTGGAGGTGACCCGCAGCACGCTCTTGCCGTTGGGGTTGATCACCGGCGTGAACGTGAGGTCTTCGAGGTACGGTGGGAAGGCCACCCCTGCCTTGGCGAACTCTTCCGGCGACGCCAGGCTGGGCGCCATCTGCGCCGCGGTGAGGTCACGCACATCGAGCAGTTCGATCTCGGCATCCAGCGGCTGGTTCTGCGCCGACTTGAGGGTCAGCTCGCCCAACCCCAGAGCGTTCGCCACGCCGGACGACAGCGCCGAGGCTGCAGCGATCGCCAGAACCAGTTTGCGAATTCGAAGCATGAACTCTTCCCTTGTATGAAGCGTCCCGAAAACCTTTGCGCGGTTCAGGACAAAATTGCTCGCAGTATCTTTTACGCCATGTGTTTTATCAACAATTGTGCCGCCTGCACGGCATTCAGCGCCGCGCCCTTGCGCACATTGTCGGTGGTCAGCCACAGATTCAGCTGCTGGTCTTCATCGACACCATGGCGTACACGACCAACATAGACCACGTCCTGGCCCACTGCGTCCCCCACTGGTGTCGGATAATCGCCCGCTTCGACCAACTCGATGCCGTCGGCGGCTTCCAGCGCGGCGTTGACGGCCGCCAGATCGACCGGATTACGGCTTTGCACGGCGACACTGAAGCTATCGCCGAAAAACACCGGGACTTGAATGCAGGTCACGGAAATCTTCAGCTGTGGCAGGTCGAGCACCTGGCGCAGCTCGCCGACCAGGCGGCGCTCCACGGCCGTGTGGCCCTGTTCATCGGGGGTGCCGACCTGGGGCAGCAGGTTGAAGGCGACCTGGCGGTCGAAGAAGCGCGGCTCCAGCGGGCGTGCGTTGAGCAACTCGGCGGTCTGCCGGGCGAGCTCGCTGACGGCCTCCCTGCCCTGCTCCGAAACCGCGAGGCAGGCATTGACCTGCACGCGCTCGATATCGAGCAGCCCCTTGAGCGGCGCCAGCGCCACGGCCAGGGCCACCGCGCCGGCGCTCGGGCTGGTGATCAGTGCGGGCCGAGCGAGTTCGGCGATGCGCTCGCCATTGGCTTCCGGAACCAGCACGGTGGCGCCGTCCAGGGCGCCGGACAGGTCGATCACCGCGCAACCGGCGGCGATGGCCTTGGGCGCGAAGCTGCGGCTCACGGCGGGGCTGGCGGCGAAGAACACCAGTTGCGCCTGGGTGAAGTCGAAGCTGTCAACTTCGCGGACTTTCAGCTTCTTGCCGGCGAACATGACGCTGCTGCCGGCGGATTCCATGCTGGCCAGCAGGTGCAGGGTGGAGACCGGGAAGGCCACTTCCTCGAGGATCTGGACGAGGGATTCACCGACGGTGCCGGTGGCGCCGACTACGGCGATGTCTAGGGCGGGGGTGGACATGGGATCGGTTCCTTTCTGCGGGGTACGGCGGGGGAGCGGCACTTTACTTGGATTGTGGGGTGGGAGGTAGGTTCGGGTTCGGGTTCGGGTTCGGGTTCGGGTTCGGGTTCGGGTTCGGGTTCGGGTTCGGGTTCGGGTTCGGGTTCGGGTTCGGGTTCGGGTTCGGGTTCAAGAGTGTGGGTTTTGATTTATTTATGCGCATTCATTGGCGATGTCGACGCATTATCACCCTTCCGCCCTTACGGCGGCCTACTTTTCTCGTGGGAAAAGTAGGCAAAACCGTTCGGCTCCGTTCATACGGCCCCTGCGCTTCGCTCCGGGGTTCCCTCGCTCCGTTCTTGCTCCCGGGAGGACCGCGCTGAACGCCCCATCCTGGGGCGCAGCGCTTGACGGCCATCCATGGCCGTCACCTCCCTACGCAAGAACTCCGCTCGGCCTCCTGAAGTCGCAATTGGCGGCGCCTGGACTATCGCGCGCTTAGAAGCAAGAGCGAGAGCGAGAGCGAGAGCGAGAGCGAGAAGTTCGAAGTTAGTTGTTTGACTTTTAGATATGTATTGACCACCCCGCGATATGATCGAGAGATTAATTAAAATTTCAACTAGCGACAGCTGCGCCAGCCCAGGCGCCGCCCGTATCTTGCGCGACTTCAGGAGGCCGAGCGCAGGCCTTGCGGAGGGAGGCGACGGCCATGGATGGCCGTCGAGCACTGCGGGCCATGGATGGCCCGTCAGTGCGGTCCTCCCGGGAGCAAGGCCGGAGCGAGGGAACCCCGGAGCGAAGCGCAGGGGCCGGATGAACGAGCGCGCGGTTTTGCTTACTTTTGCCAAGACAAAAGTAAGTCGCCGCAAGGCGAAACAGCGATATCAGCGTCGCCGCTGAAAAAGAATCCGAACAAACCCCTCAAAACAACCAACAACCAACAACCAACAACCAACAACCAACAACCAACAACCAATCTAACACCAATAAAAAAACCCGCATCACTCACGCAACACGGGCTCTTCAAAAACCAAACTCAAACCACCCAGATCACCGCTCCAGCAGAATCCGCAACATCCGCCGCAGCGGCTCCGCAGCCCCCCACAGCAGCTGGTCGCCAACGGTGAAGGCCCCAAGGTACTGCGACCCCATGTTCAGCTTGCGCAAACGCCCGACCGGCACGTTCAGGGTCCCGGTCACCTGGGTAGGACTCAGCTCCTGCATGCTGATCTCCCGCTGGTTAGGCACCAATTTCACCCAGGGATTGTGCTGGCTGATCATGCCTTCGATGTCCGCCAAAGGCACATCCTTGTTCAGCTTGATGGTCAGCGCCTGGCTGTGGCAACGCATCGCGCCGATCCGCACGCAGATACCGTCGACCGGAATTGGGCTCTTGAAGCGCCCCAGGATCTTGTTGGTCTCGGCCTGGGCCTTCCACTCTTCACGGCTCTGCCCGTTCGGCAGCTCCTTGTCGATCCAGGGGATCAGGCTGCCAGCCAGCGGCACGCCGAAGTTGTCGGTCGGGAAGCCCTCGCCACGCATGGCTTCGGCCACCTTGCGATCGATGTCAAGGATCGCGCTGGCCGGGTTGGCCAAGTCGTCGGCGACCGCCGCATGGATACCGCCCATCTGCTTGATCAGCTCACGCATATTCTGCGCGCCGGCGCCCGAGGCCGCCTGGTAGGTCATGGCGCTCATCCACTCGACCAGGCCAGCCTCGAACAGGCCGCCAAGGCCCATCAGCATCAGGCTGACGGTGCAGTTGCCGCCGATGTAGTTCTTGGTGCCCGCGTCCAACTGCTGGTCGATGACCTTGCGGTTGACCGGGTCGAGGATGATCACCGCGTCGTCCTGCATGCGCAGGGACGAGGCCGCGTCGATCCAGTAGCCCTGCCAGCCGGCTTCGCGCAGCTTGGGGAAGACTTCGTTGGTGTAGTCGCCGCCCTGGCAGGTCAGGATCACGTCGAGGGTCTTGAGCTCGTCGATGCTGTAGGCGTCCTTGAGCGGGCCAGTGTCCTTGCCCACGTTCGGGCCCTGGCCACCGACGTTGGAGGTGGTGAAGAACACAGGCTCGATCAGGTCGAAGTCCTGCTCTTCGAGCATCCGCTGCATGAGCACGGAACCGACCATTCCACGCCAACCGATCAGACCTACACGTTTCATCGCAACTACACCTTTGCTAAAAGTGGGCCGCCACCGGGAGTTTTTGGTGGCGGGCCAGAGAGATTACAGATTCCGCAGCGCTGCGACTACTGCGTCGCCCATTTCCTGCGTACCCACCTTGCGGCAGCCCTCGGAGAAGATGTCGCCGGTGCGCAGGCCCTGGTCCAGCACCCGGCTCACCGCCTGCTCGATCGCCTCGGCGGCGGCCGTCTGGTTGAAGCTGTAGCGCAGCATCATCGACACCGAGAGAATGGTCGCCAACGGGTTGGCGATGCCCTGCCCGGCGATGTCCGGCGCCGAACCGTGGCACGGCTCGTACATGCCCTTGTTGTCGGCATCCAGCGACGCCGACGGCAGCATGCCGATGGATCCGGTGAGCATGGAAGCCTCATCCGACAGGATGTCGCCGAACATGTTGTCGGTCACCACCACGTCGAACTGCTTGGGCGCGCGCACCAGTTGCATGGCGGCGTTGTCCACGTACATGTGGCTCAACTCGACGTCCGGGTAGTCCTTGGCCACCTCTTCGACCACTTCGCGCCACAACTGGCTGGACGCCAGGACGTTGGCCTTGTCCACCGAGCACAGCTTCTTGCCGCGCACGCGGGCCATGTCGAAGCCGACACGGGCAATACGGCGCACTTCGCTCTCGCTGTAGGGCAGGGTGTCGTAGGCCTGGCGCTCGCCGCCTTCCAGCTCGCGCTGACCGCGTGGCGCGCCAAAATAGATGCCGCCGGTCAGCTCGCGGACGATGAGGATGTCCAGCCCTGAAACGATCTCGGGCTTGAGCGACGAGGCATCGGCCAACTGCGGATAGAGGATGGCCGGGCGCAGGTTGGCGAACAGGCCCAGTTGCGAACGGATCTTCAGCAGGCCGCGCTCCGGACGGATGTCACGCTCGATCTTGTCCCACTTCGGACCGCCCACGGCGCCCAGCAGCACGGCGTCGGCCTGGCGCGCGCGCGCCAGGGTCTCGTCGGCCAGCGGCACGCCGTGCTTGTCGATGGCCGCGCCACCGATCACGTCGTGGGTGAGGCTCAAGCCGAGCTGGAACTTGTCGTTGGCCAGTTCCAGCACCTTGACCGCCTCGGCCATGATTTCCGGGCCGATGCCGTCACCTGGGAGAATCAGAATCTGCTTGCTCATGCGTTCCTCTATCCAATCAAGCGGCGCGCCTCGCAGGCGCGCCGAAGTACTTCAGTGTCCAATGCCCCTTTGCGCGGGGCAAGCAGTCAATCACGCGTCGCGGAACAACCACGGCTGGCTGGCGCGGTGCTTGCCCTCGAACGCCTTGATCGCGTCGCTGTCCTGCAGGGTCAGGCCGATATCGTCCAGGCCGTTGAGCAGGCAGTGCTTGCGGAACGCGTCGATCTCGAACTTCAGTACCTTGCCGTCCGGGCGGGTCACGGCCTGGGCCTCGAGGTCGATGGTCAGCTGGTAACCCGGGTTGGCCTCGACCTGCTGGAACAGCTCGTCGACCTCGGCAGCGTCGAGAATGATCGGCAACAGGCCGTTCTTGAAGCTGTTGTTGAAGAAGATGTCGGCGAAGCTCGGCGCGATCACACTGCGAAAACCGTACTCGTCGAGCGCCCACGGGGCGTGCTCACGGCTCGAGCCGCAGCCGAAGTTCTCCCGCGCCAGCAACACGCTGGCACCCTGGTAACGCGCATGGTTGAGCACGAAATCCTGGTTCAACGGCCGCTTGCTGTTGTCCTGGTAAGGCTGGCCGACATCCAGGTAGCGCCACTCGTCGAACAGGTTGGGGCCGAAGCCGGTGCGCTTGATCGACTTGAGGAACTGCTTGGGAATGATCTGGTCGGTGTCGACGTTGGCACGATCCAATGGCGCGACAAGACCGGTGTGCTGGGTAAAGGCTTTCATGCTGCGCTCCCTTGGATCAACTCGCGGACATCGATGAAGTGGCCGGTCACCGCGGCGGCGGCGGCCATGGCCGGGCTGACCAGGTGGGTACGGCCACCGGCGCCCTGGCGGCCTTCGAAGTTGCGGTTGGAGGTGGACGCGCAGTGCTCGCCGCTCTCCAGGCGGTCCGGGTTCATCGCCAGGCACATCGAGCAGCCCGGTTCACGCCACTCGAAACCGGCCTCGAGGAAGATCTTGTCCAGCCCTTCGCGCTCGGCCTGGGCCTTGACCAGGCCCGAGCCCGGCACTACCAGTGCCTGCTTGACGTTGGCGGCAACCTTGCGGCCCTTGGCGATCTCGGCGGCGGCGCGCAGGTCTTCGATGCGCGAGTTGGTGCACGAGCCGATGAACACGCGGTCAAGCTTGATCTCGGTGATCGCCTGATTGGCGGCCAGGCCCATGTACTTGAGGGCGCGCTCGATCGAGCCGCGCTTGATCAGGTCGGGCTCGGCGGCCGGGTCCGGCACGCGCTGGTCGACGGCCAGAACCATCTCCGGCGATGTACCCCAGCTGACCTGCGGCTTGATCTGCGCGGCGTCGAGCTCGACCACCGTGTCGAACACGGCGTCGGCGTCGGACACCAGGCCTTTCCAGGCCTCGACGGCCTGCGTCCACTGCTCGCCCTTCGGCGCGTACGGACGGCCTTCGACATAGGCGATCGTGGTGCCGTCGACAGCCACCAGGCCTACCCGGGCACCGGCTTCGATGGACATGTTGCAGATGGTCATGCGGCCTTCCATCGACAGCTCGCGGATGGCGCTGCCGGCGAACTCCATGGCGTGGCCGTTGCCGCCGGCGGTGCCGATCTTGCCGATCACGGCGAGGACGATGTCCTTGGCGGTGACGCCGGCGGGCAATTCACCCTCGACGCGCACCAACATGTTCTTCATTTTCTTGGCCACCAGGCACTGGGTGGCGAGCACATGCTCGACCTCGGAGGTGCCGATGCCATGGGCCAGGGCGCCGAACGCGCCGTGGGTGGAGGTGTGCGAGTCGCCGCAGACCACGGTCATGCCCGGCAAGGTCGCGCCCTGCTCCGGGCTGATGACATGGACGATACCCTGACGCTCGTCATTCATCTTGAATTCGACGATGCCATATTCGTCACAGTTCTCATCGAGGGTCTGCACCTGAAGGCGCGACACCTGGTCGACGATGGCCTCGATACCGCCCTTGCGCTCCGGCGTGGTCGGCACGTTGTGGTCGGGTGTGGCGATATTGGCGTCGATGCGCCAGGGTTTGCGGCTGGCCAGGCGCAGGCCTTCGAAAGCCTGGGGCGAAGTCACTTCATGGATGATGTGGCGGTCGATGTAGATCAAGGAGGAGCCGTCATCGCGGCGCTTGACCTCATGAGCTTCCCAGAGTTTGTCGTAGAGCGTTTTGCCAGCCATCAGACTGTTCCTCATCAGCGTCTTTCTATGCCAAAGACCCCTTGGCTTGTACGGACGATGCTATGGCGATAGATTGAATAACTCAAATTCATAATTTTTATACTTTGCATAACTATTGGGAATTCAAATAGATGGACCTGGCCAACCTCAGCGCTTTCATCGCCATCGCCGAAACCGGTAGTTTTTCCGGGGCGGGCGAACGCCTGCACCTGACCCAGCCGGCCATCAGCAAGCGCATAGCCGGCCTCGAGCAGCAACTGGACGTGCGCCTGTTCGACCGCCTGGGCCGCGAGGTCACCCTCACCGAGGCCGGTCGCGCCCTGCTGCCCCGCGCCTACCAGATCCTCAACGTACTCGATGATACCCGCCGCGCCCTGACCAACCTCACTGGGGCGGTGAGCGGTCGCCTGACGCTGGCCACCAGCCATCACATCGGCCTGCACCGCCTGCCGCCACTGCTGCGCGCCTTTACCCGCCAGTACCCGGCGGTGGCCCTGGATATCCAGTTCCTCGACTCGGAGGCGGCCTACGACGAGGTGCTGCACGGTCGCGCCGAGATTGCGGTGATCACCCTGGCGCCCGAGCCACACCATTTAGTGCGGGCTGTGCCGGTGTGGGACGACGCCCTGGACTTCGTCGCCTCGCCCGAGCACCCACTGGCCAGCAACGGCGCGGTCAGCCTGGCCGACGTGGCACGCCACCCGGCGGTGTTCCCCGGCGGCAACACCTTCACCCACCATATCGTCCAGCGCCTGTTCGAAAGCCAGGGCCTGGTCCCGAACATCGCCATGAGTACCAACTACCTGGAAACCATCAAGATGATGGTGTCGATCGGCCTGGCGTGGAGCGTGCTGCCACGTACTATGCTCGATGAACAGGTGGCGCCCATCGCCCTGCCCGGCATACAGCTGTCACGCCAGCTAGGCTACATACTGCATACCGAACGCACGCTGTCGAACGCGGCCAGGGCTTTCATGGCCCTGCTCGACAGCCATGCAGGGTCCGCCTGACCGCTCGTCAGTACGGCATGACATCCACAAGGACGCGTTTTCCGCCAAAGGTCTGGTACCGATGCCCAAATCAGCAAACCGCTTTCCGCGCCTGCCACGCATCCCTGCGGCCGATCCCCAGGAATCGGAGCTGGCCTGGCAGAACGCTCCCCAGCTGCTGGCCGCGCTCAACGGCGCGCGCCTGGGCGCCTGGCTGTGGGACATCGAAAGTGGCCGGGTGAGCTGGTCACGGGGCACCCAGGCACTGTTCGGCTTCGATCCGCAGCGCCCGCTACCCAACGACGTCGACTACCTGGACTTGCTTCCCGAGGAAGACCGCGCCCGCACCCGCCAGGCATTCCAGGCCGTGGTCAACGGCGAGCCAGTGGAACAGGCCATGCGCCACCGCATCCGCTGGCCCGATGGCAGCGTGCACTGGCTGGAGATCAACGGCAGCCTGACCCACGATCCCCACGGCCGGCCACAGATGATCGGGGTCATTCGCGAGATCACCCGCCAGCGCGAGCGGGAATCCGCGCTGATCAATTCGGAAAAGCGCTTCGCCACCCTGTTCCACCTCAGCCCCAACGCCATCCTCCTGACCCGCCGCCACGACGGCATGATCATCGAGGTCAACCAGCATTTCGAGCACATGTTCGGCTGGCCGGGCGCCCAGGTGGTCGGCAAGACCAGCCTGGAGCTGGGTTTGTGGGTCAATCCCGAGCAGCGCCACCTGGTGATGGACGCCACCCGCGCCGGCAGCGGCCCATTGACCTTGGAGGTGCAGTTCCGCGCCACCAGCGGCAAGATCCACGACGGCATCCTCTGCACCCAGGGCATCGAACTCGAAGGCGTCACCTACCTGATCAGCACCTTCGTCGATACCACCGAGCGCAAACGCGCCGAGCAGGCGCTCAAGGACAGCCAGGAGCGCCTCGACCTGGCCCTGGACTCTGCCCAGCTCGGCACCTGGGATTGGCACATCCCCAGCGGCATGCTCTATGGCTCAGCCCGCGCCGCCCAGCTGCACGGGCTGGACCCGGTACCTTTCCACGAATCGTTCGAGGCCTTCTTCGAAGGCGTGCCCGAGCACGAGCGCAGCGCCATGCGCCAGGCCTATCGCAGCCTGCGTGAGGGGCCGGCAGGCAACTACCAGATCACCTACCGCGTGCAGCTGGACAACGGCGCCTCGCGCTATATCGAAAGCCGCGCCCGACTGTACCGCGACGACCACGGCAATCCCCTGCGCATGGCCGGTACCCTGCTCGACATCACCGACCAGGTCGAACGCGAACAGCGCCTGAGCGCCTCGGAAGAAAAATTCGCCAGCCTGTTCCAGGTCAGCCCCGACCCGATCTGCGTGACCCGCCAGGACACCGGCCAGTTCATCGAGATCAACCCGGCCTTCAGCCAGACCTTCGGCTGGAACCCGGAGCAGATCCTCGGCCAGACCGCCGAGGAGATCGGCCTGTGGGCCGAATCGGCCGAACGCGCCCAGCGCATCGAGCGGGTGATCCGCGACCAGGCCCTGAGCAATGTGGCGGTGGTGGTCAACCACCGCAACGGCACGCCGCTGACCTGCGTGATCTCGAGCCGCCTGATCAGTGTCGACAGCCAGCCCTGCAGCGTCACCACGCTGCGCGACATCACCCAGCAGCAACGCGCCGAGGCGGCGCTCAAGTCCAGCGAAGAAAAATTCGCCAAGGCATTCCACTCCAGCCCCGACGCCATCACCATCACCGAACGCCAGAGCGGGCGCTACGTGGAGGTCAACGACGGCTTCAGCCGGCTGACCGGCTACAGCCCCGAGGAAGTGGTGGGTCGCACGGTCTACGAAATCGGCATCTGGGCCGATGAAAAACAGCGTGCCGCCCTGCTCAACGAGCTGCGCGAGCGCGGCCGGGTGCATCACCGCGAGATGCTCGGGCGCAACAAACGTGGCGACATCCTCACGGTGGAGGTCTCGGTGGAGCCGATCAGCCTCAACGAAACCGACTGCCTGCTACTCACCGCCCGCGATGTCAGCCTGCTGAAGAATGCCCAGGCGCAAATCCGCCACCTGGCCTACCACGACCCGCTGACCAACCTGCCCAACCGCGCCCTGCTGATGGACCGCCTGAGCCAGCAGATCGCGCTGCTCAAGCGCCACAACCTGCGCGGCGCGCTGCTGTTCCTCGACCTCGATCACTTCAAGCACATCAACGACTCCCTCGGCCATCCGGTAGGCGACACGGTGCTAAAGATCATCACCGCCCGCCTCGAGGCCAGCGTGCGCCTGGAGGACACCGTGGCGCGCCTGGGCGGCGACGAGTTCGTGGTACTGCTCAGCGGCCTGGAGGGCAGCCGCGAGGTGGTGGAAAGCCGGGTTCGCGAACTGGCCGACACCTTGCGTGAGCTGCTGGCCGAGCCAATGTCGCTGGACGGGCAGCGCCTGCAGGTGACGCCGAGCATCGGCGTGGCCCTGATCCCCGACCATGGCACCACCCCCGCCGATCTGCTCAAACGCGCCGACATTGCCCTGTATCGGGCCAAGGACTCAGGACGCAACGCCACCCAGCTGTTCCACACCACCATGCAGAAGGCCGCCAGCGAGCGCCTGCGCATGGAAAGCGACCTACGCCTGGCGCTGGCCCGGGGTGAACTGGCCCTGCACTTCCAGCCCCAGGTCGATGCCCGCGACAACCGCATCGTCGGCGCCGAGGTGCTGCTGCGCTGGCACCATCCGCAGTTGGGCCAGCAACCGCCGGCGCAGTTCATCCAGGTGCTGGAGGAAAGCGGCCTGATCCTCGAAGTCGGCAGCTGGATCCTCGACGAGGCCTGCGATGCCTGCTCGCACATGCTCGCGGACGGCCTGATCGACGCCGACGACTTCAGCCTGTGTGTCAACATCAGCCCGCGGCAGTTCCGCCAGAACGACTTCGTCGAGCGGGTCCTGCGCAGCCTCGACGACTACCGCCTGCCGCGGCGCATGCTGACGCTGGAGATCACCGAAGGCATCGTCATCCAGAACCTGGAGGACACCATCAGCAAGATGCGCGAACTCAAGGGCTACGGCGTGAGCTTCGCCATGGACGACTTCGGCACGGGGTATTCCTCGCTCACCTACCTCAAGCGCCTGCCGGTGGACGCGCTGAAGATCGACCAGACCTTCGTGCGCGACGCGCCGGTCGACCCCAACGACGCCGAGATCGTCCGCGCCATCGTCGCCATGGCACGCAGCCTGGAACTGGCGGTGATTGCCGAAGGCGTGGAGCTGACCGAGCAGCTGGAGTTCCTTGAGCGGCTGGGTTGCCACCTTTACCAGGGCTATCTGCACAGCCGACCGCTGCCGTTGCCGGAGTTCCGTCAGATGCTGCTGGAGGCGCCGGCGGATTACTGAACTGGCCTGGTAACAGTTCACGCATGGCGTGGGAGCGGGCTTGCCCCGCGATTGCGGTATGAGACCCAGCATTGCAATCGCGGGACAAGCCCGCTCCCACGCCAGTCAAAGGGCATTCATCCCCGGCACAAAGCAGAAAGGGCACCCGAAGGTGCCCTTTCTTTCATCCCGCCGAACTCAGTTCAGCGCCGGCTTTTCGCCGTTGATCGGGATGCGCTTGGCCTTGGCTTCTTCCGGCACAATGCGCAGCAGTTCGATGCTGAGCAGGCCGTTGGCCAGGCCCGCGCCCTTGACCTCGATATGGTCGGCCAGGCGGAACGACAGCTTGAAGGCGCGCTGGGCAATGCCCTGGTGCAGGAAGGTGACGCCTTCGCTGGCGTTGTCGCGCTTGCCGCCGGTCACGGTCAGGACGCCTTTTTCGACTTGCAGGTCGAGGTCCTGTTCCTGGAAGCCGGCCGCGGCGACCACGATGCGATAGTGGTCATCGCCATGCTTTTCCACGTTGTAGGGCGGGTAGCTGCTACCAGCCTCGTTACGGGCGGCGGCTTCGAACAGGTCGTTGAAACGGTCGAAACCGACGGAGTTGCGGAAAAGCGGTGCAAGAGAGAAAGCGGTAGTCATGGTCATTAACTCCTGAGATTCAGCAAGTAAAGTCGCTACGCGACCCGACTTCGGCATCGCGTACTCAAGAGATAGGTCCTGGCAAAAGGCTTTCAAGGGCTGGCATGAAAAAATTTTCGACTGGGTATGGTTTCGTGGGAGCGGGCTTGCCCCGCGAAAGCGCCGACTCAGGCGACACAAGCCTCAACGGCGCGCATCTTCACGCCCAGCAACTCACTGATCCGCTGGCAGTCATCCTCTCGACGCAACTCAGCGAACAGCGCCACCGCCTCGGGATAGCCACGGGTCAACATCGCCAGCCACTGCTTCATTCGCCCCGGCGCGTAGCGCGGCGACAGCTTGTCCTGGGCCTGGCGCCAGAACTCGCGCAGCAGTGGCAGCAACTCATCCCAGCTCATCGGCTGGTACTCGACGCCATCGCGGGCCGCGGCGATCTGCAGCGCCAGGTCCGGGCGCGACACCAGCCCGCGCCCCAGCATGATGTCCTTGGCACCGCTGACTTCGCGGCAGCGCCGCCAGTCGTCGACCGTCCAGATCTCGCCATTGGCGAACACCGGCACCGCGACCACATCCTGCACCCGCGCCACCCACTCCCAATGGGCCGGCGGCTTGTAGCCCTCGACCTTGGTCCGCGCATGCACCACCAGGTGCGCCGAGCCGCCTTCGGCCAGCGCCCTGGCGCAGTCCAGCGCGCCGTCGGGGCTGTCGTAGCCCAGGCGCATCTTCGAGGTCACCGGGATATGCGCCGGCACCGCGCGCCGCACCTCGCGGACAATGGCATGCAGCAGCTCGGGCTCCTTGAGCAGCACCGCCCCGCCCCGAGACTTGTTGACGGTCTTGGCCGGGCAGCCGAAGTTCAGGTCGATGACCGGCGCGCCCAGCTCGCAGGCCAGGGCCGCATTTTCAGCCAGGCACACCGGATCCGAGCCGAGCAATTGCACGCGCATCGGCACGCCGGCGGCGGTGCGCGCGCCCTGGCGCAGCTCCGGCGCCAGCTTGTCGAACGACGACGCCGGCAGCAGGCGGTCGCAGACGCGGATGAACTCGGTGACGCACCAATCGATGCCGCCCACCCGGGTCAGGACGTCGCGCAGGATGTTGTCGACCAGCCCCTCCATCGGGGCCAGGGCAATTTGCATTTCAGGGTCTCGCCACGCAAAAGGCGGCAGTCTAGCAAAAAAACGCCGCGCTTCAGCGGCCGGTCAGCGCCGGACCGTAACCATCGAGGAATTGCGCCGGCATGCGCTTGGGCTTGCCGCTGGACAGCTCGATGCAGGCGAAGGTGGTCTGCGCCCGCAGCAAGGTGACGCCGTCACTCGGGCGCTTGAGCTGGAAGCGCCGGGTCATGCGCAGGCGCTGGTCCCAGTCGACGATCCAGGTGGCCAGCTGCAGCTCGTCGTCCTCATAGGCGGCGGCGAGGTAGTCGATTTCATGGCGGACCACCGCCATCGCCCGGTCCAGCCGGCGATACTCGGCCAGGTCCAGCCCCAGGCGCTGGGAATGGCGCCAGGCACAGCGCTCAAGCCAGGTGACATAGACGGCGTTGTTGGCGTGACCGAGGCCGTCGATGTCCTCGCTGCCGACGCGTAGGTCGATGATGAATGGTGCTGCCAGATCCCAGCTCATGCCCGCTCCCGGTGTTCAGTGACCGGGCAGAGTGTAACGGATGCTCAGGCGCTTTGCCGCGCGCGTTGGCTGGAGCGCGCCAGCAGCTCCATCACCGCCTCGCCCAGGCGCGGGTCGGCCAACACCCGCTGATGGCCGCCCTCTTCCAGCAGCAGCAAGCGGCTGTCGAACCAGGCTTGGTGAATTACCGGCGCCTCGCCGGCCGGCACCACCGGATCGTCCTCGGCATGCACCACCAGGCCCGGCACATCCAGCTGATAGCCACTGACATCCAGGCGCGCCACCTGCACGCCGACATCCCGCTCCACCTGACGGATGAATGCGGCCCTGGCCCGGGCCGGCAGGCCAAGACGCCGGGCGAAGCCACGCAGCACGCCAAGCAGGCGTGCCGGCGCGGCGATGCTGACTGCCGCATCGGTGCGCAGCCCCCATTGCAGGGCCAGCAACAGGCTGGCGCCGCCCATGGAGTGGCCAATCACCGCCCGCAACGGCGGCAGCTCGGCGGCGGCCTCCAGCAAAGCGCGAGCGAACGCCACCACATGCGCCTGCTCGCCGGGCGAGCGCCCATGGGCCGGCCCTTCCAGCGACACCACGGTGTGGCCGCTGTCGACCAGCCGCTCGATCAACGCCGCGAACTGGGTCGGGCGCCCTTCCCAGCCATGCATCAGCAACACCGTCGGCCCCTGCCCCCAGCGCAGCGCCGACAGCCCGAAACGCAGGGTGATGCGCTCGGCGCGGGCCAGCAGCGGCAGCTCCCAGGTTTTGGGCGGCAAGGCGCGCGGCGTCATGAAGGCACGGCGCATCTTGCCGGCGACATGCTCGGGGACCAGGTGGCCGAGAGTGCCATTGACGCCACGAATCCAGCTCAGGGTAGTCATCGCCTTGCTCCAGGGTCAGGTTGCTCAGATCACCGCCGACTTGGCGGCGCGCAGGATACGGTCGGACAGTTCGCCATCGCCCAGGGCACGGGCCACGGCCAGGCCACCCACCATCAGGGCGAAATCGGCGAGCGCCTTGTCGATGTCTTCGGGTCGATCGACCATCTGTGCGGTCATCAACTCGATGTGTTCGGCCAACACGTTGCGAAACGCCTCCGGCAGGCGTTGCATCTCGCTCAGTGCATTGGGAATCGGGCACGCCTGCACCTCGGAATCACGGTGCTTGCGCGACAGGTAGAAAGCCGCCACCAGGGCCCGGCGCTCGGCGCCGTCAAGGGCGGGATCGAGCTGGGCGAGCAAGGCGCGGCGCTCGCCGAGCAACTGGCTGAACGCCTCGAGCATGAGCTCGTCCTTGCTGTCGAAGTGGGCATAGAAGCCGCCGACCGTCAGCCCCGCGGCGCCCATGACCTGGCTGACGCTCGGCTCGGCCGGCCCCTGTTGCACCAACGCGCTGCGGGCGGCATCGAGGATGCGTTCGCGGGTCTTGCTCTTCTTGTCGCTCATGGCTCACCTCAAAACATTATGGCCATCATATTATGCTCACAATATTTTCTGGCAAGCGGAATCTACGGCCATGGATCGGCGCAGCGACAGTTTTCGGGAGGCAGAAAAAACAAAAGGCCCATTCAATAATCGAATGAGCCTTATAAGCCCTGCAAAACGCAGGTAAAAAATTGGCGTCCCCTAGGGGACTCGAACCCCTGTTACCGCCGTGAAAGGGCGGTGTCCTAGGCCACTAGACGAAGGGGACTTTAACCTTCGTGCCGACTCGCTGCTGCGAATCGTGGCAAATTGGTGGAGCTAAGCGGGATCGAACCGCTGACCTCCTGCATGCCATGCAGGCGCTCTCCCAGCTGAGCTATAGCCCCGAGTAAAACAAATAACTCACCGATCTGGATGATGAGCTATTCAACGCCCGCAAACGCGGGTAAAAGTGGCGTCCCCTAGGGGACTCGAACCCCTGTTACCGCCGTGAAAGGGCGGTGTCCTAGGCCACTAGACGAAGGGGACTTTAACCTTCGTGCCGACCCGCTTTCGCGAATCGCGGCAAAATTGGTGGAGCTAAGCGGGATCGAACCGCTGACCTCCTGCATGCCATGCAGGCGCTCTCCCAGCTGAGCTATAGCCCCGGATTTCTAGCCTCGCGGCCCAGCGACATTTTAAACATCGCTTGTGTGAAACTGGCGTCCCCTAGGGGACTCGAACCCCTGTTACCGCCGTGAAAGGGCGGTGTCCTAGGCCACTAGACGAAGGGGACGAACCTTCTTACCTTCAAGACCCGTTTGCTGGAACCGGTCTTGCCTGACGGCCTTGGCCATCAGTCGGAATTTGGTGGAGCTAAGCGGGATCGAACCGCTGACCTCCTGCATGCCATGCAGGCGCTCTCCCAGCTGAGCTATAGCCCCACAATGTCGCTTTGAACCGAAGCGCTGGCTGGGTGCCTGGCGTTTCGTTTTCGTTCATCGCTGTGGACGGGGCGCATATTAAGATCGGATTGCAGGGCTGTCAAACGAATTTTTGAAAATATTCAAAATTTTTTTCACAGATAACAATCACTTACCGCCCTGCCCTGCTGCTACCGATTACTTGGCCGCGAGGGAAATGCCTGTGGGAGCGGCCTTGCGTCGCGAAAGGGCCGCACAGCGGCCCCGGCGATTATTGCGTGGAAGCTAAATTCGCGGGACCGCGTTGCGGTCCTTTCGCGACGCAAGGCCGCTCCCACAAGGTTCAGCGACCGCCTTCAGTACGCCATCAGGCGATATTCGCCAGCAGCTTCTCCCACTCCTTGTTTTCCTTCTTCGACACGCCACCGAGCAGGTCGATGGCCTGGCGCAGGCGGTAGCGGGTCAGGTCGGGACCGAGGATTTCCATGGCGTCGAGCACCGACACCGAGCTGGCCTGGCCGGTGATGGCGGCGAACATCAGCGGCATGGCATCGCGCAACTTGAACTCCAGCGACTCGACCACGGCCTGGATACAGCCGGTGATGCGGTCCTTTTCCCACTGACGCAGGCTTTCCAGCTTCCACAGGATCAGCTGCATCACCTGGCGTACCTGATCGGCCGACAGCTTCTTGCTCTCGAACAGCTTGGCGTCGAGCTTGAGCGCGCCCTCGAAGAAAAAGCCTCCCAACGGGGCAACCTGGCTGAAGGTCTCGACCCGGCCTTGCACGTGCGGGGCGATCTTCATCATGTAGTCGCTATTGAACGCCCACTTCTGCACGCGCGCGGCGAACTCTTCCACCGGCAGCTCACGCAGCCACTGGCCGTTCAGCCAAGACAGCTTCTCGATGTCGAAGATCGGACCGCCCAGGGAGATGCGCGACAGGTCGAAGTGCTCGACCATCTCGGCCAGCGAGAACTTCTCGCGCTCGTCCGGCATCGACCAGCCCATGCGGCCCAGGTAGTTGAGCATGGCTTCAGGCATGAAGCCCATGCGCTCGTAGAAGGTCACCGAGGTCGGGTTCTTGCGCTTGGACAGCTTGCTCTTGTCGGGGTTGCGCAAAAGCGGCATGTAGCACAGCTTGGGCTGTTCCCAGCCGAAGTACTCGTACAGCTTGATCAGCTTGGGCGCCGACGGCAGCCACTCTTCGCCGCGCAGCACGTGGGTGATGCCCATCAGGTGATCGTCGACCACGTTGGCCAGGAAGTAGGTCGGCAGGCCGTCGTTCTTCATCAGCACCTGCATGTCCATGCGGTCCCACGGAATCTCGACATCGCCACGGAGCATGTCCGGCACGACGCAGACGCCTTCGCTCGGCACCTTCATGCGGATCACATGCGGCTCGCCAGCGGCCAGGCGGCGCTGCACTTCCTCGTCGCTCAGCAGCAGGGCACGGCCATCGTAGCGCGGGGTTTCGCCGCGGGCCATCTGCTCGGCACGCATCTGCTCCAGCTCTTCGGCGGTGCAGAAGCAGTAGAAGGCGTGGCCGGCGTCGACCAACTGCTTGGCGTACTTGGCGTAGATCTCGCCACGCTCGCTCTGCCGGTACGGACCGTGCGGGCCGCCGACGTCCGGGCCTTCGTTCCACTCGATGCCGAGCCAGCGCAGGGCGTCGAAGATCTGCTGCTCGGACTCGCGGGTGGAGCGCAACTGGTCGGTGTCTTCGATCCGCAGGATGAACTCACCGCCGTGCTGCTTGGCGAAGCAGTAGTTGAACAGGGCGATGTAGGCGGTGCCGACATGGGGGTCGCCGGTGGGCGATGGCGCGATACGCGTGCGAACGGTGGTCATGGAGAGTCTCGAACAAAGAGAAACAAAGGCGGGATGTTAGCAGGGAGCAGGTACCGGGCTCCAGCAATGGCGCGATCGTCACTTGTGAGGGGACTGCCGAGCGCTGTTAAATTTGCTTACATTCTCGCAACGACAGCCTCCCATGCCCACTCCACTCAAACGCCGCCTGCTGGTCTTCATCTCCCTGGTGCTGCTGGTCGGCCTCGCCTTCCTGGCCCACTGGTACTTCAAGGGGCGCTTCTTTGAGAGCACCGACAACGCCTATGTCCAAGGCGAGATCACCCGCATCTCCAGCCAGCTGGGCGCGCGCATCGAAGAGGTGCGGGTCGAGGACAACCAGCACGTGCGCAAGGGCGACCTTTTGGTGCGCCTGGAAGCCGCCGACTTCGAACTGGCCGTCGAGCGCGCCCGCGCAGCCCTGGCCACCCGCGAGGCGGAACTGGCCCAGGCGCGTAGCCGCCTGACCCAGCAAGGCAGCCTGATCGCGGCCGGTCAGGCCCAGGTGGCCGCCAGCCAGGCCACCCTCGACCGCTCGCAGTTGGACCTCAACCGTGCCCAGGCCCTGCGCAAGCCCGGCTTCGTCTCCGAAGAGCGGGTCACCACTTTGTCGGCGGAAAGCCATGTCGCCCGCTCGCAGGTAGACAAGGCCCAGGCTGACCTCAAGGGCCAGCGCCAGCAGGTCGATGCCCTGAACGCCGAACTCAAACGCCTCGATGCGCAAATCGCCAATGCCCGCGCCGACCTGGCCCAGGCCGAGCTGAACCTGACCCGCTGCGCGATTCACGCGCCGATCAGCGGCACCATTGGCCAGCGCAACGCCCGCAACGGCCAGGTGGTGCAGGCCGGCGCCTACCTGTTGTCGATCGTCCCCGACGAGGACATCTGGGTACAGGCCAATTTCAAGGAAACCCAGATCGGAAGGATGCACCCCGGGCAGCACGCCGAACTGCGGTTCGACAGCTACCCCGATACCCCGATCGAAGGCCGCGTGAACAGCCTGTTTGCCGCTTCCGGCGCGCAGTTCAGCCTGTTGCCGCCAGACAACGCCACCGGCAACTTCACCAAGGTGGTGCAGCGCATTCCGGTCAAGCTGACCTTCGCCGCCGACAACCCGCTGCATGGGCGCATCCGCCCGGGCATGTCGGTCACCGCCACGGTCGACCTGCGCGATGGGGATACCGATGGCCGGTGACGCGCCGCTGCGCCCCACCGCGGAGCCGACCCGGCGCGACTGGATCGCGGTGATGAGCGTGATGCTCGGCGCCTTCATGGCGGTGCTGGACATCCAGATCACCAACTCTTCGCTCAAGGACATCCAGGGCGCGCTGTCGGCGACCCTGGAAGAAGGCTCGTGGATCTCCACCTCCTACCTGGTGGCCGAGATCATCATGATCCCGCTGACCGCCTGGCTGGTGCAACTGCTCTCGGCCCGGCGCCTGGCGGTGTGGGTGTCGCTGGGCTTCCTGGTGTCGTCGCTGCTGTGCTCGATGGCCTGGAACCTCGAGAGCATGATCGTGTTTCGCGCCCTGCAGGGTTTCACCGGTGGCGCGCTGATCCCGCTGGCGTTCACCCTGACCCTGATCAAGCTGCCCGAACACCACCGCGCCAAGGGCATGGCCATGTTCGCCATGACCGCCACCTTCGCCCCCTCCATCGGCCCGACCCTGGGCGGCTGGCTGACCGAGAACTGGGGCTGGGAGTACATCTTCTACATCAACATCCCGCCGGGGCTGGTGATGATCGCCGGCCTGCTCTACGGGCTGGAGAAGAAGGAAGCGCACTGGGAACTGCTCAAGAGCACCGACTACGCCGGCATCGTCACTCTTGGCCTGGGCCTGGGCTGTCTGCAGGTGTTTCTCGAGGAGGGGCATCGCAAGGACTGGCTGGAGTCGAACCTGATTGTCAGCCTGGGCAGCGTCGCCCTGCTCAGCCTGATCCTGTTCGTGATCCTGCAGTTCTCCCGC
This sequence comes from Pseudomonas sp. P106(2024), assembly GCF_057480815.1. Classification (NCBI taxonomy): domain Bacteria; kingdom Pseudomonadati; phylum Pseudomonadota; class Gammaproteobacteria; order Pseudomonadales; family Pseudomonadaceae; genus Pseudomonas; species Pseudomonas sp. P106(2024). The sequence continues at coordinate 322,161 of NZ_JBLIYU010000003.1, read as the reverse complement.
CCGCACCCGCTGATCAACCTGCGAATCCTCGGCAACCGCAACTTCGGCCTGTCGAGCATCGCCAGCCTGGGCATGGGCGTCGGCCTGTACGGGTCGATCTACTTGCTGCCGCTGTACCTGGCGCAGATCCAGGGCTACAACGCCCTGCAGATCGGCGAGGTGATCATGTGGATGGGCGTGCCACAGCTGTTCCTGATCCCGCTGGTGCCGCAGCTGATGAAGGTGATCCCGCCCAAGGTGCTGTGCGCCCTGGGTTTTTGCCTGTTCGGCGCGGCCAGTTTTGGCTCCGGGGTGCTCAACCCGGACTTCGCCGGGCCGCAGTTCAACCAGATCCAGGTGATTCGCGCCCTTGGCCAACCGATGATCATGGTGACCATCTCACTGATTGCCACGGCCTATATCCAGCCCCAGGACGCGGGCTCGGCGTCGAGCCTGTTCAACATCCTGCGCAACTTGGGCGGCGCCATCGGCATCGCCTTGCTGGCGACGCTGCTGGATGCGCGGACCAAGGAATACTTCGACTACCTGCGCGAGGCGGTGGTGCCGAACAATCCGCAGGTGGCGGAGCGTCTGGCGCAGTTGGCGGAGCGGCTGGGCAGCGAAAACGCGGCGCTGGGCAAGCTGTCGGAGATTACCCACCAGCAGGCCTTGATCATGGCCTACAACGATGCCTTTCATTTTGTCGGGATCGGGCTGGCGGTGAGCATGTTGGCGGTGCTGCTGACGCGCACATTGCCGCAGGGGTTGAAGGCGGGTGAGGCGCATTGATCGAGTCACGCCTTGACCTGTAGGAGCAACTGTCTTGCTCAACTGCTAAAGCTAGCGCGATCCCTGTGGGAGCGTAGCCCGAAGGGCTGGGCAATCTCCTACAGTGATTGCGTAGGGCTTTAGCTGGCCAACAGGCGCTCGCGCAGCTTGCCGATTTCGTCGCGCAACTGCGCGGCGGCCTCGAACTCCAGATCGCGGGCGAACTGGAACATCTTTTCTTCCAGCTGCTTGATGCGCTTGGTGATCTGCGCCGGGGTCTGCAGCTCGGCCTCGTAGCGCTCGGCCTCCTCCGCCGCCTTGGCCATGCCCTTGCGCTTCTTGCTCCGCGCTCCCGGCACCGTGGCGCCTTCCATGATGTCGGTGATGTCCTTGACCACGCCCTTGGGCACGATGCCATTGGCTTCGTTGAACGCCACCTGCTTGGCCCGACGCCGCTCGGTCTCGTCAATGGCCCGCTGCATGGAGCCGGTGATGTTGTCGGCGTAGAGGATCGCCTTGCCGTTGAGGTTGCGCGCGGCACGACCGATGGTCTGGATCAGCGAGCGCTCGGAACGCAGGAAGCCCTCCTTGTCGGCATCGAGGATCGCCACCAGCGACACCTCGGGCATGTCCAGGCCCTCGCGCAGCAGGTTGATCCCCACCAGCACGTCGAAGGTGCCCAGGCGCAGGTCGCGGATGATCTCGACCCGCTCGACGGTGTCGATATCCGAGTGCAGGTAGCGCACCCGCACATCGTGGTCGGCCAGGTAATCGGTGAGGTCCTCGGCCATGCGCTTGGTCAGCGTGGTGGCCAGCACCCGCTCGCCCACGGCCACGCGCTTGCCGATCTCCGACAACAGGTCGTCCACCTGGGTCAACGCCGGGCGCACCTCGACCTGCGGATCGACCAGGCCGGTCGGCCGCACCACCTGCTCCACCACCCGCCCGGCGTGCTCGGCCTCGTAGGGGCCGGGCGTGGCGGAGACGAAGATGGTCTGTGGGCTGACCGCCTCCCATTCGTCGAAGCGCATCGGCCGGTTGTCCAGTGCCGACGGCAGGCGGAAGCCATACTCCACCAGGGTTTCCTTGCGCGAGCGATCGCCCTTGTACATGGCGTCGACCTGGGGAACGCTGACGTGGGATTCGTCGATCACCAGCAGCGCGTCATCGGGCAGGTAGTCGTAGAGCGTGGGCGGCGGCGCGCCGGCCGGGCGTCCGGAGAGGTAGCGCGAGTAGTTCTCGATGCCATTGCAGTAGCCCAGCTCGAGGATCATCTCCAGGTCGAAGCGGGTGCGCTGCTCCAGGCGCTGGGCCTCCACCAGCTTGTTGTGCGAATTCAGGTACTCCAGGCGCTCCTTGAGCTCCTCCTTGATCCCGTCCACGGCCTCGACCAGGGTTTCCCGCGGGGTCACGTAGTGGCTCTTGGGGTAGAAGGTGAACCGCGGCAGCTTGCGAATCACCTCGCCGGTCAGCGGGTCGAAGGCGGCGATGTTCTCCACCTCGTCGTCGAACAGCTCGATGCGGATCGCCTCCAGGTCCGATTCGGCCGGGAAGATGTCGATCACGTCGCCACGCACGCGGAAGGTGGCGCGGGCGAAGTCCATCTCGTTGCGGGTGTACTGCAGGTCGGCCAGGCGCCGCAGCAGGGCGCGCTGATCGAGTTTGTCGCCGCGGTCGACGTGCAGGACCATTTTCAGGTAGGTCTCAGGACTGCCCAGGCCGTAGATGCACGAGACGGTGGTGACGATAATCGCGTCGCGCCGCTCCAGCAGCGCCTTGGTCGCCGACAGGCGCATCTGCTCGATGTGATCGTTGATCGACGCGTCCTTCTCGATGAAGGTGTCCGACGACGGCACATAGGCTTCGGGCTGGTAGTAGTCGTAGTAGGAGACGAAGTACTCCACCGCGTTGTTCGGGAAGAACGCCTTGAACTCGCCGTACAACTGCGCAGCCAGGGTCTTGTTCGGCGCCAGCACCATGGTCGGGCGCTGCACCTGCTGGATGACGTTGGCGATGCTGAAGGTCTTGCCCGAGCCGGTGACCCCGAGCAGGGTCTGGTGCGACAGGCCCGCGTCGATGCCCTCGACCATCTGGCGAATGGCCTCGGGCTGGTCGCCGGCCGGCTGGAATCGGGTGACGAGCTGGAACTCGGACATGACGGACCTCGTGGATGTCGCGGCAACTGTAAATTTAGCCAGTAGTCTATACCCAAATGCGCGCCCTGGGCGCGGCATTCAAGGCCGACGTGTGAACGTTCATGTCAATGGACCGGGCAATTCGACCAATGGTCGAAAAATATTTGCGCAAACAGCCGGAAAAGCTGCGCCAGACTGTCGCAGTGACCGGTCGGTATCACTATACTGACTCCCCGTTTGCGCACCGCTTCAGTGCCTTCGGCTGGAGCGTGGCGACCCCTATCACTCTCCTATCAGAGCCAAGGTAACAATGAGCCTGTTTTCCGCTGTCGAGCTGGCACCCCGCGACCCTATCCTGGGCCTCAACGAAGCATTCAACGCCGACCCACGCACCGACAAGGTGAACCTGGGCGTGGGCGTCTACTGCAATGAGGAAGGCCGCATCCCGCTGCTGCGCGCGGTGATCGAGGCCGAGACCGCCCGTGCCGCCCAGCACGCCTCCCGCGGCTACCTGCCGATCGACGGCATCGCCCAGTACGACCAGGCCGTGCAGAAGCTGATCTTCGGCGCCGAGTCGCCGCTGCTGGCCGCCGGCCGCGTGGTCACCGTGCAGGCCGTGGGCGGCACCGGCGCGCTGAAGATCGGCGCCGACTTCCTCAAGCGTCTGCAGCCGGGCGCCGTTGTGGCCATCAGCGATCCGAGCTGGGAAAACCACCGTGCCCTGTTCGAGAGCGCCGGCTTCCCGGTACAGACCTACCGTTACTACGATGCCGCCAGCCACGACGTCAACCGCGCCGGCATGCTCGAGGACCTGAACAAACTGCCAGCCGGCTCGGTCATCGTCCTGCACGCCTGCTGCCACAATCCAACCGGTGTCGACCTGTCGCTGGACGACTGGAAGAATGTCCTGGAAGTGGTCAAGGCCAAGGGCCACATCCCGTTCCTGGACATGGCCTACCAGGGCTTCGGTGCCGGCATCGACGAAGACGCCTTCGCCGTGCGCCTGTTCGCCGAATCGGGCCTGGAGTTCTTCGTATCCAGCTCGTTCTCCAAGTCGTTCTCGCTGTATGGCGAGCGCGTCGGCGCGCTGTCGATCGTCACCGCCTCGAAAGACGAAAGCACCCGCGTGCTGTCGCAGGTCAAGCGCGTGATCCGCACCACCTACTCCAACCCGCCGACCCACGGCGCCAGCATCGTCGCCGCCGTGCTCAACAGCCCCGAGCTGCGCCAGATGTGGGAAACCGAGCTGGCCGAGATGCGCGAGCGCATCCACGGCATGCGCAAGCAGATGGTCGAGCTGCTGGCCGAATACGGCGCCAAACGCGACTTCAGCTTTGTCGGTCGCCAGTGCGGCATGTTCTCCTACTCGGGCCTGACCGTGGAGCAAGTGGCGCGCCTGAAGAACGAGTTCGGCATCTACGCCCTGGACACCGGCCGCATCGCGGTCGCCGCCCTGAACCAGAGCAACATTCACGTGGTCACCAAGGCCATCGTCGAAGTGCTGTAACTGCTTGATTGTCTTGGGGGAAGCTTGACTTCCCCCGGGCAATCGGTAAGATACGCACAGATTCCGCGATAGCTCAGTCGGTAGAGCAAATGACTGTTAATCATTGGGTCCCTGGTTCGAGTCCAGGTCGCGGAGCCAAATACTGAAAACCTCCAGATGCGCAAGCACTGGAGGTTTTTTATTGCCTGCGATTCAGGGCTTGGGCAAAGGCTCGGTCACCGGCTTGCCCTCCTCCACCAGGCTCCAGACCAGCAGCTTGGCCGGCGCGCGCTTGCTGGCATTGCGCGACACGCTGTGCACGGTGCCCGGCGCCTCGTACCAGAACTCGCCGGCCTGGTAGGTTTTCTCCGGCTCGTCGTTGAGTTTGGAGGTCACCGCTCCTTCCAATACATAGGCCATGACCGCTCCCGGATGCTGGTGGGCGGGCGACGCCTGGCCGGGGCCATAGCTGACCATGAGCATTACAGCTCTCTTGCCTGGGGCATTGGTCGGGAGCTGCTCCTGCAGAATCCTGACCTGATCGGGTTTCTCGCCGTGGGCCCAGGCAGGTGACAGTAGTGCGAGCAGGCTTGACGTCAACAGCACAACGGCTAGATGGATGAATCGCATGGGGCTTCTCCTGAGGGATATCTACCTGCAGGTTAAGCCCAGGTTTGTGAGCGGCAAATGGCCAATTCGCGGGAAAAACGGGAGGCCGATTGGGGAATCACACCCTCAGTAAATGAATGCGCGCACAACGCTTGAAACCACAATCATTCCAGCAACTCAAACAAAAACCACACCCCGCAAATAAAGCGCCCCCCGCCCACTGATAATCACCCGCCCATTCCCCGGCAAATCACACTGCAACTGCCCCTTGCGCCCCCCACCCTGCTCACAGCGCAAGCTGCTCTTGCCCAACCGCTGCGCCCAGTAGGGCGCCAAGGACGTATGCGCCGACCCGGTCACCGGATCTTCATTGACCCCCACCCGAGGCCCAAACCACCGCGTGACGAAATCAAACCCCCGCCCCGCCGCCGTCACCGCAATCCCCCGTACATCAAACGCCGACAACGCCACGAAATCCGGCTTGAGCCCCTCGATCAGCGAGACATCGTCAATCACCAGTACATAATCGTCGGTCCGGTACAACGCCCGAGCCTCACTTAACCCAAGCGCCTCCAACAACCCCGCCGGAATTTCCACGGCCTCCGGCTGCTTGGCCGGGAAATCCATCGCCAGCAGGCCATCGGCATCACGCCGAACCCGCAACTCCCCGCTACGGGTATTGAACCGCAACACCTCGGCCTGCTCGCCCAACTGCTCGAACAACACCCATGCCGCCGCCAACGTCGCATGCCCACACAGGTCAACCTCCACCGCCGGCGTGAACCAGCGCAGGTCGAACGTTTCACCGTTACGCACGAAGAACGCCGTCTCGGACAGATTGTTCTCTTCAGCAATGCGTTGCAGCACCTCGTCGGGCAGCCACTGCTGCAATGGAATCACCGCTGCGGGATTGCCGCCGAACGGCTCGGATGAAAACGCGTCGACCTGGAAAATCTCAAGTTGCATGTACAAACTCCTCAGGCCCGGCACCGCGCCGGGCGGACTTCAGAAAGGATTCAACCGCGAACCGGCGTCAACACCGGCTCGCCGGCAAAGAATGCCTGCAGGTTACGCAGTACCAGGGCCACGGTATCGCGCGCCGCTTCCGGCGACTGCCCCGCCACATGCGGGGTCAGCACCGTGTTGCCCAGCGCCTTGAGCGCATCGGGCACCGCAGGCTCGTCATCGAACACATCCAGCGCAGCCCCCGCGATCACGCCCCGCTCCAGCGCAGTGACCAACGCCGTGGTATCCACCACGCTGGCCCGGGCAATGTTGACCAGGTACCCCTCGGCGCCCAGGGCCTCCAGTACCGAGCCATCGACCAGATGCCGGGTGCCACTGCCACCGGGCGTCGCGACCACCAGGATGTCCACGGCTTCGGCCAGGTGCAACGGGCTGTCGTACCAGGTGTAGGGCTGGCCCCGACGAAGCGTGCGGCTATGGTAGCTGACGTGCATGTCAAAGCCCTGGCTCGCACGGCGGGCGATGGCCTGGCCGACCGCGCCCAGGCCGATGATGCCCAGCCGCTTGCCGCTGACCGAGGGGCTGATCACCCGGTTCCATTCGCCACGGCGGGTACTGGCATCGGCACGGGGAATATCGCGCAACAGCGCCAGCAGCAGCGCCATGGCATGGTCGGCGACGGGCCCGGCGTTGGCGCCCGCACCATTGGTGACGGTTACGCCGCGGGCCGCAGCGGCCTCGAGATCGACCTGCTCATAGCCGGCACCGATCACACAGATGATTTGAAGTTGGGTCAGCGTGGCAATTTCGTCAGCCGTGAGGCCCAGCGGGCCACGCGTGAGCACGGCATCAATCTCGCCGGCATGGCGGGCGATGGCGTCGGTGCGCATTTGCGGCGAGGGTGCGCGGATCAGGCGGTAGCCGGCCCGTTCCAATAGCGGCAGGTAGTCATCGACGGTTTCCACCAGCACCAGGACTGTCTTGCTCATGCCACCCTCCGGTTGAATGCGAAGGGGGATTATGCCAGTTGCTTGCCCTGCGATCAGGTCAACGTTGATTACTGCCCGAACGCCCTGCCCAACCCGCCCGGCACGCCGCTGCTGTCAGTGTCCTGCCACGGTCCGTTGGGACTCAGCGACCAGCTCCAGCCATTGTTCCAGCGGTAATAGGTGCGCTGGCGGTAGAAGGTGTTGGGCTGCTTCTCCAGCACATAGACCCCCAGCTTCGGGTCCCAGTGGCTGGCGCCCCCCGGCGGCGGCGCGAAGCTGGCGGAAGTGCGTGGCATCGGCTTGGGTATCGCCGCCGGCTTGCTCGGTTGCGTCCCGGGCTGGCCACCCGGCAAGGGCTTGACCACCGGCCCCTTGTGCGGCGGCGTGGTCTCGATCGGCGGCAGCGGTTCACGCTCCCCGGGCTGATGCACCGTACACGCGGAAAGACCCAGGGCCAGGGAAATCAGGGTCAGGCGGACGGTGCTGTTCATGGGGCTGCTCTCTTATGAGTCGGGACTGTCGATGGTCACATGCTGGGTGCCCTGGGTGCCGGTGGCCAGCGGGGCGCTCTGGCCCTTCCATTCACCGTGGGTGGGCTGCCCGGCGCGCGAGACGCGGGCAACCAGTTGGACTTCGGCGAAGTCCGACAGTTTCATCTGCGGCATCATCGCGTCGGCATCGGACAACTCCACCTCGATCGGCAGCTGCGCCACGGTCACCCGCTTGGCCGCCAGCGGCATGGGCGGGCCATTGCTGGCGCGGGCGAAGATGAACACGGTGTCGTCGGGGCGCACCTTGTCCTTGAGCGCCGCTGCCAGCTCCACCCGTACCTTCAGGCGCGCCGTCTCGGCCACCTTGCCGCCCCCGGCCTTGAGCTTGTCGGCGGCGCGGTCAATGCCGCCCTGCAGCGCGTCACGGGACGCGTCGCCCTGCGGCAACTGCGCCAGTAGGCGTTGCCAGAAGTCGATGGCCTCCTGGTAGCGCTCGCCCTCGAAGGCGGCGATACCACGCAGGCCTAGGCTGGTGACCTCCTGCGGGTCAGCCTTCAGCGCCTCATCGGTGAGCGCCTGCAGTTGCGCCGACCACTGTTTATCGGCGGCGAAGTACAGCGACTGCGCCCATTGTCCGAGCAACTCGGGCTGACGCCCGGCCAGGGCCACGGCGCGCTCGAAGGCCTTGGCCGCGTCGGCTGGCCGCTGCTCGGCCATATAGGCACGACCAAGGAAGTACAGACCTTCGGCCGAGTCGGGCTGGGCCTGTACCGCACGCTCCAGGCGCGTGGTCATTTCCGCCATCGACTGCGGCGCGCGGGCGAACTCCTGGGTCAGTGCGACCTTGTCCGCGGCGCCGAAGTGCAGGTACAGCCCCAGGGCCATGGCCGGCACCAGCACCGCCGCCAGCAACGGCACGGCCTTGCCCAGGTGGCCCTGGCGGATCACGTCGCCACGCTCGGTATCGGCCAGCAGCTCACGGGCGGCCTCGTCACGGCCATTGGCCAGTTGTTGTTCGTCAAGAACGCCGGCCGCCTGTTGGGCAGCCAGTTCGGCGACGCGCTCCTCATAGAGCGCCACGTTGAGGGCGGTACGGTCCTGCTCGGCCTGCTGACGGCGGCGACCGCGCAGGATCGGCAGCAGCAGGAAAGCCAGGGCGGCGAGCAGCAGCAGGCCCGCGCTAAGCCAGAATTCAGTCATGGGTACGTTCTTTATCCAGCAGTTTGGCCAGACGCTCGCGTTCGTCGGCGGACAGTTCGGTGTTGCCGGCCACGGCCTGGCCACGGCGACGGCGCACGATCAGCGCCAACACCACGAAGCCTCCAACCAGGAGGATCCCCGGGCCGAACCAGAGCAGCCAGGTGCGCCCGCTGAGCGCCGGCTTGTAACGCACGAAGTCGCCATAGCGATCGACCATGAAATCGACGATCTGCTGGTTGTCCTTACCCTCGCCCAGCATGCGGAAGATCTCGCGGCGCAGGTCGGCGGCGATGGGCGCGTTGGAGTCGGCGATGTCCTGGTTCTGGCACTTGGGGCAGCGCAGTTCCTTGGTCAGTTGCTGATAGCGCTCGCGCTCGGCGTCATCGCGGAACTGGTAGGTGTCGATGGCCGCCTTGGCCACCCCGACCAGGCTCAGGCCGAGCACGGCGGCCGCCAGCCAGCGCCTCATGGCCGGGCCTCATCGACCAGCCCCTGGTACAGCGGCGCCAGCTGCTCGCGCCACACCGTGGCATCGACCACGCCCACGTGCTTGTAGCGGATGATGCCCTTGGCGTCGATCAGGAAGGTTTCCGGCGCGCCGTACACGCCCAGGTCCAGGCCCAGCGAGCCTTGCTGGTCGGCGATGTTCAGCTGGTACGGGTTGTGGAACTCAGCCAGCCATTTCAGCGCGGCGACGTTGTCGTCCTTGTAGTTGACGCCGTGGATTACCACGCCCTGCTCGGCCAACTGGTTCAGGTACGGGTGCTCGACCTTGCACGACGGGCACCAGGTACCCCACACGTTGACCAACGCCGGGCGACCGATCAGGTCGTCTTGGGTGAGGCTACGATCGCCCTGCACGCTCGCCAGCGAGAACGCCGGGAACGGCTTGCCGATCATCGCCGAAGGCAGTTCGTCAGGCTTGAGGAACAACCCCTTGTAGAGAAAGACCGCCACCAGCAGGAACACCGCCAGCGGCACCACCATGATCCAACGCTTCATGCAGTCGCTCCAGACACGCCCAGGGCCTCACGCACCCGGGTCTTGACCTTGACGCGGTAGCGTCGGTCGAGGGCCGCCAGCAAGCCGCCCAGGCCGGTCAGCAGACCGCCCAGCCAGATCCAGCGGACATAGGGTTTGATATGCACCCGCACCGCCCACGCGCCGTTTTCCAGCGGCTCGCCCAGGGCGACATACAGATCGCGAGTGAAGCCAGCGTCGATGCCAGCCTCGGTCATCATCGACTGCTGCACGGTGTACAGGCGTTTTTCAGGGTGCAGCACGGACACTTCGCGGCCATCGCGCGAGACGCGCACGGTGCCCTTGTCGGAAATGAAGTTCGGGCCTTCGAAGTGCTTGGCGCCCTCGAACAGGAAGAGATAGCCACCCAGCTCGACGGTCTCGCCCGGCGCCATGCGCAGGTCGCGTTCTGCGCTGTTGTTGCTCGACAGCACCACGCCTAGCGCGCACACCACCAGGCCCAGGTGCGCCAGGTGCATGCCCCAGTAGCTGCGACTCAGGCCCGCCAACCCCTTGGCCAAACCCTTGTGACGGGTCTTGTCGAGGATGTCGCGCACGCCGCTCAGGACCACCCAGGCGGCCAGGGCGAACACGCTCAGGGCCGGCCAGTCGAAGTCATCGACGATCAGCCCGGCGACCGGCGCCAGGACCGCGCTACCGACCAGCACCGGGGTCAGCATGCCGGCCAGCCATTTGCCCGGGGTGTCCTTCCAGCGCACCACCACGCCCACGCCGAGCACCACCATCAGCAGCGCCATCAGCGGCAGGAACAGGGCGTCGAAGTAAGGCGGGCCGACCGACAGCTTGGCCCCGGTCAGGGCGTCGAGCACCAGCGGGTACAGGGTGCCCAGCAGGATCATCGAGGCCGCCACCACCAGCACCAGATTGTTGGCCAGCAGCAAGGTTTCACGGGACCACAGGGCAAAGCCCACCTGGCTCTTGACCACCGGCGCGCGCAGGGCGAACAGGGTCAACGAGCCACCAACCACGAACAGCAGGAAGATCAGGATGAAGACGCCACGGGACGGGTCGGCGGCGAACGCATGCACCGATGTCAGCACGCCGGAACGCACCAGGAAGGTCCCCAGCAGGCTCAGGGAGAATGCGGCAATGGCCAGCAGCACGGTCCAGCTCTTGAACACCCCGCGTTTTTCGGTGACCGCCAACGAGTGGATCAGCGCCGTGCCCACCAGCCAAGGCATGAACGAGGCGTTCTCGACCGGATCCCAGAACCACCAGCCCCCCCAGCCCAGCTCGTAGTAGGCCCACCACGAGCCGAGGGTGATGCCCACGCCGAGGAAGGCCCAGGCGACGATGGTCCAGGGCCGCGACCAGCGCGCCCAGGCGGCATCGAGACGACCGCCCAACAAAGCGGCGATGGCGAAGGCGAAGGCCACCGAGAAGCCCACATAGCCCATGTACAGCATCGGCGGGTGGACAATCAGGCCGAAGTCCTGCAACAGCGGGTTCAGGTCGCGGCCGTCGCCCGGCACCTGCGGCAGCAGGCGCGAGAACGGGTTGGAGGTGATGATCAGGAAGCTCAGGAAACCCACGCTGATCATGCCCATCACCGCCAGCACCCGCGCCAGCATCACCTGCGGCAACTGGCGCGAGAAGATCGACACGGCGAAGGTCCAGCCGCCAAGGATCAGTGCCCACAGCAGCAGCGAGCCTTCATGGGCGCCCCACACGGCGCTGAACTTGTAGTACCAGGGCAAGGCGCTGTTGGAGTTGCTGGCGACGTAGGCGACCGAGAAGTTGTCGGTCATGAAGGCGTGGGTGAGGCAGGCGAAGGCAAACGCCAGGAAGGCGAACTGCCCCCAGGCCGCCGGCCGCGCCAGGCCCATCCACAGGCTGTCGCCGCGCCAGGCGCCGAGCAGCGGCACAGTGGCCTGCACGGCGGCAAAGCAGATCGCCAGGATCATCGCCAGCTGGCCGAGTTCGGGGATCACCAGGGCCGCATTCATGGCTTGGCCCCCGCGTCGCTGGCGGCCTGGCCGCTTTCCTTCAGGGCCTTGGTGACCTCCGGCGGCATGTACTTCTCATCGTGCTTGGCCAGCACCTCGTCGGCCACCACCACGCCATCGGCGTTGAGCTTGCCAAGGGCGACGATGCCCTGCCCTTCGCGGAACAGGTCAGGGAGGATGCCGCGGTAGGTGATCGGCACCGACTTGGTGTAGTCGGTGACCACGAAGCGCACATCGAGCGAATCGGCCGAGCGCTGCACCGAGCCTTTCTCGACCATGCCGCCGGCGCGGATGCGGGTGTCCAGCGGCGCCTCGCCGTTGGCGATCTGCGTCGGGGTGTAGAACAGGTTGATGTTCTGCTGCAGCGCGCTCAGGGCGAAGCCCACGGCGACGCCGACACCGGCCAGCAGGCCGAGGATGATGAACAGGCGTTTCTTGCGCTGCGGATTCACGGTTTGCTCTCCCGGCGCAGACGACGCGCCTCTTCTTGCAGGTAGCGGCGACGGGCCAGCAGGGGCGCGGCGACATTCAGCGCCAGCACCGCCAGGCAGATGCCGTAGGCCGACCATACGTACAGACCATGGTGGCCCATGGCGAGAAAATCACTGAAGGACGCGAAGCTCATCGTGCCGCCTCCCGTCCGAGCTGCCCCAGCACCTCATCCTTGACCCAACTGGCTCGGGCCTCGCGCTTGAGCACTTCCAGGCGCATGCGCAGCAGCAGCACGGCGCCGAAGAAGCAGTAGAAGCCCAGCGCGGTGAGCAGCAGCGGCAGCCACATCTCCACCGGCATGGCCGGCTTTTCGGTGAGGGTGAAGGTAGCGCCCTGGTGCAGGGTGTTCCACCACTCCACCGAGTACTTGATGATCGGGATATTGACCACGCCGACGATGGCCAGCACCGCGCAGGCCTTGGCCGCGCTGTCGCGATTGCTGATGGCCTGGCCCAGGGCGATGATGCCGAAGTAAAGGAACAGCAAGATGAGCATTGAGGTCAGGCGCGCGTCCCAGACCCACCAACTGCCCCAGGTGGGCTTGCCCCAGATCGCCCCGGTAACCAAAGCTACCGCGGTCATCCAGGCGCCGATGGGCGCCGCGCACTGCAGCGCGACATCGGCCAGTTTCATCTTCCACACCAGCCCCACCACGCCCGCCACCGCAAGCATGACGTAGCACGACTGCGCCAGCATGGCCGTCGGCACATGGATATAGATGATGCGGAAACTGTTGCCCTGCTGGTAGTCCTGGGGGGCGAAGGCCAGGCCCCAGGTGATGCCGACCAGCAGCAGCACGACGGCGCAAACGCTCAGCCACGGCAGCATGCGGCCGCTGATGGCATAGAACCATTTGGGGGAGCCCAACTTGTGGAACCACGTCCAACTCATTTTCATCAGGGTACATCCAGGGTATTGGCCGGGCTGCGGTGCCCGGGACTCGTTATTCGCCGACGCTGATCTTCAGGCCGGCCGCGATCGCAAAGGGTGCCAGTGTCACCGCCAGGGCCGTCAGGCTGGCGAGCCAGAGCAGGTGACCGGTGGCAGGCATATTCTGCAACGCCGCCTGCAACGCACCACTGCCCAGGATCAACACAGGGATATACAACGGCAGAATCAGCAACGCCAGCAGCAGCCCACCGCGTTTGAGACCGACCGTCAGCGCCGCGCCCACCGCGCCCAGCAGGCTCAACACCGGCGTGCCCAACAACAGGGAGGCGAGCAGCACCGGCAGGCAGGCGCTCGGCAGGCCCAGCATCAGTGCCAGCAGTGGCGCCAACAATACCAGCGCCAGCCCGGAAAAGATCCAGTGCGCCAGCACCTTGGCCAGCACCAGCAGGGCCAGCGGATGCGGCGAAAGCACCCACTGCTCGAGCGAACCGTCCTCGAAATCGCTGCGGAACAACCCGTCCAGCGACAGCAGCACCGCCAGCAGGGCCGCTACCCAGACCAGTCCAGGCGACAAGGTTTGCAACAATTGCGTCTCCGGACCGACCGCCAGCGGGAACAAAGCGACGACGATGGCGAAGAACACCAGCGGATTGGCCAGCTCCGCCGGACGGCGGAACAACAGGCGAGCCTCGCGGCGCAACAGCAGAAGAAATACGCTCATGCCGCCCATTGCCCCAGGTTCAGCTCGCGGTAGCCCGATGGCTTGCGTTCGAGCGTGTGGTGGGTGGTCAGCACCACGGTGCCGCCCTGCTCACAGTGGGCCGCAAGGTGGGCTTCCAGCTGTGCCACGCCCTGCTTGTCCAGGGCGGTGAACGGCTCGTCGAGGATCCACAGCGGCGGGCTGTCCAGGTACAGCCGAGCCAGGGCGACCCGACGCTGCTGGCCGGCTGACAGGGTGTGACAGGGCACGTCCTCGAACCCGCGCAAGCCGACAGCCTCCAGCGCCTGCCAGATTGCCTCGCGACCGGCCGGCCGATGCAGGGCGCAGAGCCAGGCGAGATTCTCTTCAGCGGTGAGCAAATCCTTGATCCCGGCGGCGTGGCCAATCCACAACAGGATGCTGGCCAGGGCATGACGCTGTTCGGCCAATGGCTGGCCGCCAAGCAGGATCTGCCCGGCGGTGGGTTGCATGAGCCCGGCCAGCAGGCGCAGCAGGCTGGTCTTGCCGCTGCCATTGGGGCCGGCGATCTGCAGCATGTCGCCAGGGTGCAGCTCGAAGTGCAGGTGCTCGAACAGCAGCCGCCAGTCGCGCTCGCAGGCCAGGCCCGCGGCTTGAAGGTGAAGGATCACGGTATCGCCTTATACAGTATGAGGTCTGTCACCGGTACCGACACCGATTGCAGCCTGCGTCTCAAGTCGCTCCAACCCCTGCCGTTATACTGGCAATGGCGAGCGAGCAGCATTATTGCACGCGCCAGCGCGCTGCCAAGAGGGCGGGTTCGACAGGTTGTATACAATCATGACTGAAATCAATAGTCTCAGCACACAAACTGCGGTAAGCCCCCAGGCGACCCGGGCCGCCATGACCGGCGAGCTGTTGCGCCTGCTGCAGGCCCAGCCTGGCCTGCTGCCGCCTGGAGAAACCGCCGAAGCCGAGGTTGTGACCCTGCGCCAGATCGGCCAGGAGTTCCAGATGCTGCTTCGGCTGACCCAGGCCAATGGCAACCAGACGCAAGTGCTGACCACCGCCAGTCAACCCCTGCCACCCGGCAGCCAGGTCCTGGTCAGCCAGACGGATAGCAGCCGTTTGGCGGTGATGGTGCAACAGGCAACTGCCGGCAACATCGCCACTCTGACCCGGCTGGACACCCGGGAAATGCCGGTCGGCACCCTGCTGCAGGCCAAGGTCCTGACCAGCCAGGCCCTGCCGCAGAGCTCCGGCGCGCCCACCTCCTTCCGCTCGCTGGTGAGCCTGCTCAGCGGCAGCCAGGCCGGTGCCACGCTGGTCATCGACAGCCCGCGCCGGCTCCCCGTGGGCAGCCTGCTCAGCGCGCTGGTGCAGAGTGAACAGGGGCTACGCTTCGTGCCCCTGAGCGGCCGCCAGGACCAACTGGCGGTCACTCAGCACCTGTCGACCCAGCAGAACCTCCAGGCCTCGCTGCCGGGTGTGCTCGACAGCCTGCAACGGATCGCCAGCAGCCCCGATGCAGACCCCGAACTGCGCACCAGCGCCGAGCGCCTGCTCGCCAGCCTGCCGGACGCGCGGCAACTGGGGGATGCGAAGGGCCTGGCCCAGGCCCTGAACAACAGCGGCACCTTCTTCGAAGCCAAGCTGCTAGGCGGGTTGGCCGGCGGCATCGCCCCCGACCTGAAGGCACAGCTTGTCAGGCTGGTGGCCCAGGCCCTGCCCAGCGTGCCGGGCCATCCGCCACTGACCAGCGCGCTGGCCACCAGCACCCTCGCCCAGGCCTTGCCTGGCCTGGCCCGCAGCGCACTAGGGATGCTCGGCCAAGTCAGCCCACGGCCACTGCCCAGCGTCTTCCCCCTGCCCTCGCGTCTTCTGCAGAAGCTGGAAAGTGAAGGCGACCTCCAGCAATTGCTACGCCTGGCCGCCGCCGCCATCTCCCGTCTGCAGAGCCACTCGCTGTCCAGCCTGCAACAGAGCGGCACCTTGGAGAACGGCAACCAGCAGACCACCTGGCAGACAGAGATTCCTGTGCGCCATGGTCAGGAGTTCGTGCCGCTGCAGGTCAAGTTGCAGCGCGAGGAAACACCGAAGCAGCAGGCCGAGCGCGAGCAGCACGATCCACTGGAAGCGCTGTGGCGCATCGAACTGGCCTTCGATCTCTCACCACTTGGCCCTCTGCAGGTACAGGCGCAGTTGCTGCAAGGCAAGCTTTCCGGCCAGCTCTGGGCGCAGCAGGAAGCCACCGCGCGCCTGATCGACAGCCAGCTGGGCACACTGCGCGATCGCCTGCTGGCCCGAGGCCTGGACGTCGGGGACCTGGAATGCCACCCCGGCCTCCCCCCGCAGGGGCCACGCACGCGCCTGGAACAACGCTGGGTAGACGAGACCGCATGAAACACAAGCCACCCCGCCAGGCGATCGCCCTGAGCTACGACGGCCAGCAGGCCCCGACCCTGAGCGCCAAGGGCGACGATGAGCTGGCCGAGGCCATTCTCGCCATCGCTCGCGAGCATGAGGTGCCCATCTACGAGAATCCCGAGCTGGTGCGCCTGCTGGCGCGCCTGGAGCTGGGTGAACAGATTCCCGAAGCGCTGTACCTGACCATCGCCGAGATCATCGCCTTCGCCTGGCAACTGCGGGGCAAGGTGCCGGAGGACTTCGTCGACGCCACGCCCAGCGAGCGCGAAATCACTCCTGTACTGCCGCGCTTGCCGCATCCGGGCTGACGCAGCGGTACATATGTAGTCCCCGGTGGCCGCACAGGGGTGCGACCTTTGCCGTTACTCACTCACGCAAAGGCCCCTGCCATGACCACCGCTTATGTCAACGACGCTGGCACCCAGTTCGCCCGCCAGCACCTGAGCCATTTTCCCCGCCCGGACCGTGCCGCCGGCGACGCCATCAAGCGATGGGCAAGCGCCCGCGGCGTGACGCTCGACCCCGATCAAACCGATGTGGTCACGCTTCACTACCAACCCCATGGCGACCTGGCGAATTGGGATGGCGTGCTCGTGGCGAAGAGCAAGCTGACCCAAGCCATGCTGTCCAACTGGCAAGGTGAATCGGACAACAACCTCATCGGCGGACTGTTCGGCGAACCTTGGGCCGGGCACCTACCCGGGCGCATCAGCCTGGTCGAGACTTTGCGCCCCAAGGCCTGGAACGCACCCTCCGGCGTCAACTACCAAGTGTTCAACGGCGTTTTCCGGCGCACCACGCCGCAGGTATACGGCCCCGAGACACTGCTTGGGCTGCCAGCAGAAGACCTGCAACAGTTCATCTGGAAAATGGATTTCCACGCCACCTACAAAGGCATGCTTGATCGCTACTGGGCCAACGCCGGGAACAGCCACCGCATCCTGGCCAAGATGGCCTTCATCGCCACCTGCAACAAACAGGTGGCCGAAGGCAGCCTTGACGAGGCCGGTCGCCAGCTGGCCTGGCAAGCCGCCGAACTCATGCCGCGCACCGCCACCTTTCGCATGCGCGCGCTGAACATCTATGGCTACAGCGCCACCGACCTGATCTACCTGTACGACAAGAACGCGCACACCGCACTGCTGTACGTACCCGGCAACGCCTCGGCACTGCATACCTTCGCCGGCCCCAATGCCCTGAAGGACTGGGTAGCCCAACAGTGCAAGGACCCCGTCAAACGCGAAGCCCTGGCCGGGCATTTCGGCCAGGCCGATCTGCCAGACGGCCTGGATTTCAGCGGCCTGCGCACCGCCCTGGAAGGCCTCGCCGTCTACCCAGCGGTGTACCGCCTGTCACCCAACCGCTCAGGCTTCACCACCGATGGCGCCTGGCCGCCCCGCACCTATGTCAACTATCGACCCGACACGTACAACCCCGCCATAACCGGGGACCTGTTCCAGGCGCTCGCCGAGCGCCAACGCGCACGCAGCTACCAGGATGCCGACGCGGCGATCACCAGTGACAGCGAGATCACCAAAGCCCGCTGGCGCGGCTACCTGAGCTCGGCGATCAACCTGCTCGGCCCCCTGGCTTTCGTGCTGCCGGAGCTGGCGCCCCTGTTCGCCCTGGGCGGCATCGCCCAGTTCGGCTTGGGGCTGGACGCGGCGATCAACGGCCATGGCGTGGATCAGCAAGCCTCGGGCGTAAGTGATGCCACGTTCGGCCTGTTCAACGCCTTGCCGCTGCTGCATGCCGAGGTGACCAAGGCGCCCGCGCTGTTCCGCTTCAAGTACGACGGTTTCGTCTTGCCCAGCGAGGTGAACGGCAAGCTGGGCTACCCCTTGAGCCCGATAGACCCGCCTCTGCTGCCCGCCGAAGAAGCGCTCGAGTATTTCCACCTCCCAGACCCCGTCGCGCCGCTCGAGGGTGGTGACGAGGCAACCCGTGGCGCCGTCATCCGCCTGACCCAGTTCAACGGCGAGCCCGATATCCTGCGCGCAACCATCGGTGGCTACAGCGCCGATGTTGTCTACGACCTGGAGGCCAACGCCTTCGTCCAGCGCGACGACCTCAATGCGGTGGAACCGAAACGCTACATCCCTCGCGTGGCCAGCAAGAACCTGGTCCGTGCGCCGCAAGGCAGGCTGGTCACCGATGAAATGCGCACCGCGAGCCTGCGGGCCATGGGCATCGACCTGCCACTCCCGGTGAAGGTGCCGGAATTCCCCTTGGAGGCGAGCCGAAGAATCCCCGAGCAGATCCTCAGCATCTGGGTCGGCGACCGAACGATACCCGACAACCTGCTGGCCAACCTCGCCAAGAACAGCAGAACGCTAAAGCCCTCACGCTTCAGCCTGCGCCTGTACCTGTCCAACGAGTCGCCCCAGGCCTATGTGCGAAACCTCGAGCGCCTGGCCGAATACGCCCCCGACGTCATCGTGCTGCCCCTGGAGGAGCAACCCTTCTATTCCTCGTTCAAGGACAGCGCCAACTACCCGCAATACCGCGCCGCGATCGACGGCAATGGCGGCATCGCACGCCATTTCTCGTCGGCGGCGGATGTTTTGCGTTTCCCACTGCTGGACCACGAGGGGGGCTTGTACATGGACATCGACGACAGGCTACTGGCCGAGGGCGAGTACCCGGTGACGATCAACGGACGCGGCTACGGCCCGCGGGCCAAACCGATCGACGATACCTTCTTGCAGACCACCCCTGATGGCGTGCTGCTCTACCCGCCGATCGCCAACGAAAAGATGAACATCCACTGCATCTACAACACCAGCCTGATCGGCAGTCATGCCAACAACCCGACCCTGAGGGCCATCAGCGAAGAAATGCACGCTCGCTTTCAGGCCGAACCGAGGTTCTACGACAGCAAACCGGACGCCGCGCGCGACCCGGAGGGTTTCGCCCACTACGCCAATACCCTGAGCCGGCTGACCGGGCCCACCCTGCTGACCGACGTGACCGACCGCTTGCTGCCCGACCTGAAACAGCTCAGGCAAATCACCAACCTCGACTCGCTGTCCACCGTCAATTCCTTCACGTTCGTCGACCGCCTCGCCTACAAGACCGCGCTAGACCGCTACCTGCCGCTCAATGGCGTCGCCAGGATCGGCAACAACCATGCCTGGGCCAAGCCTTGAAGGTCTGACGTTGATGGTCACCCCTGAAACGACAAGGCGACCCGAAGGTCGCCTTGTGCACGCTCATTCGACGCGATGCAACTTGCTCATCAGCTGCGCCTCGGCCTGGGTCAAACCGCAGGTCTGGGTCAACTCCTCGACGCTAGCCCCCATCCCCACCAGTTTGGCGGCCTGGGCAAAGGTGACGCTGTTGGGGTCGCGTTGCTCGAGTTGCTGCAGCTTCTCGGGCAACGGCGCCACCACCGCGCGCAGCTCATGGATCGCCTCGCCCATGCGCACGGTGCCATTCTGGTAATCGTCCAGGCGCTTGGCCAGGTCCTTGATGCGCTGGTCACGCAGCGCATCGCCCTGGGCCTGCTGGGCGGCCAGCTCGCGCTGGCGCTTGCTGTAGTTGAGGAAGAACCACAGGCTCAGTGCCCAGAGCAGCGCCAGGAAGATGACAGCAACCTCGAAGATCAACTCAGATGTTCTCCAACTCGGACCACTCTTCCTCGGTCATCATCTTGTCCAGCTCGACCAGAATCAGCAGCTCGCCGTTCTTGTTGCAGACACCCTGGATGAACTTGGCCGACTCTTCGTTGCCGACGTTCGGCGCGGTCTCGATCTCCGACTGACGCAGGTAGACCACTTCGGCGACGCTGTCGACCAGGATACCGACCACTTGCTTGTCCGCCTCGATGATGACGATGCGGGTGTTGTCGGTGACTTCAGTCGGCATCAGGCCAAAGCGCTGGCGGGTGTCGATGACCGTCACCACGTTGCCGCGCAGGTTGATGATGCCCAGCACGTAGCTGGGAGCGCCCGGAACCGGGGCGATCTCGGTGTAGCGCAGGACTTCCTGCACCTGCATGACATTGATGCCGTAGGACTCGTTGTCCAGACGGAAGGTTACCCACTGCAGGATCGGATCTTCGGAACCTTGTGCAGACGACTTTTTCATTCCCCTAGCCCTCAAAATCCGCCATTGGCGGTGTGCTCTGTATTGCCGCGGCAGTAGCGGCGTTGATTCAGTTGTGTTTGGTGTTCATCTGCTTGACCGCGCCACTGGCGATCAGCTCGGCCAGTTCGGCGACATCGAGCAGCGCGCACATGTGTTCGATCACCGTGCCGGCCAGCCATGGCCGTTGGCCACGCTGGCTGCGCCACTTGATCTCGTTCGGGTCCAGGCGCAACGAACGGCTGACCTGGTGCACGGCCAATCCCCATTCGTAGCCCTGGACTGAAATCACATACTGCAGGCCCTGGCGGAAATCGTCGCGGTAGCGGTCCGGCATCACCCAGCGCGCCGTGTCGAGCACCTTGAGGTTGCCCGCCTGGCAGGTGAGGATGCCGAGGAACCAGTCCGGCTGGCCGAACAGTGGCGTCAGCTCCTGGCCGGCCAGGGTGTAGATCGAGCCCAGACACACCAGCGGTACCGCCAGGGTCAGCCCGGCAACATCGAACAGCAGGCATTCGAACGGTTCGGCGGCCCAGTCCGGACGGCCATCGACGCTGGCCGGCGGTGTTGGCGCGGCGGGTGCCGCCGTCACATTCAGCTCCACCAACGGCGCCACGGGTTCGATGGCCTGGGTCTGGCTCAGGACCGGGATGCTGGCATCGGCCACCACCTCGGTCTCGACCATGGCGACCACCGGCTCCACCACCGGCGCGGCAGGCGGCAGCACGGTCGGCAGGACCTTGGCCTGCGGCTCGGCAAAGGGCCGCGCAGCAGGTGGGGTCGGAATTATCTGGCGCTGGGCGTCTCGGGCCTGTTCCTCGCGAACCGCTGCTTCGAAGTCATCGCCGGGGGCCTGCTCGACAGGCTCCACGACAGGCGTCTCCAACTCCGCCGGCAGCTCGAACGACTCGGTGGCCTCCTGCAGCAGCCCGTCGAGGTAGGACTGCAAGGCCATCTGTGGCTTGGTGGTGATCTGCCGAGCCTGGTTCATCACGCCACCTGCAATGCGGAACGGTAGGTGAGCAGATGCTTGAGCAGCGCCCGGTAGGCGACCACGCCACGGCTCTTGCCGTCGAACTGCGAAGGCGTGACGCCGTTGCGGCTGGCGTCTCGCAGACGCGTGTCCACCGGAATGTAGCCCTGCCAGACCTGGTCGCCATAGGTGTCACGCAGCACCTTCAAGGTGCCCAGCGATGCCTGGGTTCGGCGGTCGAACAGGGTCGGCACGATCTGGTAGGGCAATGCCTGCTTGCGCGAGCGATTGATCATGCCCAGGGTGCTGACCATGCGCTCCAGGCCCTTGACCGCGAGGAACTCGGTCTGCACCGGGATCACCAGCTGCTGGCTGGCGGCCAGGGCGTTGACCATTAGCACGCCTAGCAAGGGCGGGCTGTCGATCAGGGCAAAGTCGAAATCCTGCCACAGTTGCGCCAGACTCTTGGCGATCACCAGGCCCAGGCCACTCTGCCCCGGCGACTGGCGCTCGAGCACCGCCAGCGCGGTGCTCGACGGCAGCAGCGAGATGCGCTCGTCGCTGGTCGGCAGCAGCAGTTGGCCCGGCAAACCTTCGGGTACCGTGCCCTTGTGCAGGAACAGGTCGTAGCAGCTGTGCTCGAGCGCATCGGGGTTGTGCCCGAAGTAGCTGGTCATCGAGCCGTGCGGGTCGAGGTCGACCACGACCACGCGCTTGCCCGCCTCGGCCAGCAAGCCGGCCAGGGCGATGGTGGTGGTGGTCTTGCCGACGCCACCTTTTTGATTGGCTACTGCCCAGACTCTCATCGTGCGTTGCTTCCTCCCGGTATGGCCGCCTGCCCTGCCGGGAACGGTGTGAAATTCAGTGACGGGGATTTGACGAAATCAGCCCCCGGTCGACGGTGCTGGCGAGGCTGGTGCACTTTGTGTGCCAGCCCGGCGCATCGCCGCATCCGGGGTGGCATTGGCACTGCCACTGCCGGTCAGGCTGCGGCGTACCTCCAGGTTACGCGAGATCACCAACACCACCCGGCGGTTGCGCGCACGCCCGTCGGCAGTGTCGTTGCTGGCCACCGGCTGGTACTCCCCGTAACCCACCGAGGCCATGCGCGCCGGGTTGACCCCTTCCATCGCCAGCAACCGGACGATGCTCGCCGCTCGCGCCGACGACAGCTCCCAGTTGGTCGGGTACTGAGCGGTGCGAATCGGCAGGTTGTCAGTGAAGCCTTCGACGTGCACCGGGTTGGCGAACGGCCTGAGAATCTTCGCCACCTTCTCGATGATCTCGAAGGCGACATCGCTGGGCATGGCGTCGGCACTGGCGAACAGCAGCGAGGAGTTGAGCTCGATCTCCACCCACAGTTCGTTGCCGCGCACGGTCATCTGGTTGGACTTGATCAGGTCGCCGAAGGCGTCGCGGACATCGTCGGTGATGGTCTTGAGCGGGTCGGTACTGGTCTGCGCCAGGCCCGCGTCGGTCTGCTCGCTGTCCTTGATCAGCGGCTCGGCGGGCTTGACGCTCAGCGGCCGCTCGTCACCGATAGGGATCGGCTTCATGCTGCGCTCGGGGTCATTGAAGACCCCGATCAGCGCCTGGGAAATCTGCTTGTACTTGCCCTCGTTGATCGACGAGATCGAATACATGACCACGAAGAAGGCGAACAGCAGGGTGATGAAGTCGGCGTACGAGACCAGCCAGCGCTCGTGGTTCTCGTGCTCTTCGATCTTGCGACGACGGGCCATGGCTTACTCCATGAAGCCTTGCAGCTTCAGCTCGATCGAGCGCGGGTTCTCGCCTTCGGCGATCGACAACAAGCCCTCGAGCAGCATCTCGCGATAGCGAGACTGGCGCAGGGTGATGGCCTTGAGCTTGTTGGCGATCGGCAGCAGGATCAGGTTGGCGCTGGCCACGCCGTAGATGGTGGCGACGAAGGCCACGGCAATGCCGTTACCCAGCTGCGACGGGTCGGCCAGATTACCCATCACGTGGATCAGACCCATCACCGCACCGATGATGCCGATGGTCGGCGCATAGCCGCCCATGCTCTCGAACACCTTGGCGGCCTGGATGTCGCGGGCTTCCTGAGTCAGGAAATCGACTTCAAGTATGCTGCGGATGGCCTCGGGCTCGGCGCCGTCGACCAGCAGCTGCAGGCCTTTGCGCGCATAGGGATCGGGCTCGGCGTCGGCCACGCCCTCCAGGCCCAGCAGGCCTTCCTTGCGTGCCGTCAGACTCCAGTTCACCACCCGGTCAATGCCACCGGGCAGGTCCACCCGCGGCGGGAAGAAGATCCAGCCCACGATCTGCAGAGCGCGCTTGAACGCCGACAGCGGCGACTGCAACAACGCCGCCGCCAGGGTACCGCCCAGCACGATCAATGCCGCCGGGCCGTTGATCAGCGCACCGACGTGGCCGCCCTCGAGGAAATTGCCGCCAACGATAGCGACAAAAGCGAGGATCAGGCCGATTAGGCTCAACACATCCATCAGATGCACGCCTCGACCAGGTGCTTGCCGATCTCGTCCAGGCTGTACACGGCATCGGCCAGGTTGGCCTTGACGATGGCCATGGGCATGCCGTAGATCACGCAACTGGCCTCATCCTGCGCCCACACGGTGCTGCCACCCTGCTTGAGCAGGCGTGCGCCTTCGCGACCGTCGGCGCCCATGCCGGTGAGCACCACAGAGAGCACCTTGTCGCCATAGGACTTGGCGGCGGAGCCGAAGGTGATGTCGACACAAGGCTTGTAGTTCAGGCGCTCGTCGCCCGGCAGGATCTTCACCGTGCCACGGCCGTCGACCATCATCTGCTTGCCACCCGGAGCCAGCAACGCCAGGCCCGGACGTAACACGTCACCGTCCTCGGCTTCCTTGACGCTGATCTTGCACAGCTTGTCCAGGCGCTCGGCGAAGGCCTTGGTGAAGGCCGCCGGCATGTGCTGGATCAGAACGATCGGCGCCGGGAATCCGGCGGGCAGTTGGGTCAATACCCGCTGCAGCGCCACCGGGCCACCGGTGGAGGTGCCGATGGCGACCAGCTTGTAGGGCTTGCGCTTGGGCGCCGGCGAATGCGCGGCGGCCGGTGCCGCGGCGCGGGCCGGAGCCGCCGTGCGCGCGGGCGTGGTACTGGCGAAGCTGCTGGCCGGCGCATGACTATTGGCCGGAACCGGCGCGGCGGCGGGCGCCGGGCTGGAATAGGCGCTGAAACGGCGGTTGCTGCGCGAGATGGTATGGACCTTCTCGCACAGCAGCTGCTTGACCTTTTCCGGGTTGCGCGAGATGTCCTCGAAGTTCTTCGGCAGGTAGTCGACCGCACCGGCGTCCAGGGCGTCGAGGGTGACGCGGGCGCCTTCGTGGGTCAGCGAGGAGAACATCAACACCGGCGTCGGGCAGCGCTGCATGATGTGCCGCACCGCAGTGATACCGTCCATCATGGGCATTTCATAGTCCATGGTGATGACATCGGGCTTGAGCGCCAGCGCCTGGTCGATCGCTTCCTTGCCGTTGGTCGCGGTGCCCACGACCTGGATCGTCGGGTCCGCCGAGAGAATTTCCGAGACACGGCGGCGGAAGAAACCGGAATCATCCACCACCAGGACCTTGACTGCCATAAACACTCCATTAGGCGGCGCACCCGCCAGGGCGCGCCACCGAAATCAAATACGCCGGGCGGCGTAACGCTTGAGCATGCTCGGAACGTCGAGGATCAGCGCGATCCGGCCGTCACCGGTGATGGTCGCGCCGGACATGCCCGGGGTGCCCTGCAGCATCTTGCCCAGCGGCTTGATCACCACCTCTTCCTGGCCAACCAACTGGTCGACCACGAAGCCGATGCGCTGGGTACCGACCGACAGGATCACCACATGACCTTCGTGCTGCTCCTCGTGCTCGTGGTCCTGGACCAGCCAGCGCTTGAGGTAGAACAGCGGCAGCGCCTTGTCGCGCACGATCACCACTTCCTGGCCGTCGACCACGTTGGTGCGCGACAGGTCGAGGTGGAAGATCTCGTTGACGTTGACCAGCGGGAAGGCGAACGCCTGGTTGCCGAGCATTACCATCAGGGTCGGCATGATCGCCAGGGTCAGCGGCACCTTGATGACGATCTTCGAGCCCTGGCCTTTGGCCGAGAAGATGTTGATCGAGCCGTTGAGCTGGGAAATCTTGGTCTTCACCACGTCCATGCCGACGCCGCGGCCGGACACGTCGGAGATCTCGGTCTTGGTCGAGAAGCCCGGGGCGAAGATCAGGTTGTAGCAGTCCGACTCGCTCAGGCGATCGGCCGCGTCCTTGTCCATCAGGCCCTTTTCCACGGCCTTGGCGCGCAGGATGCTCGGGTCCATGCCCTTGCCGTCGTCGGAGATCGACAGCAGGATGTGGTCACCCTCCTGCTCGGCGGACAGCACCACCCGGCCCATGCGCGACTTGCCGGAGGCCTCGCGCTCGTCAGGCATCTCGACGCCGTGGTCAACGGCGTTGCGCACCAAGTGCACCAACGGGTCGGCCAGGGCTTCCACCAGGTTCTTGTCGAGGTCGGTCTCTTCACCGACCAGCTCCAGGTTGATCTCTTTCTTGAGCTGGCGGGCCAGGTCGCGAACCAGGCGCGGGAAGCGGCCGAAGACTTTCTTGATCGGCTGCATCCGGGTCTTCATGACCGCGGTCTGCAGGTCGGCGGTGACCACGTCGAGATTGGACACGGCCTTGGACATGGCCTCGTCGCCGCTGTTGAGCCCCAGGCGCACCAGGCGGTTACGCACCAGCACCAGTTCGCCGACCATGTTCATGATCTCGTCCAGACGCGCGGTATCAACCCGCACGGTGGTTTCCGCTTCGCTGGCGCCATGCTTCTCGGCGGCCGGCGCAGGAGCGCGAGCCGGGGCGGCAGGCTTGGCGGCCGCAGCCGGTGCCGCGGCGGGCGCAGGAGCCGGCTTAGCAACGGGCTTGACCTCGGCCTTGGCCGCGACAGGCGCGGCGACGGCGGCAGGCGCCTCGGCGGTGACCGCGTCACTGGAGAACTTGCCCTTGCCGTGCAACTGGTCGAGCAGGGCCTCGAATTCGTGTTCGCTGATGCTCTCGTCGCCCGCGGCGGGTGCCGCGCTGGCCACTGGCGCGGCGGCGCCTGGCAGTGCGTCGACGGCAAAAGTACCTTTGCCGTGCAACTGGTCGAGCAGCGACTCGAACTCATCGTCGGTGATCTCGTCGCTGGCCGGAGTGGCTGGCGCAGGCGCGCTGACGGCGGCATCGGCCGAGAACTGGCCCTTGCCGTGCAGCTGGTCGAGCAGCGACTCGAACTCGGCATCGGTGATCTCGTCACCGCCGCCGCTGATTTCTTCACCCTGCAGTTGCTCATGAACCTGAGCTTCAGCCTTGACCGCATCGAGCGAGTCGAGCAGTTGCTCGAACTCGGTATCGGTGATGTCGGGCTCGGCAGCCGGGGCTTCGACCACGGGCGCCGCCTCGACCACCGGGGCCGGGGCTTCGGCGCCACCGGGCTCGGCCAAGCGCGACAGCGCCGCCAGCAGCTCCGGCGTGGCCGGCGTGACATCGGTACGTTCGCGCACCTGGCCGAACATGCTGTTGACCGTGTCGAGGGCCTCGAGCACCACGTCCATCAGTTCCGCGTCAACCCGGCGCTCACCTTTGCGCAGGATGTCGAACACGTTCTCGGCAATGTGGCAGCACTCCACCAACTCATTGAGCTGAAGGAAGCCGGCGCCCCCTTTTACAGTGTGGAAACCGCGGAAAATCGCATTGAGCAGATCCGCGTCATCGGGCCGGCTTTCCAGCTCGACCAATTGCTCGGACAGTTGCTCGAGGATTTCGCCGGCTTCTACCAGGAAATCCTGGAGGATTTCTTCATCGGCGCCGAAGCTCATTAAACGTGCTCCTTAAAAACCCAGGCTGGACAACAGATCGTCGACATCGTCCTGGCTGGACACGACGTCTTCACGCTTATCGGCATGAATCTGCGGACCTTCACCCCGAGTCGGATGTTTTTCTTGATCTTTTTCAGCGCGCAGCTGCTGGTGGTCATGTTCGATCCCGGCAAAGCGGTCGACCTGGCTTGCCATCAGCACGAGCTTGAGCAGATTGCTTTCGACTTCGGTGACCAGCGCGGTCACCCGTTTGATCACCTGGCCGGTGAGATCCTGATAATCCTGGGCCAGGACGATATCGTTGAGATGGCCGGCGACCTTCTGATTACCTTCGGCGCTGTGCGTCAGAAAACTGTCCACACGCTTGACCAACTCACGGAATTCCGGCGCTGCCACCTCCCGGCGCATGAACCGCTGCCAATCGGCGGACAGGCTCTGGGCCTCGGCGGCGAGGTCATTGAGCACCGGGGTGCAGGCCTCTGCCAGGTCCATGGTGCGGTTGGCCGCACCTTCGGTGAGGCGAACCACGTAGGAGAGGCGTTCAGTGGCGTCGGTAATCTGCGACACTTCCTCGGCCTGCGGCATGGACGGGTCGATGTGGAAGTTGACGATTGCACTGTGCAGTTCGCGAGTAAGCTTGCCGACTTCCTGATACAGCCCGCGATCGCGGGTCTGGTTCAGTTGGTGGATCAGCTGTACCGCATCACCGAACCGGCCGCGCTCGAGGCTCTCGACCAGTTCCTGGGCATGCTTCTTAAGGGTTGATTCGAACTCACCCAAAGAGTTGTTGGTTGACTCCATTGCGCCCCCCAGACGTGACTCAGCCGTTGACGCGTTCGAAGATCTTTTCGATCTTTTCTTTCAGCGCCACGGCGGTGAAAGGCTTGACCACGTAGCCGTTGACGCCGGCCTGGGCAGCTTCGATGATCTGCTCGCGCTTGGCTTCTGCGGTGACCATCAGTACCGGCAGGTGCTTGAGGCGCTCGTCCGCGCGAACAGCACGCAGCAGGTCGATACCGGTCATGCCCGGCATGTTCCAGTCGGTTACCAGGAAGTCGAAGTGTTCGCTGGTGAGCATCGGCAGTGCCGTGTTGCCGTCATCAGCCTCCTTGACGTTGGTGAAACCCAGGTCACGCAACAGGTTCTTGATGATCCGCCGCATCGTCGAAAAGTCGTCAACGATGAGGATTTTCATGTCTTTGTTCAATTAGACCTCCAAGCAGTCTTAAACGCGCTCGGCGCCGAGCGCGCACTCAATCAATTCGGCACCACAAAAAAACGACTGCATCAAACCTGGTTCAACGCGCCCGCCATTCCCCCAGGCGGCTGCGCAGACGCGCCGCGCACTGGCTGTGCAACTGGCTGACACGCGATTCGCTGACCCCCAGGACCTCACCGATTTCCTTGAGGTTCAGCTCTTCGTCGTAGTACAGCGCCAGGACCAGGCGCTCGCGCTCCGGCAGGTTGGCAATCGCATCGGCCAGGGCGGCCTGGAAGCGCTCGTCCTCCAGGTCCCGCGATGGCTCCAGCTGGCCGCTGGCCCCGTCCTCGTGCAGCCCCTCGTGTTCGCCGTCCTGCAGCAGGTCGTCGAAACTGAACAGGCGACTGCCCAAGGTGTCGTTCAGAATCCCGTAGTAATCATCGAGACTCAATTGGAGTTCGGCAGCAACCTCGTGATCTTTAGCGTCGCGCCCTGTCTTTGCTTCAACACAGCGAATCGCGTCGCTGACCATACGCGTGTTGCGGTGCACCGAGCGCGGTGCCCAGTCGCCCTTGCGCACTTCGTCGAGCATGGCGCCGCGGATGCGGATGCCGGCGTAGGTTTCGAAGCTGGCGCCCTTGCTGGCGTCATACTTGTTGGCCACTTCCAGCAGGCCGATCATCCCAGCCTGGATCAGGTCCTCGACCTGGACGTTGGCCGGCAAACGCGCCAGCAGGTGGTAGGCGATGCGCTTGACCAGCGGCGCGTAGCGCTCGATCAGCTCGTACTGAGCGTCCTTGGCGGCCTTGCTGTACATCTTGAAACCGCTCGCGTTCATAGCACCGGCCCTGCACTGGTGGGCTGCACCAGGCGCTCGACGAAGAATTCCAGGTGTCCGCGCGGGTTGGCAGGCAGCGGCCAGCTGTCGACCTTCTGCGCAATGGCCTTGAAAGCCAGCGCGCACTTGGACCGCGGGAAGGCCTCGTATACAGCCCGCTGCTTCTGCACGGCCTTGCGCACACATTCGTCGTACGGCACGGCACCGACGTATTGTAGGGCGACGTCAAGGAAACGATCCGTGACCTTGGTCAACTTGGCGAACAGGTTGCGCCCCTCCTGCGGGCTCTGGGCCATGTTGGCCAGCACGCGGAAGCGATTCATCCCGTAGTCGCGGTTGAGCAGCTTGATCAGGGCGTAGGCGTCGGTGATCGAGGTAGGCTCGTCGCACACCACCAGCAGCACCTCCTGGGCGGCGCGGACGAAGCTGACTACCGAGTCACCAATACCCGCAGCGGTGTCGATCACCAGCACGTCGAGGTTGTCGCCGATCTCGCTGAAGGCCTGGATCAGGCCGGCATGTTGGGCTGGCGCCAGGTGCACCATGCTCTGGGTGCCGGAAGCCGCCGGGACGATGCGCACACCGCCAGGCCCCTGCAGCAGCACATCGCGCAGCTCGCAGCGACCCTCGATGACATCGGCCAGGGTACGCTTGGGCGTGAGCCCCAGCAGAACGTCGACATTGGCCAGGCCCAGGTCGGCGTCCAGCAACATGACCCGGCGGCCGAGCTCGGCTAACGCCAGAGACAGGTTCACTGAAACGTTAGTCTTGCCGACGCCACCTTTGCCACCGGTCACGGCGATCACCTGTACGGGATGCATGCTACCCATGTCTGTTCTTTACCTTGTCTCGCTTGGACCCAGGCCACATGAGGGGCTGAACGTTCAAGGCCACGGTACGGCCGGGCAACCCCATGATGTAGGTACTTTGCACAGTATTCACCCTCAACCCGCACGCTTGCCAGGGTTGTGGTAGAGATCAGCGAACATGTCGGCCATGGCCTCGTCGCTGGGCTCGTCCTGCAACTGCACACTGACCGCGCGACTCACCAGCTGGTGCTTGCGCGGCAGTTGCAGGTCGTCAGGAATGCGCGGCCCATCGGTCAGATAGGCCACCGGTAGTTCATGACTGATGGCTAGGCTCAGCACTTCGCCGAGGCATGCCGTTTCATCGAGTTTGGTCAGGATGCAACCGGCCAGACCGCAGCGTTTGTAGCTGTGGTAGGCGGCGGTGAGCACCTGCTTCTGGCTGGTGGTCGCCAGCACCAGGTAATTCTTGGCGGCGATACCGCGCCCGGCCAGGGTCTCGAGCTGCATGCGCAGCGCCGGGTCGCTGGCCTGCAGGCCGGCGGTGTCGATCAGCACCACGCGCTTGCGCAGCAGCGGCTCCAGCGCCTGGGCCAGCGACTCGCCCGGATCGACATAAGTGACCGGCACATTGAGGATACGCCCGAGGGTCTTGAGCTGCTCCTGGGCACCGATGCGGAAGCTGTCCATGCTCACCAGCGCCAGGTTGTTCGCGCCGTACTTGAGTACATAGCGCGCGGCCAGCTTGGCCAGGGTGGTGGTCTTGCCCATGCCGGCCGGGCCGACCATGGCGATGACACCGCCCTCCTCGATCGGTTCGATCTCAGGTATGTCGATCATCCGCGCCAGGTGCGCCAGGACCATGCGCCAGGCATGACGCGGCTCTTCGATCTCGGCAGTGAGGTCGAGCAGCTCGCGCGCCAAGCCGCCTGACAGACCCAAGCGCTGCAGGCGGCGCCAGAGGTTGGCCTGCTGTGGCTTGCTGCCCTGCAACTGACTCCAGGCGAGCGAACCGAGCTGGACTTCCAGCAGCTCGCGCAGACCGGTCAGTTCGAAGCGCATGGCGTCGAACAGGCGCGGATCAACCGGGGCCGGCGCTGCGGCGGCGATCGGTGCAGGCTCATCCACATGCGCTTCGATCAACGGCTCGGACGCGGTCAGCGACTGGCCGGCGAACAGCTGACGGTTGCCGCCCTCGACGGCATCGCCGCGCCCGGTCAGTTCGGCCTGGGCGGTGACGATGCGCGACTGGGTCTTGCGTAGCTCGTCCTCGAGCTCCGCATTGGGCACGCGTGGGGCCAGGGCGGACAGTTTGTAGTCCAGCGCAGCCGTCAGTTCGACACCGCCAGCGATGCGCCGGTTGCCGATGATGGCGGCGTCGGAGCCGAGCTCATCCCGGACCAGCTTCATGGCCTGACGCATATCGGCGGCGAAAAAACGCTTAACTTGCATAACCCACTACCTCAGCCGTTCGGGCCCACGGTGGCAACGATGGTGACTTGCTTGTTGTCAGGTATTTCCTGATACGCCAAAACATGCAAATTCGGTACTGCCAGGCGACCGAAGCGCGACAGCATGGCGCGGATCGGGCCGGCA
Organism: Pseudomonas sp. P106(2024); assembly: GCF_057480815.1. NCBI lineage: Bacteria > Pseudomonadati > Pseudomonadota > Gammaproteobacteria > Pseudomonadales > Pseudomonadaceae > Pseudomonas > Pseudomonas sp. P106(2024). Next base: position 290,690 of record NZ_JBLIYU010000003.1, on the reverse strand, counting down.
ACCAGGAGGATAGCCGGCTGACCCTGCATTTCCTGACGCTGGGCCGCCTCGATCAACGAGCGCTGAAGCTTTTCGGCCATGCTCGGCTCAAGAAGAACACCATCTTCCTGACCCTGCCCGGCCCTTTGCAGACTATTGAGCAAGATCTGTTCCAACCTTGGCTCCAAAGTGATCACAGGCAGCTCGGACTCAACGCCAACAATGCTTTGCACGATGGCGCGGGACAATCCGACCCGCACCAACGCCACCAGCGCGGCGGTATCTTGACTCTTTGTCGGATTGTTGGCGATGGCTTCGGCAATGCTGCGGATGTCACGCACCGGCACCTGTTCGGCGAGCAACGCCTGCAAGACCTTGAGCAGGCCCGACAAGGAAATGACACCCGGCACCACCTCCTCGGCCAGTTTCGGCGAGACCTTGGCCAGCACCTGCAGCAGCTGCACCACCTCCTCGTGCCCGATCAGCTCGTGGCAGTGCTTCTGCAGGATCTGGTTGAGGTGGGTGGCGACCACGGTGCTGGCGTCGACCACGGTATAGCCCAGCGACTGCGCCTGGGCGCGCTGGCCGACATCGATCCACACCGCCTCCAGGCCGAACGCCGGATCGCGCGAGGCGATGCCGTTGAGGGTACCGAATACTTGGCCGGGGTTGATTGCCAGCTCCCGGTCCGGGTAGATCTCGGCTTCGGCCAGGATCACGCCCATCAGGGTCAGACGATAGGCGCTGGGTTGCAGGTCAAGGTTGTCGCGAATGTGCACGGTGGGCATGAGGAAACCCAGGTCCTGGGACAGTTTCTTGCGCACGCCCTTGATCCGCGCCAGCAGTTGGCCGCCCTGGTTGCGGTCCACCAGCGGGATCAAGCGATAGCCGACCTCCAGGCCGATCATGTCGATGGGGGTGACGTCGTCCCAACCCAGCTCCTTGGTTTCCATGGCGCGCTGCGGCGATGGCAGCAGGTCCTGCTGGCGCTGGGCCTCCTGTTGGGCGACGGCTTTGGCCTTCTGTTGTTTCTTCCATACCAGGTAAGCGCCGCCACCGGCCAGTGCGCCGAGGCTGAGGAAGGCGACATGCGGCATGCCTGGGACCAGGCCCATGATGATCATCAGCGCGGCCGACACACCCAAGGCCTTCGGCGAGTCGAACATTTGCCGGTTGATCAGCTTGCCCATGTCCTCGGAGCCCGAGGCACGGGTGACCATGATCGCGGCCGCGGTGGACAGCAGCAGCGATGGCAATTGCGCCACCAAACCGTCACCGATGGTCAGCAGGGCATAGACCTTGCCGGCATCGGCAAAGGTCATGTTGTGCTGCAGCATACCGATGAGCATGCCGCCGATGAGGTTGATGAAGAGGATCAGCAGGCCGGCAATGGCGTCACCGCGGACGAACTTGCTGGCACCGTCCATGGAGCCGTAGAACTCGGCCTCCTGGGCGACCTCGGCGCGACGGGACTTGGCCTGGGCCTGGTCGATCAGGCCAGCGTTGAGGTCGGCGTCGATGGCCATCTGCTTGCCCGGCATGGCGTCGAGGGTGAAGCGCGCGCTCACCTCGGAGATGCGCCCGGCGCCCTTGGTCACCACGACGAAGTTGATGATCATGAGGATGGCGAACACCACCGCACCGACGACGTAATTGCCGCCAATCACCACTTCACCGAAGGCCTGGATCACCTTGCCCGCGGCGCCGTGACCTTCCTGGCCGTGGAGCATGACCACTCGGGTGGAAGCAACGTTCAGCGCCAGGCGCAGCAGCGTGGCCACCAGCAGGATGGTAGGGAACGCGGCGAAATCCAGAGGACGCAGGGCGTAGACGCAGACCAGCAAGACCACGATCGACAGGGCGATGTTGAAGGTGAAGAACACGTCGAGCAGGAACGGCGGGATCGGCAACATCATCATTGCCAGCATCACCAGCAGGAGCAGCGGCACGCCGAGGTTGCCCCGACCGAGACCGGCCAGGTTGTTACGGGCGCTGCTGATTAACTGAGTGCGATCCACCGCGATTCCTCTTCAAGCAAAACTTTGACGCCTGTGTGGCGGCTGGCGCTGCCTTTGCAAGAAGCTTTCCAACTTTTCTGGGGGGGGCTTTTCGGGGGTTCGGGTTCGGGTTCGGGTTCGGGTTCGGGTTCGGGTTCGGGTTCGGGTTCGGGTTCGGGTTCGGGTTCGGGTTCGGGTTCGGGTTCGGGTTCGGGCAAAGAGTGTGGGCTTTGATTTCCGCATGCGCACTCTTTGGCGCTGTCGCCGCTCACTCACCTTTCAGTACGGGCGAACAAGCGTCGACATTGCCAATGAATGCGCATACAACTTACAAAACCACCGCACAATCGGTAATCGGCCAACCCATTAAAGCTGCCTTTGAAAGGGGCTATGGAAGCCCAGAAAAACCACTACCCATTGCGCCCAATAAGATAAAACTCACCCCGACTCCAAACCCCAAGCCACTCCTCCCCGTCGATCTCCCGGGAAACCGCCAGTTCCACCAACTGATAGAACACATTGCGATGCACCAGCGCTTCAAGGTTTCCACGCATCAACAGGTAAGGAGAGGGTTCATCGGTAACCGGATCGAGCTCCACCCGCAGCGGATGGCCCGGCCCAGCCTCGACCTGATCGTCGACATTGCTGGTAAACCGCAGCACCTGCTGCTCCCCGCTGCCCTCGACATCCAGTAGCACGGCGACAAATGGTGCGTCATCGACCCGGATCCCGACCTTCTCCACCGGCGTAACCAGGAAGTAGTCGTCCCCGTCACGCCGAATGATGGTAGAGAACAACCGCACCATCGGCTTGCGACCGATCGGCGTCCCCAGGTAGTACCAGGTCCCGTCCCGGGCGATCCGCATGTCGATGTCACCGCAGAAGTCCGGGTTCCACAGGTGTACCGGGGGCAGCCCCTTGTGCGCGGGGATCTGCGCCAGCAGATCGTTGGCCTTGCCGGAATCGCTCATGACACGCTCGCTCAGTTGCTCATGCCCAGAAGGCTACGAGCGTACTCGCGCATCGGCGCGGCAAGCAAATCCTGTGGCGTGTTGTCGTGGAACGTCAACAAACCGCCGCGACTCTTGATACGCGCGGTGTCGATCAGGTAGCGCGTGCTGGTTTCGATCAGCATCATCTGCACCACGCCACGGTCCCAACCCAGGCGATCGACAGCCTGCTCGTCATACCACTCGTCACCGTTGCCAATGCGATCGTCGGTGCGGGCGAAACGGGTGTAGAGCACATAGTCGGCACCCACCGCGCGGGCCTCGGCGATCGCGTCTTCCAGACCCAGCGGCCCCTGGGCGCGACGCACCAGCGGGAAGTACTCGACGAAGCTTTTGAAGGCCTCCTCGGCGACTGCGTTCTGCCGTGGCACCGGCCCCTTGCCCGGCGGCACGAATGCGCCCTGGCCGATGAAGATGAACGAGTCCGGCTGCAGGCGGATCGACAGGGTACGGGTGGTGTCGCTGTGGTCCAGCAAGCCCGCATCACTCATGTGGTAACGGACACCCTCCCCCATATCGCTGACATTCATGCAGCCGCCCAACGCCATCAGCGCCAGCAGCAAGACCAGGCTACGCATCTTTCCTCCAGAAACCGGTGACGAAAAACCGGCGAATAGCCGCAGGATGCAGCTTTTGCGCCAGAGTCAGCCGCCGATTACCTTCATCACCATCACATCGCCAGAGAACGCCACGTCCTGCTTGTCCGCCAGGGCCCTCACCAGCAGCCTCTGCAATGCCGGGAGCGCCTGATGTCGGGGCTTGTCCAGCAGGTCGCCGACAAAGTGACGATTGCTCGACGACAGGCAGCCATGCAGCCAGCCGGTGGACGACAAGCGCAGGCGCGAACAGCTGCGACAGAACGGCACGCTCTCGTTGGCGATCACGCCGAAATGCCCCCTGCCGGGAATGCGGTAGCGCAGGGCCGTGGCATCCAGCGGGCGCGGCGCCTGCTCATAGCTGTACGACTCGCCGATCAGCGCCAGCAGTTGCTCCAGGCCAACGAACTGCTGCAGGAAGGCATTTACGTCGCGCGCCAGGTGGCCCATGCGCATCAGCTCGATGAAGCGCAGCTCGTAGCCCCGTTCGAGGCAGTAGTCGAGCAGCGGCAGCACCTGATCGAGGTTCTGTCCGCGCATGGGCACCATGTTGACCTTGATCGCCATGCCCGCAGCACTGGCCTGCGCCATGCCCGCCAGGACGCTGGCCAGGTCGCCGCCCCGGGCGATCCGGCGAAAGGCACTGGCGTCGAGGGTATCGAGGGAAACATTGAGCCGGCGGATACCGGCATCACGCAGCAGCGGCAGCTTGCGGGCGAGCAACTGACCGTTAGTGGTCAGGCTGATGTCGTCCAGCCCCAGGCCCGCCACCGCGCCGAGAAAGGCTTCCAGTCGCGGGCTGACCAGCGGCTCGCCGCCAGTGATGCGCAGCCGTTCGACCCCGGCCGCCTCCACCAGGTAGGCCACGCCCCGGGCCAGGGCATCCGCCGTGAGCTCGTCCTGCGCCGCCACCAGGCGCTTGCCATCGGGCACGCAGTAGGTGCAGGCATAGTTGCAGGCAGCAGTCAGGCTGACGCGCAGGTTGCGAAAGCGCCTGCCTTGACGATCGACGATCATGGATGACTCCGGCGTGGAAGATTCTGGCGGGCAAAACCTGACTCAAAAATCAGGTTTTTGCAAGCCTTCCCGTCGAAGCCTGGATGCAACGCGCCCGCCGAAGACTCGACGGGCGCGCCTTGGACGGCTTTAGTTCGAGGCTTCCGGGTCGCGCTTGCGCTTGTTGCCCATGCGCACGCCGATGTCCATGAGGAACTGGAAGAAACCTTCCTGATCTTCGAGCACATTGCTCCAGAACGGCGAGTGGTACAGCGCCACCGCGCCATGGACCAGCGCCCAGGCCGCGCAGTAGTGGAAGTACGGCGGCACGTCCTCGAGCTTGCCCTCGCTGATGCGCCCCTTGATCAGCTGGGTGAGGCGATCGAAGTTGGAGGCGCGGATGCTGTGTAGCTGCTCGACCATTTCCGGCACCTGATTGCCCTTGACCACCTTCTCTTCCAGGCGGTCGAACAACCGGTAGCGCTGCGGGTCGCGCATGCGGAACTCGAAGTAGGCACGCGACAGGGCTTCCTTGTCGCGGTCGACGTCAGCCGAATGCAACAGCTCATTCAGGTCGCGCTCGTAGTCGAGCATCAGGCGCAGGTAGATTTCCGCCTTGGACTTGAAGTGCTTGTAGATCGTGCCTTTGCCGATACCGACGGCGTCGGCGATCATCTCGACGGTGACGCTGTCTTCACCCTGTTCGAGAAACAGCTTGAGCGCCGTGTCGAGGATCTCTTGTTCGCGACGGCGAAACTCACGGACCTTGCGAGGTTCTTTCTGCATAAAGAAGGACTGGGATGACAATCGAAGCGGATTATTATGCCTAACTGGCGGCAAATTGCACGGATCTTCCAACCATGTCTGTGTTTCTTGATGAGTTCGAGCAGGCGCCGGGCCTGTGCTACCTGAATCACGCGGCGATCGCCCCCTGGCCGCGCCGGACCGCCGAGGCCGTGGCGCGCTTCGCCCAGGATAACGTCCGCCTGGGCGCCCACGAATATCCCGCCTGGCTGGCCACCGAGCGCCGCCTGCGCGAACGCCTGGCACGCCTGCTGAATGCGCCCACCATCGGCGACATCGCCCTGGTGGGCAACACCTCCCAGGCGCTGTCGCTGGTGGCCTTTGGCCTGGACTGGCGGCCCGGCGACCAGGTCGTCATCAGCGACGAGGAATTCCCCTCCAACCGCGTGGTCTGGCAGGCCCTGGCTGATCGCGGGGTCGAAGTGGTCGAGGCCAGCCTGGCCGTCGCCGATCCGGAAGCGGCGCTGATCGCCGCCTGCGGCCCGCGAACGCGCTTGCTGTCGGTCAGCGCCGTGCAGTTCGCCAGCGGCCTGCGCCTGGACCTGGCACGCCTGGGCGCCGCCTGCCGCCAGCGCGGCGTGCTGTTCTGCGTCGATGCGATCCAGCAGGTCGGCGCCCTGCCCTTCGATGTGCAGCACTACCAATGCGACTTCGCCATGGCCGACGGCCACAAGTGGATGCTCGGCCCCGAGGGGCTGGGGGTGTTCTATTGCCGTAGCGAGCTGCGTCGGCAGTTGACGCTGCATGCCTATGGTTGGCACATGCTCGAACACCTTGGCGACTTCGAACGCCGCCAGTGGCAACCGGCGCGCAGTGCGCGGCGCTTCGAGTGCGGCAGCCCGAACATGCTCGGCGCCTGCGCGCTGGAGGCCAGCCTGTCGCTGCTGGAGGATGTCGGCATGACGGTGGTCGCCGAACAGTTGGCGCAGCGGATCGAGCAGCTGTATCGAGGGCTCACGGCCATCCCTGGTGCGCAGTTGCACAGCCCGGGCGATCCTTCACAGCGGGCCGGCATCGTCAGTTTCAGCCTGGACGGCCATGCCAACGCCGACATTTATCGGGCCCTGAGCAATAACGGAGTAATTTGTGCAGTACGCGGCCCTGGGGTACGGTTTTCCCCACATTTCTATACCGACCACCGCCTGATCGACGAAGTACTGCGGAAGGTAGGACAGATTGCCATGCACTGAACGCGCAAGGGGCTGCGATCGTATTCCAAATCTGTTTAAAAAACGATCAATCGCCGCTGGCGAGGCGCCAATCCTGACCAATACTTGAAGTGTTGGCGCGGCGCATCCCCCCCAAGTGGCGCGTCGATAAAGGTGCCCAGGGACCGTGTGCCTTTGTTTTACTCCTAATGGTCTTAACCCGGATTCCCCCCCCAGAACCCGGGTTTTTTTTGCCCGGCTCGGAAGGTTCGGCGCAGCGACTTCAGGCCACTCTTGCCAGCGGGAACAGTCGCTTGAAGTTGCTGGTCGTCTGCCCAGCCAACTGCTCGTAGCTCACCCCGCGCAGCGACGCCACATACTCGGCCACTTCTCGCACATACTGCGGCAGGTTCGGCTTGCCGCGATGCGGGATCGGCGCCAGGTACGGCGAATCGGTCTCCACCAGCAGGCGATCCACCGGCACCTGCCGGGCCACCTCGCGCAGGGCGTCGGCATTGCGGAAGGTGACGATGCCGGACAGCGAGATGTAGTAGCCCAGGTCCAGCGCGGCCCTGGCCATCGGCCAGTCCTCGGTGAAGCAGTGCAGCACCCCGGCCTGGGGCAGGCTGGCCTCGCGCAGCAGCGCCAGGGTGTCCTCGCGGGCCGCCCGGGTATGCACGATGACCGGCTTGCCGGTCTGCCGCGAAGCCTCCAGATGCAGGCGGAACGAGGCCTGCTGCAACTCGGCGGCCTCCGGCTCGTAGTGGTAGTCCAGCCCGGTCTCGCCAATGGCCACCACATGCGGGTGGGCCAGTTCGCGCAGCAGCCACTCCAGGGCCGGCGTCTCGCCGGGCGCCAGGTCGAGCGGGTGCACGCCCACCGAGCAGTCCACGTCGGCATAGCGCTCGCTCAGCGCCTTGACCGCGCCGGCATTCTCGGCGCTCACGCCGATGCACAGGAAGTGCCCTACCCCGCGCTCACGGGCCGCCTGCAGGGCGGCGTCGAGAGAGCCCTGGTGGGCGCTCAGGTCGAGACGGTCGAGGTGGCAATGGGAATCTACGAGCATGGGAACACGACACACATGAATGAACGGTGGAAATCAGCGCATGCCCGGCAGCTGCACCCAGTGGGCGAGCAAGGCTTCGAGCAGCAGTACACGGTTGAGGTTGGCCTTGCCCAGCACCTTCTGGCGCTGTTCGAGGATCCACGCCTGGACCTCCAGCACCTTGCCCTGGCGGCTCTTCTGCGCCAGGTACTGCAGCACCTTGCGCATGTCGGCCAAGCCTAGTCCTTCCTCATCCTGGGTCAACTGGTAGCGCAGGATCAGGTGCGACCAGTCGCAGAACCAGTCGAACAGCAGCAGCAACGGCACGTTGCTCCAGGCCTCGGCCAGCTGACTGGGCGACTGCTGCTGCTTGAGCAACTTCTTCACCCCCTCGGTCACCAACGCACGCTGCTCGCGCACGCCCTGGGCCTGCAGGCTCACGGCCATCAGCGGCGAACCGGCGGCCAGGGTCAGCAGCTCCTCGCGCTCTTCCTCGGCGCTGCCGGCAAGGGCGGCGGCCAGCCAGGCGCGGCTCTGCTCCTGGCTCGGCTGCGGGCAGGCGACCTGCTGGCAGCGGCTCTTGATGGTTGGCAGCAGGCGGCTGGGCTGGTGGCTGACCAGCAACAGCACGGTATCGCCGGAGGGCTCTTCCAGGCTCTTGAGCAGGGCGTTGGAGGCATTGATGTTCATCGCCTCCACCGGCTCGATCAGCACCACCTTGCGCCCGCCCTGCTGGGCGGTTTGGACCACGAACGACACCAGATCACGCACTTGGTCGATCTTGATCGGCTTGTCGGCCTCCTCCGGCTCCAGCACGAAGTTGTCCGGGTGGCTGCCTGCCTTGAGCAACAGGCACGACTTGCACTGGCCGCAGGCATCCAACCCCTGCGGCTGCTGGCACAGCAGCCGTGCCATCAGGCGCTCGGCCAGGGCGCGCTTGCCGATGCCCTGGGGGCCGTGCAGCAGGTAGGCATGGGCATGCCGGGCACGCCCGGCCAGTTGTTGCCAGAGCGCCTGCTGCCAGGGGTAGGCATCAGCCACGGCAACGCTCCAGGATACTCGGCACCAGGGCGTCGATGGCCTGCTGCACCGCGCTCAGCGGCTGGGCGGCGTCCAGCAGCCGGTAGCGCTGCGGCTGCTGGCCGGCACGCTGCAGGTAGGCCTGGCGCACCGCCTCGAAGAAGGCCTGGCCTTCCTGCTCGAAGCGGTCCAGCCGGCCACGGGCCGCGGCACGGGACAGGCCGACCTCCACGGGCAGATCGAAGACCAAGGTCAGGTCAGGACGCAGCTCGCCCTGGACGAAGGCCTCGAGGATGGCGATGCGCTCCACCGGCAGGCCGCGGCCGCCACCCTGGTAGGCGTAGGTGGCGTCGGTAAAGCGATCGCACAGCACCACGGCGCCACGGACCAGCGCCGGGCGGATGACTTCGGCCAGGTGCTGGGCGCGGGCGGCGAACATCAGCAGCAGCTCGGTGTCGACCGCCATGCGCTCCTCACTCGGCGCCAGCAGCAGTTCGCGGATGCGCTCGGCCAACGGCGTGCCACCAGGCTCGCGGGTCATGACCACATCGACGCCCTGCTCGCGCAAACGTGCCGCCAGGTAATCGCGGTTGGTGCTCTTGCCGGCGCCTTCAGGGCCTTCCAGGGTGATAAACAAACCGCTCACAAGTGTTCCTTAGTGTCTGCTGGCACCGACGTGTCGGCCGGCGCGGATTCATCGGTGGGGGCCGGCGCATCGCTTTGCGGTGCGGGAACAGGCGCCGCGTCCGGGGTCGCCTGCGGCGCTGACGTCGCCGGCTCGGCCTGCGGCGCAGGGCTGGAACGATAGTCTGCCCGACGCTTGAGCTGGAACTCGCGCACCGCGCTGTTGTGATCATCCAGGTCGTCGGAGAACACATGGCTGCCATCACCCCGGGCAACGAAGTACAGGCTCGAACCGTCGCTGGGGTTTAGCGCGGCGTGAATCGCCTCGCGTCCGACCATGGCGATCGGCGTCGGCGGCAAGCCGGTCATGGTGTAGGTGTTGTAAGGGGTCGGCTCGCGCAGGTCGGCGCGGGTAATCTTGCCGTTGTAGCGCTCGCCCATGCCGTAGATCACGGTCGGGTCGGTCTGCAGCATCATGCCCAAGCGCATGCGCCGCACGAACACGCCGGCGATCTGCCCACGCTCCTGGGGAATGCCGGTTTCCTTTTCCACCAGCGAGGCCATGATCAGCGCCTGGTACGGATCGCGATACGGCAAGTCGGCGCTGCGTTCGGCCCACTCCTTGGCCAGCACTTCGTCCAGACGCATGTAGGCCTGCTGCAGCAGCTCGACGTCGCTCATGCCGCGCACGAAGCGATAGGTGTCGGGGAAGAAGCGGCCCTCAGGGAACACACCGGTGTGGCCGAGCTTGTCCATCACTTCGGAATCGGACAAGCCTTCGAGGGTGTGCTTGAGCTTTTCATGCTTGGCCACCGCGGCACGCACCTGGCGGAAGGTCCAGCCCTCGACCAGGGTGAGGTTGTACTGCACCACGTCACCGCGCTTCCAAGCGTCGAACAACTGCCCCACGGTCATGCCCGGGGTCACCCGGTACTCACCGGTATGCAGCGGCGTGCCTGCCATGTTGAAGCGCCAGTAAAGACGCAGCCACAGCGGATCGTCGAGCAGGCCTTCGCTTTGCATGCGATAGAACATACGGTTGGGCGTCGTGCCGCCGGGCACGTCGAGCAGGCGCTCCTGCGCCACTTGCAGGGGCTGCTCCAGGACCGAGTTGACCTTCCAGGCGGCCCAGCCCAGTGCCAGGCCGGCGAGGATCAAGCTCATTTCCAGCAGCAGCAGGAATTTGCGTCTCACGAATCAGGTATCCAGTAACGTACGGGCAACGGCCTGCAGTTTACGGGTGAGCGGCCCGGCCGGCCAGTTCAGCGCGGCGAATTCACGCACGGGCCAGATGCCGTAGACACTGTTGCAGACGAACACTTCGTCGGCCTGCTCCAACGCCTCCAGCGGCAAGTCCCGTACCTGGGTGGGAATAGCCAGCAACCGCGCCTGCTCCAGCAATGCCGCGCGCATCACCCCGGCCACGCCACAACGGCTCAGCTCGGCAGTCAGCAGCACGCCGTCACGCACCAGGAACAGGTTGCTGTACACCCCTTCGATCACCCGCCCTTGAGCGTCACGCATCAAGCCCTCGGCAAACGCCGGATCCTGCCATTCGGCACGGGCCAGCACCTGCTCGAGGCGGTTGAGGTGTTTGAGCCCGGCCAGCAGCGGTTGTTCCGCCAACCGCGTCTGACAGGCGTACAGGCGCACGCCCTGTTCGGCATGTTCGCGAGGATAGGCCGGCAAGGGGCTGCCCTGAAGGATGCGCCGCGCCTGGGCGCCGGCCACCGGGGCATAGCCACGCTGACTGTCGCCGCGGGTCAGGATCAGCTTGGCGACGCCCTCGCCCAGCAGCTGGGCGAATTGCAACAGTTCATTGCGAACCAGCGCCAGGTCGGCCTCGATCGCCAGCCGCTGGCAACCCAGCGCCAGGCGGTCGATGTGCAGGGCCAGCAGGCTGGGCCTGCCGCCGCGCACGGCAATGGTCTCGAACAGGCCATCGCCGTAGGCCAGGCCGCGGTTCTGCAGATTGACCGCAGCCGCGTCCTGGCCATCGATCCAGCTGTGCATCAGTCGGCGAACCGACGGAATACCAGCGAACCGTTGGTGCCACCGAAGCCGAACGAGTTGGACAGCACCACGTCGATCGGCATGCTGCGCGCCTGGTGAGGCACGAAGTCCAGGTCGCAGCCTTCATCGGGCTCGTCCAGGTTGATGGTCGGCGGCGCCATCTGGCTGTTGATCGCCAGGACGCTGAAGATCGCCTCCACCGCGCCGGCGGCGCCGAGCAGGTGGCCGGTCATCGACTTGGTCGAGCTGACCGCCAGCTTGTAGGCATGCTCACCGAACACGCGCTTGATCGCGGCCACTTCGGCCACGTCGCCGGCCGGCGTCGAGGTGCCGTGGGCGTTGATGTAGCTGACGTCCTCAGGCTGGATGCCGGCATCACGCAGGGCATTGGCCATGCAGCGGGCAGCACCTTCGCCGGAGTCGGGCGGCGAGGTCATGTGATAGGCGTCGCCGCTCATGCCGAAGCCGACCAGCTCGGCGTAGATGGTGGCGCCACGGGCCTTGGCGTGCTCCAGTTCTTCGAGCACCAGGGCGCCAGCACCGTCGGACAGCACGAAGCCGTCACGGCCCTTGTCCCACGGACGGCTGGCACGGGCCGGCTCGTCGTTGCGGGTCGACAGCGCGCGGGACGCGCCGAAGCCGCCCATGCCCAGCCCGCAGGCGGCCATTTCGGCGCCACCGGCGATCATCACGTCGGCTTCGCCGTAGGCGATGTTGCGCGCGGCCATGCCGATGCAGTGGGTGCCGGTGGTGCAGGCGGTGGCGATCGCGTAGTTCGGCCCTTGCAGACCCAGGTGGATCGACAGGAAGCCGGAGATCATGTTGATGATCGAGCCCGGCACGAAGAACGGCGAGATCCGGCGCGGCCCCTGCTCGTGCAGGGTCTTGCTGGTCTCTTCGATGTTGGTCAGGCCGCCGATGCCCGAGCCCATGGCCACGCCGATGCGCTCGCGGTTGGCATCGGTGATTTCCAGGCCGGCGTTGCGCACCGCCTGGAAGCCGGCCGCCAGGCCGTACTGGATGAACAGGTCGAGCTTGCGGGCCTCCTTGGCCGACAGGTACTGCTCGACTTCGAAGCCCTTTACCGAGCCGCCAAAACGGGTGGAGTAGGCAGACAGATCCGTATGTTCGATCGGACCGATGCCACTGCGGCCAGCCAGAATGCCCTGCCAGGTGCTCGGTACATCGGTACCCAGTGGCGACAGCATACCCATACCAGTGACCACGACGCGTCTACGCGACACAGTACTCTCCTCATTTCCAAATTACAGAGTCTCTTGCCAGTGCACTGGCGCGGCCAATGGCCTGGCAACAGACTCCGCTGATTGCAGGGCTTGCAAAGAAAAAACCGCACGCCGGCGACGGCAGTGCGGTTTTTCCCGACAAGTAGCGTCGACTGAAACGTCTTAGGCCTGGTGGGCGTTGACGTAGTCGATGGCAGCTTGAACGGTAGTGATCTTCTCGGCTTCTTCGTCAGGGATTTCGGTCTCGAATTCCTCTTCCAGAGCCATCACCAGCTCAACGGTGTCAAGCGAATCGGCACCCAGGTCCTCAACGAAGGAAGAGGTGTTCTTCACTTCATCTTCCTTGACGCCCAGTTGCTCGGCGACGATTTTCTTGACGCGTTCTTCGATGGTGCTCATACCTAGTTTTCACTCCTAATGGACATATGTCAGGCAGCTGGCCGGTGACCAAGTTTATAGGAAGACGCCTGCTTTTCAAGCGTAACGCGCCTTCCACCAGGCCACCGGGCCCTCTGCCCGGAATCTGGTTGCAGCTTTATAACGGATTTTAGGCTCGCAGTATGACTCTTTTTTGAAGCAATCCGTCACATTGAGTTGCGGTTTTTACATGTACATCCCGCCGTTCACCGGCACGGTGGCGCCGGTGACATAGGCTGCGCCGTCGGAAGCCAGGAAGGAAACCACTTTCGCGATCTCCTCGGCCTGACCCAGGCGGCCCAGCGGAATCTCTTTTTGCAGGGCCTCGCGCTGCGCTTCTGGCAGCTCGCGGGTCATGTCGGTGTCGATGAAGCCCGGGGTCACCGAGTTGACGGTGATGCCACGCGAGCCCACTTCACGGGCCAGGGCACGGCTGAAGCCTTCCAGGCCGGCCTTGGCGGCGGCGTAGTTGGCCTGGCCGGCGTTGCCCATGGCACCCACCACCGAACCGATGCTGATGATACGACCCCAGCGGGCCTTGGTCATGCCGCGCAGCACGCCCTTGGACAGACGGTAGAGGCTGTTGAGGTTGGTGTCGATCACGTCGAACCACTCGTCGTCCTTCATCCGCAGCATCAGGTTGTCGCGGGTGATGCCGGCATTGTTGACCAGGATGGCCGGCGCGCCGAACTGCTCGCCGATGGCGCCCAACACCGCGTCCACGGACTCGGCGCTGGTGACGTTCAGCTCAAGACCGGTACCGTTGATGCCGTGTTCTTTCAGGGTGGCGGCAATGCGCTCGGCGCCAGAGGCGGTGGTGGCGGTACCGATCACGGTCGCGCCCTGGCGGCCCAGCTCGAGGGCGATGGCCTGGCCGATACCACGGCTGGCGCCGGTGACCAGTGCAACTTTACCTTGCAGGCTCATGCAAGCTTCTCCGAATTCAGGCCAGCGCCGCACGGGTGGCGGCGACAGCGTCTGGGGTGTTGAGGTTGTAGGTGGTCACGCCGTCGGCGCAACGCTTGTTCAGGCCGGCCAGGACCTTGCCCGGACCGCATTCGACCAGGTTCACCGCGCCGCGCTCGGCCAGGGCCTGCACGCACTCGACCCAGCGTACCGGCTGATACAGCTGCGCCAGCAGGTCCTGCTTGAGGGCGTCGAGGTCGGCGGCGATGGCGGCAGTGACGTTCTGCACCACCGGGATCTGCGGGGCCTTCCATTCGATGGCGTTGACCGACTCGGCGAAACGCTCGGCGGCCGGCTTCATCAGCGCGCAGTGCGACGGCACGCTGACCGCCAGCGGCAGGGCGCGCTTGGCACCGGCCTCTTTGCACAGCTCCATGGCGCGATCCACCGCTGCCTTGTTGCCGGCGATGACCACCTGGCCTGGGGAGTTGAAGTTTACCGCGCTGACCACTTCGTCTTCGGCAGCCTTGGCGCAGATCTCGACCACGACCGCGTCGTCCAGGCCAAGGATCGCGGCCATCGCGCCATGACCGGCCGGCACGGCTTCCTGCATCAGCTGACCGCGGCGCTCGACCAGGCGCACCGCGTCCTTCAGCGACAGGCTGCCAGCGGCGACCAGGGCGCTGTATTCACCCAGGCTATGACCGGAGACGTACGCAGGCTGCGCGCCACCCTCTTCCAGCCACAGGCGCCACAGGGCAATCGAGGCGGTCAGGATGGCCGGCTGGGTCTTGTCGGTCTGGTTGAGTTGTTCTTCCGGGCCTTCCTGGACCAGTTTCCACAGGTCGTAGCCCAGGGCCTCGGACGCTTCCTTGAAGGTCTCGACGATTACCGGTTTTTCGGCGCCCAGCTCCTTGAGCATGCCCAGCGACTGGGAACCTTGACCAGGAAAGACGAATGCGAGGGATGCAGACATTGAACAAGCCCTTATGATCTTGTCGTCGGATGGGGTGCGCCGGGCCTTGGGCCGGGCGCGCAATCTGAAAGCTTGGATGGAGCGGCAGACCAAGCGGTCACATTTAAGCACTTCATTGCGGATATGCCTAAGACCTGTTTTAGCCTTATCACGGCAACAGGTCTTCGAGGCGTCCGTGCAGACGCTGCGGCAGGTTTTCCTGGATCTCGATCAACGCCCGCTGGATCGCACTCTGCAAGCCCTGCACGCCGGCAGAACCATGGCTCTTGATGACGATGCCCTGCAAGCCCAGGAAGCTTGCGCCATTGTGTCGCGCCGGCGCCAGGTCGGCCTGCAGGCGCTTGAGCAACGGCATGGCCATGGCCCCGGCCGCCCGCGCCAGCAGCCCGCCACGGAACAACGCCTCGATGCGCGCGCCGATCATGGTCGCCAGGCCTTCGCTGGACTTGAGCAGGATATTGCCGACGAATCCATCGCACACCACCACGTCCGCCTCGCCGCGGTACAGCCCGTCGCCTTCGACGAAGCCGATGTAGTTCAGGCCCCGGGCGTTCTGCAGCAGACTGGCGGCCAGCTTGACCTGCTGGTTGCCCTTGATGTCCTCGGTACCGATATTGAGCAGCGCCACCCGCGGCCGGTGCACGCCCAGGGCCTGGGCGGCCACCGCGCCCATCACGGCGAACTGGTAGAGGTTTTCCGCGCTGCAATCGACATTGGCGCCGAGGTCGAGCAACTGGCAATAGCCCGCCTGGGTCGGAATCGCCGCCACCATCGCCGGGCGATCGATACCAGGCAGGGTCTTGAGCACCAGGCGCGACAGGGCCATGAGCGCGCCGGTGTTGCCGGCACTCACGCAGGCCTGGGCCTTGCCATCACGCACCAGTTCGAGGGCGACGCGCATCGACGAGTCCGGCTTGCCACGCAACGCCTGCGATGGCCGCTCGTCCATGCCGATCACTTCGCTGGCCGCGACAATCTGCAGGCGCGCGCGATCCGCAGCCGCAAGGCCGCTGAGGAGATCTTCAAGGAGGGAGGGTTGACCGACGAGGGTCAGGTGCAGCGAGGGGGTAGCCGAAAGGCAGGCAATGCTAGCCTGGACAATGTTGCGGGGACCGAAGTCCCCGCCCATTGCGTCGATCGCGATGATCTGAGCGGACAAGGATTACTCGTCGGCGCCCTTGTCGATCACTTTGCGACCACGGTATACGCCTTCTGGCGATACGTGGTGACGCAGGTGTACTTCACCGGTGCTCTTCTCTACCGACAGAGCTTCTGCCGACAGGGCGTCGTGCGAACGGCGCATGTCACGGGCAGAGCGGGATTTTTTGTTCTGCTGAACAGCCATAATTGATTAACTCCTAAACGTTTGGGTCACGCTTTAACTGCGCCAATACACTGAACGGGTTGGACCGCGATACCTCGTCCTTGCTCGGCTCGGGCTCATCGAGTCCCGCCGGCTGCTGGCATTCTTCCGGATGATGAGCAGGCACGATCGGCAGGGCGAGCAACAGCTCTTCCTCGACCAACGCCTGCAGATCCAAAGGATCTTCGCCCAGTTCCAGCACGTCATAGCCTTTCGGCAACGACTGGGTGTTCGCACCCTCCTTCACCACGGCGTATGTGCATTCGCTGTGGATCGGCAGGGTGACCAGCTCAAGACAACGCTGGCAAACCATCTTGACTTCGACGTCCAGCGCGCTGTGGATAACCACCACGTGCTGCTCATCTCGTTCAAAATCGAACTTCGCCTGCACCGTACCGACATTGTCGGAAAGCGGGTCGCAGAGTCTTTCCAAATCAGCGAGTTGCAGCGAACCTTCGAGGGTTACGCCACGATCAGCCAATTTGCGCGGGTCAACGTGAGGTGGAATCGGGTCATTCAACATAGGCGCAGCATTCTAGGGATGCACCCCCTCCCTGTCAAAGGAAATTAGGTGTCATCTCGCATGTTAGAATTCGGGGTAATTGCCCAGGAGTCTACCATGCTTCCCTTGTTACTGGCTTCCAGCTCTGCGTACCGCCGTGAACTGCTCACCCGCCTGCGCCTGCCCTTCACCTGGGCAAGCCCCGACCTTGACGAACGGCGCCTCGATGACGAACCCGCCGTCGAGCTGGTCCGCCGCCTGGCTCGACAGAAGGCCGAAGCCCTGGCCGCCAGCCACCCCGACCACCTGATCATCGGCTCCGACCAGGTGGCGGTGCTGGGCGAGCAAATCCTCGGTAAACCCCACACCTTTGAACGCGCCTGCGAGCAATTGCTGGAGAGCAGCGGGCAACAGGTCACTTTCCTCACCGGGCTGGCGCTGCTGAACAGCGCCACCGACCACTGCCAGGTTGATTGCGTGCCGTTTACCGTGACGATGCGCGAGCTGGATCGAGAGCGCGTGGAGCGCTACGTGACGGCCGAGCAGCCGCTGGATTGCGCCGGCAGCTTCAAGGCCGAGGGACTGGGGGTCAGCCTGTTCCAGAGCACCCACGGCTGCGATGCCACGAGCCTGATCGGGCTGCCACTGATTCGACTGGTGGACATGCTGCACAAGGAAGGCGTGCAGGTGCCTTGAACATGCAATCGCGGGGCAAGCCCGCCCCCACGAGGCCAATGAGCGACCAGTGGGAGCGAGCTTGCCCCGCGATGAATGCCACGCCGATTCAGATCAACGCAGCGAAGGCCCCTGGAAGCCCATATACAGCGCCAGGCGCTCCGCCACGCTGGCACCGATACGCTTGGAGAAACGATCAAACGGCGACTCCTGCACAGTGAAGTCCACCAACTCCTTCTCACCCACGATGTCGCGGGCGACATAGCTGGCACTGCCCAGCCCGTCCACCAGACCCAGCTCCTTGGCCTGCTCGCCCGACCAGATCAGCCCACTGAACAGCTCAGGGTGATCCTTGTCTTTCAGGCGCTCGCCACGCCCCTGCTTGACCATGGCGATGAACTGGCGGTGCGTGGTGTCCAGCACACCCTGCCAGAACGCGGTTTCTTCGGGTTTCTGTGGCGAGAACGGATCAAGGAACGCCTTGTGCTCGCCAGCCGTATAGGTACGACGCTCCACCCCCAGCTTGTCCATGGCCCCGACGAAGCCGTAGCCGGCCGCGGTGACACCAATGGAACCGACCAGACTGGCCTTGTCGGCATAGATCTCGTCGGCGGCGCTGGCGATGTAGTAGGCCCCGGACGCACCGAGGTCGGCGATCACCGCATACAGCTTGATGGCAGGGTACTCGGCGCGCAGACGACGGATCTCGTCGTACACATAGCCTGACTGCACCGGACTGCCGCCCGGGCTGTTGATACGCATGACCACAGCCTTGGTCTTCGGATCCTTGAACGCCTCGCGCAGACTCTTGACGATATTGTCGGCGCTGGCCGGCTCCTGGTCGGCAATCACGCCGCGCACCTCGACCAGCGCGGTGTGGTTGCCGCTGCGCGAGGCCGCCTTGTCCACATCCATCAACGGCGTGAACAGGAACAGGATGCCAAACAGGTACACAAAGGTCAGCAGCTTGAAGAAGATCCCCCAGCGCCGCGCCCGGCGCTGCTCCTGGACGCCTGCCAGCAAGGTCTTCTCCAGCAGCTTCCAGCTCTTGCGCTCCTCACCGGCTTCGTCCGGCTCGGGCGCCTTCCATTCGTCAGTCATGCTCACCTACCTTGGAAATTGATCTGCGCAGGCTCGGCCAGCCATTCGCGCAACTGGGAAAAATGCTCGATGCACACTTGCGGGCCGAATTCGGCCAAGGCCTGCAGCGACATGGCGCCGTAGCCCACCGCTACCGAATGCATGCCGGCGTTGCTGGCCATCTGCAGGTCGAACGCCGAATCTCCGACCATCAGCGCCCGCCCGGGTTCGACCCGGCAATGGGCGAGAATCTCTTCGAGCATCAGCGGATGCGGCTTGCCACGGGTTTCGTCGGCAGCCCGGGTGATGTCGAAATAGCCTTCCCAGCCATTGGCCTTGAGCACCCGGTCCAGGCCGCGCCGCGCCTTGCCGGTGGCCACTGCCAGACGATACCCCTCGGCACGGAACGCCTCCAGCGACTCGACCACGCCGTCGAACAACGGCGACGGCTGCTGGTCCAGCGCCATGTACACGTCGGCGTAGTGCCGGCGGAACGCCTCGACCTGCGGCGCATCAAGGTGCGGGTACAGGGTGGCGATCGCCTCCCCCAGCGCCAGGCCGATGATGCCCTTGACCGCCTCGTCGCTGCTGGGGGCCTCGCCGGCACGCCCGGCGGCCACGTTCATGGCCTCGACGATGCGCCCGATGGAGTCGGCCAGGGTGCCGTCCCAGTCGAAGATCAGCAGGTCATAACTTTTATTCATGGCTCAGGACGCCAGTCGCTCGATGGTCTTGGCCCACATCTCGTCCACCGGCGCCTCGAGCTTGAGCTCGCCACCATCGGGCAGCGGCACGGTCAGCTGGTAGGCATGCAGGAACAGACGCTTGCCGCCCAGCTCGCGGATCTCGCGAGTGAAGTCCTCATCGCCGTACTTGCTGTCGCCGGCGATCATGTGCCCGGCATGCAGGGTATGCACGCGAATCTGGTGGGTACGCCCAGTGATCGGCCGCGCCTCGACAATGGTGGCGAACTCGCCGAAGCGGCGCAGCACGCGGAACATCGTCAGCGCGTCCTTGCCCTCGTCGTTGACCTCGACCATGCGCTCGCCGGAACGCAGGTTGCTCTTCTGCAGCGGCGCATTGACCTGCTTCTTCGAGGTCGGCCAATGGCCGCGCACCAGCGCCATGTAGCGTTTGTCGACGCCATCGCCGCGCAGGGCGGCATGCAGGTGGCGCAGCATGCTGCGCTTCTTGGCGATCATCAGCAGGCCCGAGGTGTCGCGGTCCAGGCGATGCACCAGCTCCAGCTCCTTGGCGTCCGGGCGCAGTTGGCGCAGCGCCTCGATCACGCCAAAGCTCAGGCCGCTGCCGCCGTGCACGGCGATGCCGGCCGGCTTGTTCATCACGATCAGCGCCTTGTCCTCATAGACAATGGCCGCCTCGAGGCGCTGCAGCAGCCCCTGGGCCACCGGCGCCGGCTCGTCGCGCTCGGGCAGGCGCACCGGCGGCACGCGCACCACATCGCCGGCCTGCAGCTTGTACTCGGGCTTGATCCGGCCCTTGTTGACCCGCACCTCACCCTTGCGCAGGATGCGGTAGACCAAGGTCTTGGGCACGCCCTTGAGGGCCGTGATGAGGAAATTGTCGATGCGCTGGCCGGCAAGCTCCGGCGGGACTTCGATCAGCTGAACGCCGGAAGTCGGGGGGGTATTGGTCGTCATGGCGGGATCATAACAATTTTTTATGGAATTGAAGCACTTAATCATTGCTGCTATAGTCGCGAACGCCGCCAAAAGCGGCAGGCCAGCGGCACCAGGCTCTACGCCGGCCCTGACCATCGCAATTCCCGAGGACGCGAGGCCGTCCTACGGAGCGTTCGCCAGTTTAACTAAATGCCTGGAATCGCCACCAGCGCTGTGTAGAGAAGACCGAAAAAAAACGACAAGTGCGGTGTTTCACCTGCTTATCCCGATTCTTTTCGCCGTACCTCTGCCCGCCACCGTCGTTTCCGCGCATTCGGGCGAATGCTTCGGAAATACCTGCCTTGGATATGTTATGGCGCCAGCCCGGAACCGGGCTGGCGAAAAATGCAACCCGTTGCGGATTCAGCGCGCGGCAGCACCGAATTTTCAGGGATACGTGCAGGGTGGAGATGTACAGCCCTCGGACCGTGTGGCACCGAACCCGCCCCAGCGCCCCACTCAACGGGCAATGAGCGGACAAGGTCCTGAACAGACGCCCTGGTGGCGTCCACGGACGACCGGTTGATTCCTCCTCCTGACTGAGTGCACCAGGCCCGCTCGATTGATTCGGATAACCTTCGAAAAGCTCGACAGGTCTTTTGGCACCGCAAAACAGGACGCGTCGTCGCGACAACGGCAGGCTGGGCAACCGGCTGGTGCCGAACGTCGCCAGACACGGGGGTGGCCCGCCACCCTTTGCGCACCTTGGCACCGACCCTGACAAGTCGTGTGTGCCGCACGCCGTTTCCGGCAGCCCGGAAACCGACGGTACAACATGAAAAGAATGCTGATTAACGCAACTCAGCCCGAAGAGTTGCGTGTAGCCCTGGTGGACGGCCAACGTCTCTACGACCTGGACATCGAGTCCGGCGCCCGCGAGCAGAAAAAGGCCAACATCTACAAAGGCAAGATCACCCGGATCGAGCCCAGCCTCGAAGCGGCCTTCGTCGACTTCGGCTCCGAACGACACGGCTTCTTGCCGCTGAAGGAAATCTCCCGCGAATACTTCAAGAAAGCCCCTGAAGGCCGGGTCAACATCAAGGAAGTCCTGAGCGAAGGCCAGGAAGTCATCGTCCAGGTCGAGAAGGAAGAGCGCGGCAACAAAGGCGCCGCCCTGACCACCTTCATCAGCCTGGCCGGCCGCTACCTGGTACTGATGCCCAACAACCCGCGCGCCGGTGGCATCTCCCGCCGCATCGAAGGCGAAGAGCGCAACGAACTGCGCGAAGCGCTGAACGGCCTGACCGTTCCGGGCGACATGGGCCTGATCGTGCGCACCGCGGGCCTGGGCCGCAGCAGCGAAGAAATGCAGTGGGACCTCGACTACCTGCTGCAGCTGTGGACCGCCATCAAGGAAGCCTCGCAAGACCGCGCCGCGCCGTTCCTGATCTACCAGGAAAGCAACGTCATCATCCGCGCCATCCGCGACTACCTGCGCCAGGACATCGGCGAAGTGCTGATCGACAGCATCGACGCCCAGGAAGAAGCCCTGACCTTCATTCGCCAGGTGATGCCGCAGTACGCCAGCAAGGTCAAGCTGTACGAAGACAGCGTGCCGCTGTTCAACCGCTTCCAGATCGAAAGCCAGATCGAAACCGCCTTCCAGCGCGTGGTCGACCTGCCGTCCGGCGGCTCGATCGTCATCGACCCGACCGAAGCCCTGGTGTCCATCGACATCAACTCGGCGCGCGCCACCAAAGGCAGCGACATCGAAGAAACCGCCCTGCAGACCAACCTGGAAGCGGCCGAAGAGATCGCTCGTCAGCTGCGCCTGCGCGACATCGGCGGCCTGATCGTCATCGATTTCATCGACATGACCCCGGCCAAGAACCAGCGCGCTGTCGAAGAGCGCGTGCGTGAGTGCCTCGAGGCCGACCGCGCTCGCGTTCAGGTTGGCCGCATCTCGCGCTTCGGCCTGCTGGAAATGTCCCGTCAGCGCCTGCGTCCATCGCTGGGCGAAAGCAGCGGCATCGTCTGCCCACGCTGCTCCGGCACCGGCATCATCCGTGACGTCGAGTCGCTGTCGCTGGCGATCCTGCGCCTGATCGAGGAAGAAGCACTGAAGGACCGCACCGCCGAAGTGCGCGCCCAGGTACCGATCCCGGTGGCCGCCTTCCTGCTCAACGAGAAACGCAACTCGATCACCAAGATCGAACTGCGCACGCGCGCACGCATCATCATCCTGCCGAACGATCACCTGGAAACCCCGCACTTCGAAGTCCAGCGCCTGCGCGACGACAACCCCGACGTGCTGAACAACCAGTCCAGCTACGAGATCGCCTCCGCCGAGACCGAAGAAGCGCCGCAGCCGACCGCCACCCGCACCCTGGTGCGCCAGGAAGCCGCGGTCAAGACCGCGCCGGCCCGCGCCAACGCCCCGGTGCCGACAACCGCTGAAGAGCAGCCGGCCCCTGCCGCGCCGGTCGCCGCCCCTGTCGCCGCCGAGCCGAGCCTGTTCAAAGGCCTGGTCAAGTCGCTGGTCAGCCTGTTCGCCGGCAAGGAAGAGCCTGCCGCCGCACCGGTCGCCACCACCGAGAAGCCAGCCACCGAACGCTCGCCACGTAACGAAGAGCGCCGTAACGGTCGCCAGCAGAGCCGCAACCGTAACGGCCGTCGCGAAGAAGACCGCAAGCCACGCGAAGAGCGCGGCGAGCGCGCCCCGCGTGAAGAGCGTCAGCCTCGCGAAGAGCGTGCCCCGCGTGAAGAACGTGCGCCACGCGAAGACCGTCAACCGCGCCAGCCGCGTGAAGATCGCCGCGGCAACCGCGAAGAGCGCGTGCGCGAACTGCGCGAGCCACTGGACGCCGCACCGACTGCCCGCGAAGAACGCGCACCGCGTGAAGAGCGTGCGCCACGCGAAGAACGCGTAGCCCGTGAAGAGCGCGCGCCACGCGAAGAGCGTGCACCGCGTGAAGAACGTGCTCCACGCGAAGAGCGCGCCCCTCGCGAAGAGCGTGCACCGCGTGAAGAACGCGTCCCCCGCGAAGAGCGTGCACCGCGTGAAGAACGTGCCCCCCGCGAAGAGCGTGCACCGCGTGAAGAACGTGCCCCACGCGAAGAGCGCCAGCTGCGCCCTGAGGTGCAGGCCGCCGAACAGGCCGTGGAGCTCGCCGAGGAGCAACTGCCGAACGAAGAGCTGCTACAGGACGAGCAGGAAGGCGCCGATGGCGAGCGTCCACGCCGCCGTTCCCGTGGCCAGCGTCGTCGCAGCAACCGTCGTGAGCGCCAGCGCAACGCCAATGGCGAGCTGATCGACGGCGGCGACGAAGACGCCGGCGAAGAGCAGCCACAACAGCACCAGGCCACCGAGCTGGGTGCTGAATTGGCCGCCGGTACAGCCGTGATCGCTGCCGTTGCCACCAGCAACATCAGCGCCGACGCCGAGGCCCAAGCCAACCAGCAGGCCGAACGCGCCAGCGCCGCTGTCGCCGAGACCCAGGTGCAAATCACCGAAGTCGTGGCCGAGCAGGTCGCCATCGCCCCGGTGGTCGAGCAGCCTGTCAGCGAGCCAGTGGTCGCTGCCGAGCCGAGCATCGAGCCTGTCGTCGAAGTGGCGCCACAGCCTGTGGTCGAAGAAGCCGCCGCCGAGCAGCCGGCCGCCGCCGTTGTCGAGGCAGCGGTCGAGCCGGCCGCGGTCGTGCAAG
This sequence comes from Pseudomonas sp. P106(2024), assembly GCF_057480815.1. Lineage (NCBI taxonomy): Bacteria > Pseudomonadati > Pseudomonadota > Gammaproteobacteria > Pseudomonadales > Pseudomonadaceae > Pseudomonas > Pseudomonas sp. P106(2024). The sequence continues at coordinate 266,969 of NZ_JBLIYU010000003.1, read as the reverse complement.
CCCCAGTAGTGGAAGCGGGCGAGATCGAGAAGGCACCGGTTGCCGAAGCGGTTGAAGCCAAGGCGCCAGTCGCCGAACAGCCTGCCCCGGTAGCTGAAGCCGTCGAAGCCCAGCCTGAAGCGGTCGAAGCCCCGGTGGCCGAGCCTGCGCCAGCCGTGGTTGCCGAGCAAGCACCGGTCGAGCCGTCCACCATCATGCTGCCGAACGGCCGTGCGCCGAACGACCCGCGTGAAGTGCGTCGCCGCAAGCGTGAAGCCGAAGCCGCCGCCGCTGCTCTGGCCGCCGCCCAGGCTACCCCGGCCGAAGCCCTGGAAACCGCTGACGAGCACAAGCCTCATCACGGTTGATAGCCTCGGCTGAATGAAAAAGCCCCGCCAGTGCGAACTGGCGGGGCTTTTTCTTTGCCGGTGGATGGCACCGGCTCTGCCGGTGATCGCGGGGCAAGCCCAGGCCACCCCATCAGTACAGGTTCGGCTCCATCTCCAGCTCAACCCCGAAGCGCTTGAGGATATCCGCCTGGATCCGCCGCGCCAGCGCATGCAACTGCGCCCCGCTCGCCTGGCCGTAGTTGACCAGCACCAACGACTGCAAGCGGTGCACCCCCGCATCGCCATCGCGATAGCCTTTCCACCCCGCCTGCTCGATCAACCAGCCGGCCGCCAGCTTCACTTGGCCATCGGCCTGGGGATAGGCCACCACGCCAGGATGCCCGGCACGAATACGCTCGGCCAACTCAGCGGACACCACCGGGTTCTTGAAGAAGCTCCCTGCATTGCCCAACTCAGCCGGATCCGGCAGTTTCTCCCGACGGATACTGCAGATCGCGTCGCTGATCGCCTGCGCGGTCGGCTGCTCGACGCCCTGCTCCGCCAGGCGCTCACGCACCGGGCCGTAGTCCAGGTGTGCCTGCAAGGTACGATTCAAGGCAAAGCGCACGCGTACAATCAGCCAGCGCCCGGGGTTGCGTTTGAACACGCTGTCGCGATAACCGAACGCGCACTCTTCCAACGAGAAATCCCGCAGCTCGCCGGTCTCGCGGTCCAGCGCGGTCAAGCCGGCGAACACATCCTTGATCTCCACGCCATAGGCACCGACGTTCTGCATCGGCGCGGCGCCCACGGTGCCGGGGATCAAGCTGAGGTTTTCCAGCCCGCACAAGCCCTGCCCAAGGCTCCACTGCACGAACGGGTGCCAGGGCTCGCCGGCCTCGGCCTCCACCACCACCCGCTCACCATCATCGCTGAGCAGGCGTCGGCCACGGCTGGCCATGCGCAGCACCAGGGCCTCGACATCGCGGGACAACAGCAGGTTGCTGCCGCCGCCAATCACCAGCACCGGCACCTGCCGCTCGGCGGCCTGGGCCAGGGCCTGGCGGGCTTCGTCGTCGTCATGGGCCTGGGTGAAGTAGCGGGCACTGACATCGATGCCGAAGGTGTTGTAGGGCTTGAGCGACACGCGCTCCTGCCAGTGCACCGTCATAACCGCCCCTTGATTTCCACGACCAGCTCGCGGCAGGCCGCCTCGATCAGGTCCAGGACCTGCTCGAAGCCTTCGGCACCGCCGTAGTAAGGGTCCGGCACTTCGTCCAGGGCCGCGCCATAGCGGCGCAGGAGCAGGTCGAGCTCGCCCTTGGCGTTGTGCGGACGCAGGGCCTGCAGGTTACCCAGGTTGCTCTTGTCCATGGCCAGGACCAGGTCGTACTCGGCAAAATGCGCCGCCTTGATCTGCTGGGCACGCTGGCGCGACAGGTCGTAGCCACGGGCCAGGGCGGCCTTGCACGTGCGACTGTCGGGCGCCTTGCCGACATGCCAGTCGCCGGTGCCGGCGGAGGCCACCTGCACCACATCACCCAGGCCTGCGGCCTCGAGCTGATGGCGCAGCACGCCTTCGGCGGTCGGCGAGCGGCAGATGTTGCCGAGGCAGACGAACAAAACGCGCATCAGGCCTCCAGCAAGCGCCGAACGCGCTCCAGGTCTTCAGGGGTGTCCACGCCCACGGCCGGCGCCTCGATGGCGTCGGCGACATGGATGCGCACGCCGTGCCACAGAGCGCGCAGCTGCTCCAGCGATTCGGTCTGCTCCAGCCAGCATGGGCCCCAGGCGACGAAGTCCTGGAGGAAGCCCACCCGGTAGGCGTACATGCCGATATGACGGCGATAAGGCACGCCTTCCGGCAGTTGGTCGCGGTTGTGGGCGAAGGCGTCGCGGGCCCAGGGCAGCGGCGCGCGGCTAAAGGTCAGGGCCAGGCCGTGCTTGTCGCTGACCACTTTGACCGCATTGGGGTTGAAGAGGGTTTCCGGGGCGTGGATCGGCTCGGCCAGGGTGGCGATGCCAGCCTCCGGGTGCGCGGCGAGGTTGGCCGCCACTTGGTCGATGATCACCGGCGGTATCAGGGGCTCGTCGCCCTGGACGTTGACCACGATGGCATCGGCGGCCAGGCCCAGCTGGGCGGCGACCTCGGCCAGGCGATCGGTGCCCGACTCATGGTCGGCACGGGTCAGCAGCACCTCGGCGCCAAACGCCTGGCAGGCCTCGACGATGCTGGCATCGTCGGTGGCGATGACCACGCGGCTGGCGCCGCTCTTGCGCGCCTGCTCCCACACATGCTGGACCATCGGCTTGCCGGCGATCGGCAGCAATGGCTTGCCCGGCAGGCGCGTGGAGCGCAGCCGGGCGGGAATCACCACGGTGAAGTCCAGGCTCATTTGTCCAGGCGCTCTTCGTCGGTCAGGGTGCGCGCCTCGCTTTCCAGCATCACCGGGATGCCATCGCGGATCGGATAGGCCAGGCCGGCGCCCTTGCTGATCAGCTCGGTCTTGTCGGCGCTAAGCTTGAGCGGGCCCTTGGTGATCGGGCAGGCCAGGATATCGAGCAGTTTGGTGTCCATGGAGGTGTCCTTGCGACGGAAAATGAAAAAAGGCTCAGGGGCGGCCGGGCAGCAGGCGGTCGAGCTGGGCGTCGAACCAGGCGCTGAAGGCGGGCGTCGGCACGGCGTCGACCGCCAGGTACCACCAGTCGTCGGCGGCGAAGGGCCGGCATTTCACCGCATCCTTCTCGGTCATCACCAGCGGCAGCGGCGGGCTGAACGACAGCACTTCACGGCTGTAGGGCGCATGGTCGGCGAAAGGGTGCGGCACCGGCTGCCAGTGTAGCCCCAGCAGGGTGTTGAAGAAACGTTGCGGATTGCCGATGCCGGCCACGGCGTGCAGCGCCTGGCCAGGCGGGAACAGGTCGAGCTCGCGGCGCTCGCCGCTGCGCAGGTTGATCAGCGCCGAGGGTTGCAGGCGGAAGGCGAAGCCGTCGGCGCGGTCGGTCTCGGCGCCGTTGAACAGCACCGCGTCGGCCTCGCCCAAGCGCTCGACCGGCTCGCGCAACGGGCCGGCCGGCAGGCAGCGGTGATTGCCCAGGCCCCGGGCGGCGTCGATCAACACCAGCTCCAGGTCGCGAGCCAGGCGGTAATGCTGCATGCCGTCGTCGCACAGGATCAGGTCCGGCGCATCACTGGCCAGCAAGGCCTGCACGGCACGGGAACGGTCGGGGTCGATCACCAGCGGCACGCCGGTGCGCTGGACGATCAGCAAGGGCTCGTCGCCGGCCTGGTCCGCAGGCTGGTCAGCCTGGACGCGCCAGGGATAGTGCGGTGGTTTGGCGCCATAGCCACGGCTGACCACGCCGACCTTGAGCCCCTGCCGGCGGCAATGCTCGATCAGCCAGAGGATCATCGGCGTCTTGCCGGTACCGCCGACGGTGATATTGCCCACCACGATCACCGGTACTGGGGCACGGTAGCTCGGGCTTTCGCCGCTGAGGAAGCGCGCGCGCTTGCGCGTCACCACGCGACGGTACAGGGCCTCCAGCGGCCGCAGCAGGGCCAGCGCCGGGTGCCCGGCGTACCAGGCGGCGAGCAGACGGTCGGCGAAGGCCATCAGGGCTTGCCCTGCGCGGCCTCGACGGTGGTCATGCGCAACTTGCTGAAGCCGAGCTTGCCGGCCGCGTCCATTGCGGTGATCACAGCCTGGTGCGGGGTCTTGCCGTCGGCGCTGATGGCCAGCGGCAGGGTGATGTCACCGCCGGATTCCTTCTCGATCGCCTCGGTCAGGGTGTCCAGGTCGCTCTTGGGCAGCAGGTGGTTGTTCACCGAGTACACGCCGTCGGCGCTGATGGTGATCTCCACCAGCTTGCCCTGGTCGGCCGGCGGCTGCTCGGCGCTGCTGGCCTCCGGCAACTCGACACGCAGCTGGGTCTCGCGGGTGAAGGTGGTGGTGACCACGAAGAACAGCAGCAGCACGAACACCACGTCGATCAACGACGCCAGGTTGATGTCGACGTTCTCGCGCTGGCGATTGCGCCGGAACTTCACGCCTTGCCTCCGGCCACTTCCACTTCGCGGTCGCCCTGCAGCACTTCCACCAGCTTGATCGCCTCCTGCTCCATGCCCACCACCAGCTCATCGATGCGGCGCAGCAGGAAGCGGTGGAAGAACACCGCCGGGATACCGACCATCAGGCCGGCCGCGGTGGTGACCAGGGCCTTGGAGATCCCCCCGGCCAGGACGGCGGCGTTGGCGGTCATCTGCGAGCCCATGAAGGCGCTGAAGATGTCGATCATGCCCAGCACGGTGCCCAGCAGGCCCAGCAGCGGGGCCATGGCGGCGATGGTGCCGAGGGTGCTGATGTAGCGTTCCAGCTCGTGGATGACCCGCGAGGCGGCCTCCTCGATGCACTCTTTCATGATCTCGCGGCCGTGGCGCGAGTTGGCCAGGCCCGCGGCGAGGATCTCGCCCAGCGGCGAGTCGGCGCGCAGAGCCTTGAGCTTGTCACTGGTGAGTTGCTTGTCCTTGATCCACATCCACACCTGGCCCAGCAGGTGCGGCGGGGTGACACGGCTGGCGCGCAGGGTCCACAGGCGCTCGACGACGATCGCCATGGCGGCGATCGAGCTCAGGATGATCGGCAGCATCATCCAGCCACCGGACTTGACCAATTCCCACACAGTTAGCATCCCCTCGGAAAAAGGCCGCCACTCTACCATAGGACCGCCTGGGGCTCATCTGCCGGAGGTCAGGGAAACGTTCGGTCCGCGTAATCGCGGGGCAAGCCCGCTCCCACGCCAGCGCGAAACCATCGTGTGAGCGGACCTGCGTGGGAGCGGGCTTGCCCCGCGATGGCGTCGGTTCAGCCCTCGTCAACCTCACGCCAGAACCGCCGCTCCCTGCGCACACCCTCCACCCCACCCCGACTCCCCAGCACCAACCGCAATGCCCCCTCCAACGCCGTGTCATGCATCACCACCCCGTGCCGGCGATAGCGCTCGACCACCTGCCCATGGGGATGCCCGAAACCATTGTGCCGCCCCCGGGAAACCAACACCCCGCGCGGCGCCGTGGCCTGGACGAACGGCTCGCTGGACGACGTGCGGCTGCCATGGTGCGGCGCCTGCAACCAGTCCACCCGAGGATCGTCGGTCGCGGCCAGCCAGGCCCGCTCCGCACCGGCCTCCATGTCCCCGGCCAGCAGCAGGCGTTCGCCCTTGGCCTGCACGCGCAACACACAGGAGCGTTCGTTGCTGGAAGCCCCCTGCGGCCAGTGCCAGAGCTCGAAATCGACGCCATCCCACTGCCAGCGCTCGCCACTGCGGCACAGCGAGGCCGCTTCCAGCCCGGCAACCTCGCCGGCCAGCACTCGCGCCACCGAAACCCCACGCCGCACGGCCGCCGCCCCACCGGCATGGTCGGCATGGCCATGGCTGATCAGCATCACATCCAGCGCCTTCACCCCAAGCTTGCGCAAGGTCGGCAGCACCACCGTCTCGCCCAGGTCACTGCCACCCTGGGCCGGGCCTGCGTCATACAGCAGCGCGTGATTGCGGGTGCGCAGCAGCACCGCCAGGCCCTGCCCCACATCCAGCTGCCAGACCTCCACCTGCCCCGGCGGCACCTGTTCGCGTGGCGCCCACAGCGCCAACAGCAGGACCACGCCCGGCGCCCGCAACGGCACGCCCCGGGGCAGCAACACCAGCACGGCGCCCAGGCACACCAGCAGCCAGGCCCACAACGGCAGTGGCTCGGGAATCCAGGCCGGCCGCAGCCCTGCCAATCGCGTCAGCACGGCAAACAACCCATCCAACGACAGGCCCGCCAGCCACAGCATCCCCTCCCCCAGCCCAGGCACCGGCAGCAGGGCCGTACCCAGCAACGCCAACGGCAGCACGCCCCAGCTGAGCCACGGCACCGACAGCAGATTGGCCAGCGGCGCGCTGAGACTGACGGGCAGCCCCAAGGCCAGCAGCACCGGCAGCAACCCCACGGCGATCACCCACTGGGCGCGGGTCCAGGCCTGCCAGGGCCGCCAGGCACCCAGCCGGGCGGCAAAACACAGCACCAGCACCGCCACGGCAGCGAACGACAGCCAGAAACCCGGCAACAGGCTGGCCAGCGGCTCGACCAGCAGCACGCCCGACAGCGCCATCAGCAACGGCACCCAGACGCCCAGATGGCGAAAGCGCAAGCGCCAGAGCAGCACCACCGCCAGCATCAGGCACGCCCGCTGCACCGGCACGCCGAACCCCGCCAGCCAGCCGTAGCCCAATGCCGCCGCCATCGCCAGGCCACAGGCCCAGGGCAGCCACGGCAGGCGCCGTGGCCACCCCCCCAGGCGCGCCAGCCCCGCCACCAGCCCGTAGACCAATCCGGCCAGCAAGCCGATGTGCTGCCCGGAAATCACCAGCAGGTGTACCGTGCCGGTGGCCTGCAGCACCTGCCAGTCCTCCCGCGCCAGGCCTGCGCCATCCCCGAGCACCAGGGCGGCCAACGCCGCCTCACGGCCATGGGCATCGGTGGCCAGCAGGCGCTGGCGCAGGCCGTCGCGCCAACTGCTGGCCTCCTCGCCCTGGCGCATGCCGGCCTTGACCGTGCCGGTGGCACCGACCCGCCGCGCCAACAGCGTGGCCTCCTGATCCGGGCCATGGGGGTTGAGCAGGCCCTTCGGCCGACGCAGGTTGACCGCCAGCCGCCAGTGCTCCCCCGCTCGCAGCGGCGGCCCCTCGAACCAGCTCAATTGCACCCGCTGCGGCAACCGGGCCCGACGTGACTGCGGCTGCTCCAGCTCGAAACGCACGCCGCGCTCGGTACGGGTCGGCAGGCCGACCACCCGCCCCTCCAGCCACAGCGTGCGGCCATCCAGCGCGGCCGGCAGGCGGTCGTCCAGGGCCTGCTGCGCCGACCAGCAGGCCCAGCAGCCACCCAGCACGAACCAGCCCAGCGGCCTGGCCCGGGTGCGCAGGCAGGCCAGGGCCAGCAACAGCAATGGAATCAGCCATCCGACCGGTGGCAGGGCAGGTAAAAAGCGCAGGCTCAACAGCCCGAGGACCAGCGCCAGCATCCCTGTGCGCATGAGATAGAGCTCCAGAAGCGAAAACGGCCCCTGAGGCTTAGCTGATCGGCGGAAAAAACCTGCTAAACAATTGTCACAAACTCTGAACGAGGCTGCGCTTCAATCAAGGCATACTGACGCCCTTCAACCCCGCCGGGAGCCCACATGCCGCGCCGTCTGTTCAAACGCTACATGCCGGACCCGACCAGCATCCGCGAACACAAGTCCTTACGCTTTTTCGGCAAGCTGCTGCACGACCCCAACCTGTGGCACCTGAATCGCCATTCGGTGGCGCGGGCCATGGGCGTCGGCCTGTTCGCGGCGCTGATCCCGATCCCCATGCAGATGCTGCTGGCCGCCGCGCTGGCGATCCCGGTGCGCGGCAACCTGCCAATCGCGGTGAGCCTGGTGTGGCTGACCAACCCGCTGACCATGCCGCCGGTGTTCTTCGTCACCTACATGACCGGCGCCTGGCTGATGCAGGTGCCGCCGCGCACGCTGCCCGAGGAAATCACCGTCGACTGGGTCACCGACCAGCTGGCGACGATCTGGCAACCGTTCCTGCTGGGCTCGGTGGTGTGCGGGGTGGTGCTCGGCGTGCTCGCCTACTTCACCACCATGGGCTACTGGCGCTGGTGGGTGGGCCGGCAGTGGCGCCGGCGCCAGTGCCGTTGTGCCCTCACCCGAAGCTCAGGCACGCATGCCGCGGCCGCTGACCAGCAGGCGCACGCACAGCAGGTAGAGCAGCGCGGTGGCCACCAGCATGAAGCTGATCGCCGTGCCGATGCTGATGTCCGACACCCCTAGGATGCCGTAGCGGAACGAGTTGACCATGTGCAGCACGGGGTTGGCCAGCGACACGGTCTGCCAGAACGGCGGCAGCAGGTTGATCGAGTAGAACACCCCGCCCAGGTAGGTCAGCGGCGTCAGCACGAAGGTCGGGATGATCGAGATGTCGTCGAAGTTGCGCGCGAACACCGCGTTGACGAAGCCCAGCAGCGAGAAGATGGTCGCGGTCAGCAGCACCACGACGATGGTCACACCCAGGTGATGCACCTGCAGGTGGGTGAAGAACAGCGACAGGATGGTCACGATCACCCCCACCGCCAGCCCGCGCAGCACACCGCCCAGCACATAGCCGACGAGGATGGTGTGCGGCGACACCGGCGACACCATCAGCTCCTCGATGGAGCGCTGGAACTTGCTGCCGAAGAAGCTCGACACCACGTTGCCGTAGGAGTTGGTGATCACCGACATCATGATCAGCCCCGGCACGATGTACTCCATGTAGGTGAAGCCGCCCATGTCGCCGATCTGCCGGCCGATCAGGTTGCCGAAGATCACGAAGTACAACACCATCGTGATGGCCGGTGGCAGCAGGGTCTGCGGCCAGATGCGCAAGAAGCGCCGCACTTCGCGGTAGACGATGGTGTTCAGGGCGACCCAGTTGGTGCGCAGTTCCACACTCATACGGCCACCTTCGACAGGTTCTTTTCCACCAGGGACACGAACAGCTCCTCGAGTCGGTTGGTCTTGTTGCGCAGGCTTTGTACCTCGATGTTCTTCAGCGCCAGCTGGCCGAACAGCGCGGTGATGCCAATGTCCTTGTCCACCTGCACCTCCAGGGTGTGCGGGGTGATCAGCCGGCACGGGTAGCCCTGCAGCTCAGGCGCGGCGGGCAGGTCGTGCTTGAGGTCGAGGACGAAGGTCTCGACGTGCAGCTTGCCCAGCAACTGGCGCATGCTGGTGTTCTCGACGATGGTGCCGTGGTCGATGATGCCGATGTTGCGGCACAGCTGCTCGGCCTCTTCGAGGTAGTGGGTGGTGAGGATGATGGTGATGCCCTTCTGGTTGAGCTCGGTGAGGAAGCTCCACATCGAACGGCGCAGCTCGATGTCCACCCCGGCGGTCGGCTCGTCGAGGATCAACAGGCGCGGCTCGTGGATCAGCGCCCGGGCGATCATCAGCCGGCGCTTCATGCCGCCGGACAGCGAACGCGACGGCACGTCGCGCTTGTCCCACAGCCCGAGCTGCGTCAGGTACTGCTCGGCGCGCTCCTTGGCCACCTTGGGCGGGATGCCGTAGTAGCCGGCCTGGGTGACGACGATGTCGAAGGTCTTCTCGAACTGGTTGAAGTTGAACTCCTGGGGCACCACGCCCAGGCAGCGCTTGAGCGCCGCAGGCTCGCGGTCCAGGTCGTGGCCGAACACGTTGACCGTGCCGCTGGTCTTGTTCACCAGGGTCGAGAGAATGCCGATGGTGGTGGACTTGCCGGCGCCGTTGGGGCCGAGCAAGGCGAAGAAGTCGCCTTCGGAAACGTCCAGGTCGATGCCCTTGAGGGCCTGGAAACCGTTGCCGTAGGTCTTGGTCAGCTGTCGGATGGACAGGGCGGAACTCATAGCGGGTCGGGTACCGAGAAAAGGGTGCGGGACACGCCAGGTGAAGTCACTGGCGCAGTGAGTGCGGCCATGGTGCAAGGGCTGGCCGCACAAGTACAGTCACATGTATCGATAGTGACTATCGAAGTGGCGTCACGTCAGGGCGCTCATCACCCCCGCCTGGTAGGCCGGGCGTTGCTTGAGGCGCTCGTACCAGGCTTGGAGGTGGTGCATGGCCGGGCGTTCAATCGGCATTTCGAACCAGGCGTAGATGAAGCTGCCCAGGGGAATGTCGCCCATGCCGATCTGCTCGCCGGAGAGGTACGGCTGCCTGGCCAGGGTCTCGTCGGCGATGGCCAGCAACTGGGCGCATTGCTTGTGCGCGGCGTTGATCGCCACCCAGTCGCGCTGGTCCTCGGGGGTGCGCAGCAGGCCCCAGAACAGCGGGCGGAACGGGCCGGCGAAGGACGAGGTGGTCCAGTCCATCCACTTGTCGGCCAGGGCGCGCTGGCGCGGGTCGTCGAGGTACCAGCCTTGTTCGGCGCCGTACTCGGCGCATAGGTAGCGCACGATGGCGTTGGACTCCCACAGCACCAGGTCGCCGTCTTCGAGCATGGGCACCAGGCCGTTGGGGTTCAGGGCCCGGTAGTGCGGTTCGTTGACCACGCCGAAGGCGCCGCCGGCATCGATGGACTCGAAGTCCAGGCCCAGCTCGTGGGCGATCCACAACGCCTTGCGCACATTGCTCGAATTCTTGCGGCCCCAGATCTTCAGCATGGCAACGTCCTTAATGAATGCGGGAGGGGGGTCAGTCTACTCCAAGCGGTGGGCGGTGCCAGTGAAACCGGGGGGCCGCTTTGCGGCCCTTTCCGACCGGTCCGACGCCTCGGCAAGGCCGCTCCCACAGGGTATACGCCAGCTCTGCCATGGCGCGGTCCCTGTGGGAGCGGCCTTGTGTCGCGAAAGGGCTGCGCAGCAGCCCCGGCGATCTCAAAGACTGTCAGACATTTCCGAACCTGAAACCAAATGCTTCAGCCAGCAAAGCTTGGGAACTATCCTACGCACTTGCCGGAAGCCGCCGCGTTGTCGGGGAAATACCCCGGGGATAACTTCATCGGGTCGCCCAATTGGGTGACCGGGTGTGAGAAACCCGATTTCCACAACGGTAACGCGCCTCCGTCATGGTGGCCGTGTACGGGCAGACTTCGGTCTGGCCGGGTTTACCTTGTGGCCCGGATTTCTCACCCCGTACATGGCTGCCACCTTGATCTCGTGAGAAAGGATGCGGGTGGTGGTTACTCGTAACCACAAGGAAGCTCGACCATGAAAAAAATCGTCCCAGACCCACCCCGTCTCTGCCACTTCATCACCATCCGCCCCCCCCTCCCCCGCGACGACGCCATGGCCGCCGCCGTCGAAGTGGCCACCGCCATCTCCGACGTCCTCGACATCTACTTCAAGACCGAGCCCGGCGAAGTCCAGGACCGCCTGTTCATCGCCAGCGACTACCTCGGCCAGCTCGCCTGCGCCCTGCTCGAGCACAAACCGCAGGTGCAGCCATGAGCCGCGGGCATACCGCGGGCCGCACCACCTGCCTGGACCTGTTCAAGGTCGAGCCGGGTGTTACCTTCGAAGACGCCTTCAGCGAGTTGTCGGTGCTGCTCGGCTGCATCCGCCACCTGACCTGCGAGGCGGAGATGGAAGGCGACCTGCTGGCCGGCAGCTCGGCGCGGATCCTCAGCGCCATGGCCAAGGCGCTGATCGATGATATGGAGGTGGGGTTGAACCGCTCCAGATGATCTGATGACCGCATCGCGGGGCAAGCCCACTCCCACGCCCACATTGCATATCTGGCGTGGGAGCGGGCTTGCCCCGCGATGACTGCATGACATTCCCTACCGAACTCCCAGCGCCCCACCCTGTCATCTCCTAGGCAGGCCATCCACCCCAACACGTCTAAGCTCTGTGGATCGCCCCCGCCCCCCGCTTCCAAGGAGGAAGAATCATGCTGCTGTTGTGGTTGCTGGTCCTGGTGCTTGGCGCCGCGTATCTACTGCACCGGCGCCTGGCGCCCCTGCAAATCCTCGCGGCCATCGCCGCGTACACCCTGCTGATGGGCATCTTCAGCACCGCGCCAGGCTGGCTGCTGGCGCTGATCTGGGTAGTGATCGCCGCCAAGACGGCCTTCTTCGCCCTGCCGGAGCTGCGCCGTAAACTATTCACCGCGCCGATGTTCAACTGGTTCCAGCGTACCCTGCCGCCAATGTCGCAGACCGAGCGCGAAGCCATCGACGCCGGCACCGTGTGGTGGGACGGCCACCTGTTCAGCGGCCGCCCCGACTGGAACACCCTGCTCGACTACGACGCACCCAGGCTCAGCGAGGAGGAACAGGCCTTCATCGACGGCCCCACCGAGCAGCTGTGCGCCATGGTCAGCGACTGGCAGATCGGCCAGGACCTCGACCTGCCGCCGCAAGCCTGGGACTTCATCAAGCAGCATGGCTTCTTCGCCCTGATCATCCCCAAGGAGTACGGCGGCAAGGGCTTCTCGGCCTACGCCCACTCCCAGGTGGCGATGAAACTGGCCACCCGCAGCGGCGATCTGGCCTCCACGGTGATGGTGCCCAACTCGCTGGGCCCGGCCGAACTGCTGCTGCACTACGGCACTGACGAGCAACGCAGCCACTACCTGCCGCGCCTGGCCCGTGGCGACGACATCCCCTGCTTCGCCCTCACCGGCCCCCTGGCTGGCTCCGACGCCGGGGCCATGCCCGACACCGGCGTCATCTGCAAAGGCCAGTGGCAGGGTGAAGACGTCATCGGCCTGCGTCTGAACTGGGAGAAGCGCTACATCACCCTCGGCCCGGTAGCCACCCTGCTGGGCCTGGCCTTCAAGGCCTACGACCCCGACCACCTGCTGGGCGAGCAGACCGAGCTGGGCATCAGCCTGGCGCTGATCCCCACCGACCTCCCCGGCGTGGAGATCGGCCGACGCCACCTGCCACTGGGGGCCGCGTTCATGAACGGCCCCAACAGCGGCAAGGACGTATTCGTGCCGCTGGATTGCCTGATCGGCGGCCAGGCCATGCTCGGCAAGGGCTGGATGATGCTGATGAACTGCCTGTCGGTGGGCCGCTCGATCTCCCTGCCGGCGGTCGGCACGGGCGCGGCCAAGTACACAAGCCTCGTCACCGGCCAGTACGCCCGGGTGCGCGAACAGTTCAACGTGCCGCTGGCCGCCTTCGAAGGCATCCAGGAATCCCTGGCGCGCATCGGCGGCAACGCCTGGCTGATGGACAGCGCCCGCCTGCTCACCGCCAAGGCTGTCGACCTCGGGGAAAAACCCTCGGTGCTGTCGGCGATCCTCAAGTACCACCTCACCGAGCGCGGTCGCGAGTGCATCCAGCACGCCATGGACGTGCACGGCGGCAAGGGCATCATTATGGGCCCGAACAACTACCTGGGCCGCAACTGGCAAGGCGCGCCGATCTTCATCACCGTCGAGGGGGCCAACATCCTCTCGCGCAACCTGATGATCTTCGGCCAGGGCGCGATCCGCTGCCACCCGTTCGTGCTCAGGGAAATGGCCCTGGCCGGGCGCGAGGACCACGACCAGGCGCTGAACGAGTTCGACGACCTGTTGCTGCAGCACATCCTGTTCGCCGCCGGCAACGCCGCCAGCACCCTGGTGCTGGGTTTGGGCCTGGGGCATTTCGAGAAGGTCCCGGGCGATGCCCTGAGCCAGGGCTACTTCCGCGCCCTCAACCGCCAGGCGGCGGCGTTCGCCTTGCTGGCCGACCTGTCGATGATGCTGCTGGGCGGCGCGCTCAAGCGCCGCGAACGCCTGAGCGCCCGGCTGGGCGATGTGCTCAGCTACCTGTACCTGTCCAGCGCCGCGCTCAAGCGCTACCACGACCTAGGCTCGCCCGAGTACCTGCGCCCGCTGCTGCGCTGGGCGCTGGAGGAAAGCCTGGGGCAGGCCGAGAACGCGCTGGACGCGCTGCTCGACAACTTCCCCAACCGCTTCCTGGGCTGCGCCCTGCGGGTGCTGGTGTTCCCGTTCGGCCGCCGGCATACCGGGCCCAGCGATGAGCTGGACGCCGAGGTGGCGGCGCTGATCGGCCGCCGCAAAGGCGACCCGGCGCTGGAAGAGCTGCTGGCGGGCTGCTTCAGGCCTCAGGCCGACGGCGACCCAGTGGCCGCGCTGCAGACAGCCTGCGACCTGCTGGACGATGCCGCTCCACTGCACAAGGCCCTGCATCAGGCGGTCAAGGAAGGCAAGGTGCAGGCGGCACCGGGGCAGTCGGTGATCGACGCCGCCATCGAAGCGGGCGTGTTGCAGGCGGAGGAAGGCCAGCGCCTGCATCAGGCCGAGCAGGCGCGGCGGGTGGTGATCGATGTGGATGCGTTTGACAAGGACGTGCTGCTGCCCGAGGCAGGCAAAGTGCGCTGAGCATTGGTCGACCGCATCGCGGGGCAAGTCGCATCGGCGCACCGCCGCTCCCACGCCAAATATGCGATTGGCGTGGGAGCGGCGGTGCGCCGATGCGACTTGCCCCTCGATGAGGCCAGCACAGGCAGCTACGCTGCCAGCCTATGCAAAACCGGCGTATACTCCGCCCCCCGTTTCAACCACCCCGAGGACCGCCGCCATGGCCAACCCCCACCTGGAATACCACCTGCAACTGCTCCACCACCTGCGCACCATCCTGGCCGCGCTGGGTGAAGCCGAACAGGTCCCGGAGGAAAGCCACGCCCTGTTCCTCGAGCGCTTCGACGAGCTGCTCACCCTGCTGCCGCAGGACCCGCTGCAAAGCCAGTACCTGGGCCAGGACCTGATCTGCCAGGTGATCCAGCGCTATCCCCAGATCGCCCATCTGGTACCGCGTGATCTGCTGTGGTTCTTTGGTGGGGATTGCTTGCATTTCATGCCGGATGACGAGCTGGAGCTTTACCAGACGCTGGAAGAGCGACGCTACGAGGCAGAGCAGAACGGCGAAGCGTTTGATTGGCACCAAGAAAAGCAACTGCTAGCCAAGCCTGCTCAGGGTGATATTCACTGATGTAGATGCATCCCGGCCCCATTTGGGCCGGGAACCCCAATCACCTGAGCGGGACAAGTGAATTCACTCCGCCAAATCACGATCTAGCAAATCAGGGGGAATCCTAGCCTTACCCCCGAAAAAATGATGCGCCGAAGAACATAAGAACTCTGCTTCCAGTCGAAGTCGTTCTACCTGAGAAGGGGGCTGCTGCCCTTTACTTTCTTCATAACGCCTCCACGCATCGACCGCCCGTTTACATATCTCCAGCTGGACTTCCAAATCCGTCTTTTCGATCGTCACGGTCATTGCTCCTTCCTTGTTCAAGGCAGAATGGAGTGAGATCAGGCGCGCCCAACATTCTCCCCCGACAGAGTAATAACTGATGGTATGAGTACGAACATCGGGCACGTAACGAGTAGCGCCATGCCGTTGTACGCCCTCAGACGACATTCGCCAACTAGCAAAATTGATAGGTGTGCTGAGCCAGCTCGCCCCAAAAACCAACCACGCGAGCAAAAAAAAACGCCACTTCAAACGAAGTGGCGTTTTCAATGTGGAGCGGGAAACGAGACTCGAACTCGCGACCCCGACCTTGGCAAGGTCGTGCTCTACCAACTGAGCTATTCCCGCAGGGTGAAGCTTTACCGCATGTGGCCTGAAGCGCCTTGACGACCTTCAGCACCGGCACCGTCGGAACGATGCGTCAAAACTGGAGCGGGAAACGAGACTCGAACTCGCGACCCCGACCTTGGCAAGGTCGTGCTCTACCAACTGAGCTATTCCCGCAAATATGGCGTCCCCTAGGGGACTCGAACCCCTGTTACCGCCGTGAAAGGGCGGTGTCCTAGGCCACTAGACGAAGGGGACTAAGCCGACGCTTTTCAGCGCACCAGAACATGAACCTCACGATTCAGCCTGGATTTTCTTTTCCTGCCCTGCCGAAGCAGTGCCGGAGAAACTGGAGCGGGAAACGAGACTCGAACTCGCGACCCCGACCTTGGCAAGGTCGTGCTCTACCAACTGAGCTATTCCCGCAATATGGCGTCCCCTAGGGGACTCGAACCCCTGTTACCGCCGTGAAAGGGCGGTGTCCTAGGCCACTAGACGAAGGGGACACACTGCTCGCATTACCTATTAAAGTACTGCTTGCTTTCACTCTCTGCCGCGTTTCGCTGTGTGCTTTACGCTGCAAGTGGCGCGCATTCTATGGATGCCTTGGAAGGTCGTCAACCCCTTTGTAGAAATTTATTTAAATCAATGACTTCCCGTCGTCATGGGTGGTGGTGCAGGATGCGTCCGGGGATTGGCGTTGCTTTTCTGACGTTGGCTCGGCAAGCTCGTAGCGATGTGCCACTATCTGTAGGTTTTGGATGATGGGCCGATACATACAAGCAAGGCTTGAGGGCCTGATCGCAGGGCTAGCCCGCTCCCACGAATGCTTCATGGATTCAAGGGCGAGCAGGACTGTCCGCCAGGCTGCACTGTTCGCTTTCGGGCGGACTCACTACACTCTCGATAGATGCAAAACTTCTTCATGAGGCGTTAACGGTGACACCACTTCTGATCACCCTGCTTATCGTTGCGGGTATCGCGCTGCTGATCGTGATCGGCTACCTCAACAATGTGGTCGAGAACGGCAAGCTCGAGCGCGCACGGCTCAAGGTCGAGCTGGCCGACCGCCTGCGCCGTTGCGGCGAAATCACCGAGACCTTCCCCGGGCAATTCATGACGCCCGCGCTCAAACTGCTGCTGACCCGCCTCGAACTGAACCTCAACCAGCGCCAGCTGGCCCTGGACAAGCACAGTGGCGACCTCAAGGCACGCATCGCCGAGCTGGAAGGGCTGATCGCCCAAGGCGAGAGGATACCGGTCAGTAACCCACCCTCGCCCATCCAGACCGAGGTAAAGGCCAAGGACGTGCGCTTTTTGCTGGAACTGCTGCACAACCAGATCGTGCGTGCCACTCAGGAAGGTTTCCTGGCGACCAACGAAGGCAAGTATTGGGTCAAGGAAATCCGTCATATCCTCGTGCTGCTGCATATCGAGTTCTTCAACAACCTCGGCCAGCAGGCCCTGCAGCAGAACCAGCCAGGCCAGGCGCGCCTGGCCTTCGAGCGTGGCGTGCAGTACCTGCGCAAGCAGCCTGAGCCCAAGCAGTATGAAGAGCAGTTGACCTACCTTGAGAAACTGCTGAACCGGGCCAATGCCCAGGTGCTGGACCAGATGGAACCGGCGGAGAATGAACAGAACGCGCTGACCCAAGGGCTCAAGACCGACGAGGATGAGACCTGGAAGAAGAAGGTCATCTACGACTGACAGCGCTGGCTCTATCGCGGGGCAAGCCCGCTCCCACGACCCAAAAGAAAGGGGCCTTCGCAGGCCCCTTCTTCATTTCAGCAATCGGTCAACGCGAGGAACACCTCGACCAACCGCTCCAGCCCTGCCTGGTCGGCCTCGCTGAAGCGCGCCAGCTTCGGGCTGTCCAGGTCGAGCACGCCGATCAGCCTTCCGGCCTTGACCAACGGAATTACCAGTTCGCTGTTGGACGCGCTATCACAGGCGATATGCCCGGGAAACGCGTGCACGTCCTCGACCCGCTGGGTCGTGCGGGTGGCCGCCGCGGCGCCGCATACGCCCCGACCGAACGGGATGCGCACGCATGCAACCTGACCCTGGAACGGGCCGAGCACCAGCGCTTCGTTGCGGTTGATATAGAAGCCCGCCCAGTTCAGGTCCTCTACCTGGTTGTAGAGAAACGCCGAGAACTGCGCGGCGTTGGCGATGAAGTCGCGCTCGTCGGCGAACAGCGCCTGCACTTGCGCGGCCAGCAAGTCGTAGCCATCGAGGCCTTGGCCACTGGCGTTGAGGTCGATCATTTATTTCTGCTCCAGCAATTGCAGCCCGACCCAGTAGCGGGCGAACTGATAGGCACAACGGCCATTACGGTTACCGCGGCCGGTGGCCCAGCGCACGGCGAGGATGTCGAGCGCTTCGCTGCGCTGCCACTGCAGCCCGGCCGGGCGCGCCAGCTGGCCGATCCAGTGCTCGACCACGTTGAGGAAGTGCTCCTGGCTGAACGGGTAGAACGACAGCCACAGGCCGAAGCGGTCGGACAGGGCGATCTTGTCCTCCACCGCTTCGTTGGGGTGCAGCTCGCCGTCGACCATCTTCCAGTTCTCGTTGTCGCTCTGTTTCTCCGGCACCAGGTGGCGGCGGTTGGAGGTGGCGTATAGCAGCACGTTGTCCGGGGCCTGTTCCAGTGAGCCGTCGAGCACGCTCTTGAGCACCCGGTAATCGCCCTCCCCGGCTTCGAACGACAGGTCGTCGCAAAACAGGATGAAGCGTTGTTCACGTTTTTGCAGTTGCTCGACCACCCGTGGCAGGTCGGCCAGGTGGTCGCGCTCGATTTCAATCAGGCGCAGGCCCTGGCCCGCATGCTCGGCCAACAGCGCCCGCACCAGCGACGACTTGCCGGTGCCGCGCGAGCCCCACAGCAGGGCGTGGTTGGCCGGCATGCCGTTGATGAACTGGTGGGTATTGCGGCCCAGCTGTTCGCGCTGCTGGTCGACACCGATCAGGTCGGACAGGCGGATGTCGAGGCTGACCTCCAGTGGCATCAGGTAGCCGCTGCGGCCGTCGCGTTGCCAGCGGGCCGCCAGGGTACGGGTCCAGTCGATGTCCGGGCGTGGGGCCGGCAGCAGGGGTTCGAGGCGGGCGAGGACGGATTCTGCGCGGTCGAGAAAAGCATTGAGACGGGCGTCCATGACGACTCCTATTGATTTCAGTTTTTTGGGGCCGCAGCGGCCCTTAATCGACGATCAACTGAAATGAACAGACAGACCCGCCAGCAGCCAGGGCTGATCGGCTATGCTTGCGCAGCGCACGGAGCAAGTAACCGGCTTGGGACCCATGGATATCAAGTTCACCAATCGCCTGTCATACAAGCAAGCCCGGTTGACAGTCCTGGTCGGCTTCATCCTGGGAACATTGCTCAGTCTCATCCAGATCGGCATCGATTATGCCAGCGAAGACGCGTCCATCAACCGTGAAATTCAGGCACTGCTGAAGATCAGCCACGACACGGCCTCGCGCATCGCCTACAACATCGACACGGAACTGGCCCAGGAGCTGACCGGCGGCCTGCTGAAATCGCCGGCGCTGATCCGCGCGCGGCTGATCGACAACAACGACACGGTGCTGGCCGATGTGCAGCGCCCCAGCATGGAAAGCCGCTACCGGGCGCTGTCGGACTTCCTGTTCGGCGAGCAGCGCCAGTTCCAGGACCGGCTGTTCCTCGCCCATATGCCCGATGAATACCTGGGCACCCTTTACCTGGATGTCGACACCTACACCTTCGGCGCACGCTTCCTCGACCGCGCCGGGGTCACCCTGGTCAACGGCTTCGCCCGCAGCCTGGTGCTTACCGGCATCCTCCTGGGGCTGTTCTACCTGATGCTGACCAAGCCACTGGTGACGGTGATCGGCGCGCTCAGCGGCAACGATGCGCGCACGCCCAGGCAGAACCGGGTGGACTGCCCAAAGGGCCACGAGAACGACGAGATCGGCGTGCTGGTGCGGGTCGCCAACCAGCAGTTCGTCAGCATGGCCACCGAGATCCAGCAGCGGCGCACCGCCGAGAACCGCCTGACCCAGTACCTCAACGAGCTGGAAGACATCGTCTCGGCACGCACCAACGAGCTCAAGGCCAGCAACAGCCGCCTGAGCCTGTCCAACCAGGAGCTGGACGAGGCGCGCCAGCGCGCCCTGGACATGGCCCAGGCGCGCGCCGCCTTCCTGGCCAACATGAGCCACGAGATCCGCACCCCGCTCAACGGCATGCTGGGCATGATCGCCCTGGCCCTGGACAGCGGCCTGGCGCCCGAGCAGCGCCAGCAGCTGTCGATCGCCCACGACTCGGGCAAGGTGCTGGTGGAGTTGCTCAACGATATCCTCGACCTGTCCAAGTTCGATGCCGGCCAGCTGGAACTGGAGCGCATTCCGTTCGACCTCGGCGCGATGGTCGAAGACACCGCCAACCTGCTGTCGCAAAATGCCGCGCCCAGTGTCGAGCTGACCTGCCTGGTCGCCCCGGACTTCCCAAGCACGGTGCTGGGTGACCCGACCCGGGTGCGGCAGATCGTCAGCAACCTGTTGTCCAACGCCCTCAAGTTCACCCGTTTCGGCCGCGTCGACGTGCGCCTGAGCAGCATCGTCGGCGGCGTCCGCCTGGAGGTGAGCGACACCGGCATCGGCATCCCCGAGGAAGCCCAGGCGCGGATCTTCCAGCCGTTCACCCAGGCCGGCGCCGGCATCACCCGCCAGTATGGCGGCACCGGCCTGGGCCTGGCCCTGACCCGCAACCTGTGCCAGGCCATGCAGGGGCATCTGCATATCCATTCCGAAACCGGCTTCGGCAGCCGCTTCAGCGCCGACCTGCCGCTACCGGCGCACACCGCGGCGATCCCGCCGGCGCCGCTGAGCGGGCGGGTGGTGGCCCTGGGCAACCCCGGCAGCGGCCTGGCCGAGCTGCTGCAGGGGCTGCTGCCACGCTGGGGGCTGGAATACGCGCGCCACGAGAACGCCAGCGAACTGACAGGCACGGCCGTCGACCTGCTGATCACCGACGATCTGGACCACGTGCTCGACCTGCGCCCGGCCATCGAGGCGCCAATCCTGCTGGTGACCGCCTACGGCAATTTCCTGCCCGCCGAGCAGGCCGAGCAGCTGGCGCCCCTGCAACAACTGGCCCGCCCCCTGGCGCGCAACGCTCTGTACCAGACCCTGCGCCGCACCTTGCAGGGCGAGCCCAACGCGCCCCTGCCCCACGAGGTGCCGGCCTCGCGCGAGCTAAGGGCGCGTATCCTGCTGGTGGAGGACAACCCGGTGAACCAGCTGGTGGCCAAGGGCATGCTGGGCAAGCTCGGCTGCCAGGTGCAGGTGGCCGCCCACGGCCAGGAGGCCCTGGACAGCCTGGAGCAAGGCAGCTTCGACCTGGTGCTGATGGACTGCAACATGCCGGTGATGGATGGCTACGAGGCCAGCCGGCGCATCCGCCAGAGCAGCCGCTGGCCAGAGCTGCCGATCGTCGCGCTGACCGCCAACGCAATGCCCGAGGAGCGCGAGCGCTGCCGCGCCGCGGGCATGAACGACTACCTGGCCAAGCCGTTTCGCCGCGAGGAACTGCTGGCGCTGATCGAGCACTGGGTGCCGATCAGCGGTTGAGCAGCGGCTCGATCGCCGACTTCAGCGCCTCGGGCTTGGTGGTCGGGGCAAAGCGGCTGACCTTGCCGGTGCGCGGATCGACCAGGAACTTGGTGAAGTTCCACTTGATCTTCTGCGTGCCCAGCACGCCCGGCGCGCGGCGCTTGAGCTCGGCGAACAGCGGGTGGGCACCGGGGCCGTTGACCTCGATCTTGCGAAACAGCGGGAAACTCACGCCGAAGTTGAGTTCGCAGAACTGCGCGATCTCGCGGGCATCGCCCGGTTCCTGCTTGCCGAACTGGTTGCAGGGAAAGCCCAGCACCACCAGGCCCTGGTCGCGGTAGTCTTGCCACAGGCGTTCGAGGCCCTTGTACTGCGGGGTGAAACCGCACTGGCTGGCGGTGTTGACCACCAGCAGCGCCTTGCCGGCGAAGTCGCCCAGCACTTTCTGTTCGCCACCGAGGGTGACGCAGGGGATGTCCAGCAGCGCATCGGCCATGTTCGCTCTCCGTCAATCGCGTGGCTTGAGGTCCAGGCACACCGAGTTGATGCAGTAGCGTAGCCCGGTCGGCGGCGGGCCGTCGGGAAATACATGGCCCAGGTGGGCGTCGCACCGGGCGCAGGTGACTTCGGTGCGGATCATGCCGTGGGAGGTGTCGCGGATCTCGATCATCGCGGCCTCCTGAATCGGCTCGTAAAAGCTCGGCCAGCCGCAGCCGGAATCGAACTTGGCCTTGGCGTCGAACAGCGGCAGGTCACAGCAGATGCAGTGGTAGATGCCGTCGCCGCGCTCGCTGTTGTACTTGCCGCTGAACGGACGCTCGGTGCCCTTGAGCCGGCACACCTGGTACTGGGCCGGATCGAGCATGGCGCGCCATTCGTCCAGGGTTTTGTCGATCTTTTGCATGATGGAACCTCGGCAGGCTGATTTTCACCTCGCACCGGCTTTTCCCTGGCGCGGGTGGCACGTATATTAGTTGGCTTCGTGTGCAAGGCAGCCAGTCTGGCACCCGCTTCCCGCCCTTTCAAACCTTTCGAGCAAGGGCGGCGCGTATTCTCACTCGGGATCTCATCATGCAGTTCAGCAAATCGAACAAGCTCGCCAATGTCTGCTACGACATTCGCGGCCCAGTGCTCAAGCACGCCAAACGCCTGGAAGAGGAAGGCCATCGCATCCTCAAGCTGAACATCGGCAACCCGGCGCCGTTTGGTTTCGAGGCGCCGGACGAGATCCTCCAGGACGTCATCCGCAACCTGCCCACCGCCCAGGGCTACAGCGACTCCAAGGGCCTGTTCAGCGCACGCAAGGCGGTGATGCAGTATTGCCAGCAGAAGGAAATCGAAGGCGTCACCATCGAGGACATCTACCTGGGCAACGGTGTGTCCGAACTGATCGTGATGTCGATGCAGGCGCTGCTCAACAATGGCGACGAGGTGCTGATTCCGGCGCCTGACTACCCGCTGTGGACCGCCGCGGTGAGCCTGGCCGGCGGCAAACCGGTGCACTACCTGTGCGACGAGCAGGCCGACTGGTTCCCGGACCTGGACGACATAAAGGCCAAGATCACCCCGAACACCAAGGCCCTGGTGATCATCAATCCGAACAACCCGACGGGCGCGGTGTACTCCAGGGAGCTGCTGCTGGGCATGCTGGAGCTGGCGCGCCAGCACAACCTGGTGGTGTTCTCCGACGAGATCTACGACAAGATCCTCTATGACGAGGCCGTGCACATCAGCACCGCGTCCCTGGCTCCGGACCTGCTGTGCCTGACCTTCAACGGCTTGTCCAAGTCGTACCGGGTGGCGGGCTTCCGCTCCGGCTGGCTGATCATCTCCGGGCCCAAGCATCACGCCCAGAGCTACATCGAAGGCATCGACATGCTGGCCAACATGCGCCTGTGCGCCAACGTGCCGGCCCAGCACGCGATCCAGACCGCCCTGGGCGGCTACCAGAGCATTAACGACCTGGTGCTGCCACCGGGCCGCTTGCTCGAGCAGCGCAACCGCACCTACGAGCTGCTCAATGCCATCCCCGGGGTAAGCTGCGTCAAGCCGATGGGCGCGCTGTACGCGTTCCCGAAGATCGACCCGAAGGTCTGCCCGATCTTCAACGACGAGAAGTTCGTGCTTGACCTGCTGCTGTCGGAAAAGCTGCTGATCGTCCAGGGCACGGCGTTCAACTGGCCGTGGCCGGACCACTTCCGCGTGGTGACGCTGCCACGGGTGGATGACCTGGAACAGGCCATTGGCCGGATCGGTAACTTCCTGCGGACCTATTCGCAGTAACACGGCCCCGAGGTAGGAGCGAGCCTTGCCGAGGCGTCGGACCGGCCGCTCCTACCCCCTTACATCCTGCAACGCTCTATCCCACAGCCCTCTCGGCATCCTCTGCCATACTCCTCGCGTACACAGTTTGAAATAGTCGCCCGGTTGAATAGCCGCGCCCTCCCCCTTATATACCCCGCAGTACGCAACGAACTTATCCGTCAGGAGAACGTAACAACCATGATGCGCATTCTGTTGTTTGTAGCCACCAACCTCGCGGTGGTGCTGGTTGCAAGCATTACCCTGAGCCTGTTCGGCTTCAACGGGTTCATGGCGGCCAACGGGGTTGACCTCAACCTCGGCCAGCTGCTGGTCTTCTGCGCCGTGTTCGGTTTCGCTGGCTCGCTCGTCTCGCTGTTCATCTCCAAGTGGATGGCAAAGATGACCACCGGCACCCAGATCATCACCCAGCCCCGCACCCGCCACGAACAATGGCTGCTGCAGACCGTCGAGGAGCTGTCCCGCGAGGCCGGCATCAAGATGCCCGAGGTGGGTATCTTCCCGGCCTACGAGGCCAACGCCTTCGCCACCGGCTGGAACCGCAACGACGCGCTGGTCGCCGTTTCCCAGGGCCTGCTGGAGCGCTTCTCGCCCGATGAGGTGCGCGCGGTGCTGGCCCACGAGATCGGCCACGTGGCCAACGGCGACATGGTTACCATGGCGCTGGTGCAGGGCGTGGTGAACACCTTCGTGATGTTCTTCGCCCGCATCATCGGCAACTTCGTCGACCGGGTGATCTTCAAGAACGAAGAAGGCCACGGCATCGCCTACTTCATCGCGACCATCGTCGCCGAGCTGGTACTGGGTATCCTCGCCAGCATCATCGTCATGTGGTACTCGCGTCGCCGCGAGTTCCGCGCCGACGAAGCCGGCGCCCACCTGGCCGGCACCGGTGCAATGATCGGCGCGCTGCAGCGCCTGCGCTCGGAACAGGGCCTGCCGGTGCACATGCCCGACACCCTGAAGGCCTTCGGCATCAATGGCGGCCTCAAGCATGGCCTGGCCGGCCTGCTGATGAGCCACCCGCCGCTGGAAGACCGTATCGACGCCCTGCGCCGTCGCGGTTGATCCAGGCAGCAACAAGAAAGGGCGACTTCGGTCGCCCTTTCTATTTGCTATTTGCCATGTCGCCCTCCCCTATGGGAGCGCCAGCTCAGCGTCTTAGCCGATAAACACGCTCCAGCAGGCTCGTCACACCGGCCTTCAAAAACTTCGGACTCTCGTCGAGAATCTCCCGCGCCTCGACCTCATCGACCCGCCACCCGACAAAACCTGCCCGCACTTCGGCGTCCGGCACCGAGAACGGCGGTCCGTCGATCAATGCCTGGTCGTACTCCAGGGTCACCAGCAGCCCCCGACAGGCCGCCGGCAACCGCTCTCCCAGCAACGCCATGTACCGCTCGCGCATCGCCACCGGCAAGGCGATCAGCGCCGCCCGGTCATACACCCCCGCGCAATCCGCCAGATCCTCGGCACGCAGGGCGAACACATCCCCGCACCACAGCTCCACCTCGTCGCTGCGCCACACCTCGAAGGCACCGTGCCGAGAAATTTGCGCCACCAAGCCATGCTCGGTGAAGAAGTCCGCCACCGCCCTGCGCGAAAGCTCCACCCCCAGCACCCGATAACCTTGGGCGGCCAGCCAGAGCAGGTCCAGGCTCTTGCCGCACAGCGGCACCAGCACCCGCGACCCCGGGGCCAACCCCAAGGTCGGCCAGTGCGCCTGCAGATATGGATTCACCTGCGGTTGGTGAAAGCCAATCTGGTTGTCCGCCCACCGCTTGTGCCAGAACGCTGGCTCCATGATCCCTCCCGGTTTTTCGATAAAAGGCTGTGAAAACTTATATTGGATCTTGATCGAAGGCTGATCGAAGATGGCTGTATCTTACCTGCCAGGACCCCGCCATGCTGCCCAGCCTGTTCATCTCCCACGGATCGCCCATGCTCGCCCTGCAACCCGGCGCCAGCGGCCCGGCCCTGGCCACGCTGGCCCGCACCTTGCCCCGCCCGAAAGCGATCGTGGTGGTGTCGGCGCACTGGGAGACCCGCGAACTGCTGGTGATGGGCAACCCGCAGCCGCAGACCTGGCATGACTTCCATGGTTTTCCGCCGGCGCTGTATGCGGTGCAGTACCCGGCACCCGGCGAACCGGCACTGGCCAGGCGGTTGTCCGAACTTCTGGGGGCCCGACTGGATGAGCAGCGGCCCTTCGACCATGGTGCCTGGGTGCCGCTTTCACTGATGTATCCCGAGGCGGATATTCCAGTGGTTCAGGTGTCGCTACCCAGCCAGGCCGGTCCTGATCTGCAACTGAAGGTTGGCTGGGCGCTGTCGGCACTGCGCGAGGAAGGCATCCTGCTGATCGGCTCGGGCAGTATCACCCATAACCTGGGCGAGCTTGACTGGCACGCCGGGCCGGATGCGGTCGAGCCCTGGGCGCTGGCGTTTCGTGACTGGGTGGTGGATCGGTTGAGTGCCGGGGATGAGACGGGGCTTGTGGATTATCGGCGGCAGGCGCCGTTTGCGGTGCGCAACCATCCCAGTGATGAACACCTTTTGCCGTTGTTCTTTGTCATGGGGGCTGGCGGGCGATTTGGCATCGTGCACCAGGGGTTTACGCTGGGGGCGCTGGGGATGGATATCTATCGGTTCGACTGATGTGCGCCAGGGGGGCGCGAGGCTGCCCCTACAGGGATCGGGGTCAGCTGATCGCCAGGCAAAAAAATCCCCGGCCAGAAGGCCGGGGATTTTTTATTGCAGCGCCAAGATCAATCTTCGCGGTAGCGACGCAGCTTCAATTGCTTGCCGGCAACGCGGGTGTCCTTGAGCTTGGTCAGCAGGCGCTCGAGGCCGTCTTCCGGCAGCTCGATCAGACTGAAGCTGTCACGCACCTGGATGCGACCGATGGCGTCACGCGCCAGGCCACCCTCGTTGAGGATCGCGCCCAGCAGGTTCTTGGCGGCGATGCCGTCACGGGCACCCAAGGCGGTACGGCAACGCACGCGGCCTTCGGCCAGCGGCATCGGCGCGCGGCGCTCGCGGTCACCACGGTCCGGACGCTCGCCGCGCTCGGTGCGCTCACCACGCTCACGCGGGGTGTAGGTCGGCACCAGCGGCTGCTCGCGCTCCACCGAAGCCAGGTCCAGCGCCTGGCCGTTGGTGGCCTTGCGCAGCAGCGCCGCGGCCAGGGCACGCGGGGTGCAGCCCAGGTCGGCGGTCAGGCGGTCGAACAGTTCGCCGTGGCTGGCTTCGGACTCGGCCACCAGCGGCGCCAGGCTCTTGGTCAGCTTCTTGATGCGCGCATCCAGCACGGCTTGCGGGTTAGGCAGGCGGGCTTCAGCGACTTTCTGGCCGGTGACACGCTCGATCACCTGCAGCATGCGACGCTCACGCGGGGTGACCAGCAGCAGCGCACGGCCATCGCGACCGGCACGGCCGGTACGGCCGATACGGTGCACGTAGGACTCCGGATCGTACGGCATGTCGACGTTGAACACGTGGGTGATACGCGGTACGTCCAGGCCACGGGCAGCGACGTCGGTGGCGACGACGATGTCCAGGCGGCCATCCTTGAGCGAGTCGATCACGCGCTCACGCTGGTTCTGGGCGATGTCGCCGTTCAGCGCGGCAGCCTTGTAGCCTTTGGCTTCCAGGGCGGCGGCCAAGTCCAGGGTAGCCTGCTTGGTGCGCACGAAGGCGATCAGCGCATCGAACTCTTCCACTTCCAGCAGGCGCAGCACGGCCGGGATCTTCTGGTCGGCGTGGACCATCAGGTGGGCCTGCTCGATCGCGGTCACGGTCTGGGTCTTGCTCTGGATCTTGACGTGCTTCGGCTCGCGCAGGTGGCGCTCGGCGATGGCACGGATCGAGGCCGGCAGGGTGGCGGAGAACAGCACGGTCTGGCGGGTGGCAGGGATGGCATCGAAGATCACTTCGAGGTCATCCATGAAGCCCAGCTTGAGCATTTCGTCGGCTTCGTCGAGCACCAGGTACTGGACGGTGGACAGGACTTTCTCGTCGCGGCGCAGGTGGTCGCACAGGCGGCCCGGGGTGGCGACGACGATCTGTGCGCCATTGCGAATGGCACGCAGCTGTGGGCCCATCGGGGCACCACCGTACACGGCCACCACGTTAACGCCCGGCATCTGCTTGGCGTAGGTTTCGAAAGCGGTGGCTACTTGCAGCGCCAACTCACGGGTTGGCGCCAGGATCAGGGCTTGCGGTTCGCGCTTGCTCACGTCGATCTTGTTGAGGATCGGCAGGGCGAAGGCAGCGGTCTTGCCGGTGCCAGTCTGCGCCTGGCCGATCATGTCGTGACCGGCGAGGATGATCGGGATCGACTGTTGCTGGATGGCCGACGGCTCTTCATAGCCGGTGGCCAGGACGGCAGCAACGATGTTCGGATTGAGTTCGAGAGCGGCGAATCCGCCGGTTTCCTGGGTCATGGGTCTGCCTCTAGGTGCATCCGCAAAGACCCATGCTCCAAAGCTGCACATGCCTTGAAAGACCAAACGGTCACCCAGGCAGCTTTGGCGGCGGGGATTTGCGAAAACGATTGAAATAGGAACGTCTTGGGGAGGTCCGCCTAGCGGACGCGCAGCCGAAGCTGGATTCGGAGGATTTGCACCACCTGATTTTGAGGTCCGCTAAAAGACCGGCGCGTACTATACCCGAAATAGCCGTGAGTTGTGAGAAATATTTCGAAGATCCAGACTCACATTGGATCCAGGCTGAATCGTTTCCCTGCAGACGCGTACATCCGGATCAGGTCGCCGGACGGATGGCCTTGATCAGGTACTCCAGCGAATAGCCCAAACGTGGCGCCAGCGCGGCGGCTCGCGCCCGCACGGCATCGATGTCCAGCGTCTGCTCAAGGTCCGCCGGCACCAGCAGGATCACGTTGCCCTCCTTCACCGGCAGCTCCCAGTAATGCCGGTGATACAACCCACGCAACAAGGCCGCGCCCAACGGCTTGCCGTCGTCCCCGGCCCACTGGTTGATCACCAGCCAGCCATCGGGGTTGAGCTGCTTCTGGCAGTTCTCAAGGAAACCCCAGGCCAGATGGCCGACGCCGGGGCCATAGTCGGTATACAGGTCGACAAACAGCAGGTCGGCCTTCTCCGCGCTGGACAGCAGTTCGAGGGCGTCGCCCACCCGCACATACAGCCTCGGGTCGTCGTCCAGGCCCATGTACTCCATGGCCAGACGCGGCACATCAGGGCGCAGCTCGATGGCCTCGACATCCTCCAGCGGCAGGAACTTCAGGCACGCCTGGGTCAGGGTGCCGGCGCCAAGGCCGAGGAACAGCGCGCTCTCCGGCTGCCCGTGGCACAGCGCGCCGACCAGCATGGCGCGGGTGTAGTCGTACTCCAGCCAGCTGGGGTCGGCGGTGAAGGTGCAGCTCTGCTCGATGGCGTCGCCGAACTCGAGGAAGCGATAGTCATCCACCTCGTAGACGCTGATGACGCCAAAGGCGTCCTCGACCCGTGCCAGCAGCCGCTCTTCCCGCTCCGTCGCCATCCCTACCACCTGCCCGCGCAAAAGGCCCATTGTCCGCCAATGCCGGTGGTGCAACAAGCACACCCGGGCGTACCATGACCGGCAGGCCTTAACGACACTTATGGATAGAGCTTGCAATGACCCGACAATGGACCCCTGACAGCTGGCGCGCCCTGCCGATCCAGCAGCAACCGATCTACCCCGACGCCGCACACCTGCTGAAGGTGGAGCAGACTTTGGCCAGCTACCCGCCGCTGGTGTTCGCCGGCGAAGCCCGCGAGCTGCGCCGGCAGTTCGCCGAGGTGACCCAGGGCCGGGCGTTCCTGCTGCAGGGCGGCGACTGCGCCGAGAGCTTCGCCGAGTTCTCCGCGGCGAAGATCCGCGACACCTTCAAGGTGCTGCTGCAGATGGCCATTGTCATGACCTTTGCCGCCGGCTGCCCGGTGGTCAAGGTCGGGCGCATGGCCGGCCAGTTCGCCAAGCCGCGCTCGGCCAACGACGAGACCATCGGCGACATCACCCTGCCCGCCTACCGCGGCGACATCGTCAACGGCATCGGCTTCGACGAAAAAAGTCGCGTCCCCGACCCCGAGCGCCTGCTGCAGGCCTACCACCAGGCCACCGCCAGCCTAAACCTGCTGCGCGCCTTCGCCCAGGGCGGCTTTGCCGACCTGCACCAGGTGCACAAGTGGAACCTGGACTTCATCGCCAACTCGGCGCTGGCCGACAAGTACCACCAGTTGGCCAACCGCATCGACGAGACCCTGGCCTTCATGCGCGCCTGCGGCCTGGACACCGCGCCGCAACTGCGTGAAACCAGCTTCTTCACAGCCCACGAAGCGTTGCTGCTCAACTACGAGGAAGCCTTCGTGCGCAGCGACAGCCTGACCGGCGACTACTACGACTGCTCGGCGCACATGCTGTGGATCGGCGACCGCACGCGCCAGCTCGACGGCGCCCATGTCGAGTTCCTGCGCGGCGTGCACAACCCGATCGGGGTCAAGGTCGGCCCGAGCATGAACCCCGAGGAGCTGATCCGCCTGATCGACGTGCTCAACCCGGACAACGACCCGGGCCGCCTGAACCTGATCGTGCGCATGGGCGCCGGCAAGGTCGGCGACCACCTGCCGGGGCTGATCCGCACCGTGCAGCGCGAGGGGCGCCAAGTGCTGTGGAGCTCCGATCCGATGCACGGCAACACCATCAAGGCCAGCAGCGGCTACAAGACCCGCGATTTCGCGCAGATCCTCGACGAGGTCAAGCAGTTCTTCCAGGTGCACCAGGCCGAGGGCAGCCACGCCGGCGGTATCCACATCGAGATGACCGGGCAGAACGTCACCGAGTGCATCGGCGGCGCCCGGCCGATCACCGAAGATGCACTGTCCGACCGCTATCACACCCACTGCGACCCGCGGATGAACGCCGACCAATCGCTGGAGCTGGCGTTCCTGATCGCCGAAACCCTCAAGCAGGTACGCCGCTGAGCAACGCCTGACGCAGCCGGCTGCCCTCGGCGCGGGGGCAGTTGAGCTGCACCCTCTCCAGCCCCAGCCAGGCGGCTAGCCGCTGCAAGTTGGCCGCCAGCGCCAGATACCCTTCCCCGTCCAGCCCTGCCGGTTCCTCGTGCACTGCATGCACCGCCAACCGCCCGTGGGCGCGCTCGGCGCGCAGATCCACCCGCGCGGCAATGCGCTCCCGATAAAGAAACGGCAGCACGTAGTAGCCGTACACCCGCTTGTGCGCCGGGGTGTAGATCTCAAGGCGATAGCGGAAGTCGAACAGGCGCTCGGTACGCTCACGCGCCCAGACCAGTGAATCAAAAGGCGAGAGCAAGGCGCTGGCTTCGATGCGCCGGGGAACCCGTGGCACGCCCGCGACATAGGCTGGTTGTTTCCAACCCTGCACCGTGCAGGCCTGCAGGCGCCCGTCCTCGACCAATACGGCCAGGGCGGCCTTGCTCTGCTGCGGCGAGAGGCGAAAGTAATCACGCAGGTCCTGTTCGGTGGCCACGCCCAGGGCAACCGCGGCGTGCAGCAGCAAGCCCTGGTGCGCTTCGGCCTCGTTGGGTTGGGCCTGCTCTAGGAGGGTCGCCGGCAGCACCCGCTCGGGCAGGTCGTACAGGCGCTCGAACCCGCGACGCCCGGCCACGGTGACCTCGCCGGCGGCGAACAGCCATTCCAGCGCATGCTTTTCTTCGCTCCAGTCCCACCAGGGGCCGGCGCGCTCCTCGCGGGTGGACAGGCTGCCCGCGCCCAGCGCGCCCTGGTCGCGAACCGCCGCCAGTACCCGCTCGATCACCTCGCGCCGCTCGCGGCCGAACGCGGCCAGTTGCCGGTAGATGCCCTTGCCGTCGGCGGCATGGGCCATGCGCCAGCGCATCAGCGGGTACAACGTCAGCGGCAGCAACGATGCTTCATGGCCCCAGTATTCGAACAACCGGCGCTGGCGGCGCTGGCCCCAGGCGAGCTGGTCGAGCAGGTCGCGCGGATAGTCGCCCAGGCGCGAGAACAGCGGCAGGTAGTGGGAGCGCACCAGGGCATTGACCGAGTCGATCTGCACCACGCCCAGGCGCTGGAACATGCGTGTGAGACTGGCAAGGGTCGGCGGGCCGCCGGGCGACTTGCCGAAGCCCTGGGCAGACAAGGCCAGGCGGCGGGCCTGGGCGAGGGACAGGCTGAGGGACATGCAGTGGGCTCCGTCTGATGTTCAGACAGTAAAGACGCAATCGCCGGACAGGTTTGTCCGGCGATTGTAGCCCTCTTCATTTACGCAGCGGGTCTTCCCAGAAATGCCGGTCGGCCTCCTGCTGGATATCAGCCCGCGACAACCCCAGGTCGTGCAGCGTGGCATCGCTCAGGCGCGCCAGTTCATCGCGCTGGCGGTGCAGTTCGTACCAGCGCAGCAGCCGCCCGCCGACATCGTGCAACAGGTGGCCGAGGGTAGACCCAGGCTGGTGAGCAACGTTGAAATGACCTTTCATCTTGACGCCCTCCGTGTGGATGGCTCCAGTCTCTGCCCAGGCCTAAGATCAATCCAACGAATGTTTCTGATGCCATGCATCTCGGAGATTGATGCCATGTCCCAGTATCAGAGTCTCGACGCGGACGTGCTGCGCACCTTCGTCGCCATCGCCGAGCAAGGCGGCTTCACCCGCGCCGGCGAGGTGGTCAACCGCACCCAGTCGGCGGTGAGCATGCAGATGAAGCGCCTGGAAGAGGACATCCTGCAGCGCCAGCTGTTCGAGCGTGACGGCCGCCAGGTGCGCCTCACCGCCGAGGGCCAGGTCCTGCTGGGCTATGCCCGGCGTATCCTCAAGCTGCACGGCGAGGTGTTCAACACCCTGCGCATGCCGCACATGGTCGGCGTGGTGCGCATCGGCACCCCGGACGACTACGCCATGCGCTACCTGCCGGGCATCCTCACCCGTTTCGCCCAGGCGTACCCGCTGATCCATGTCGAGGTGCACTGCGATTCGTCCAAGCAGTTGATGCTGCGCCAGGACCTGGACCTGACCATCGTCACCCGCGAGCCGGGCAACGAAGTTGGCCAGCTGCTGCGCCAGGAGCGCCTGGTGTGGGCCGCGGCCAAAGGCTTCTGCCCCCACGAGCAGCGGCCGATGCCGCTGGCGCTGTTCAACACCGACTGCTTCTGCCGCGCCTGGACCTGCAATGCCCTGGAGCGCGAGGGCATCGAGTACCGCATCGCCTACACCAGCCCGAGCCTGGCGGCGATCTTCGCCATCGTGCATGCCGGCCTGGCGGTGACCGCGCAGCTGCAGAGCCTGATCGGTGGCGACCTGCGCATCCTCGGCGCGGACGAAGGCCTGCCGCAGTTGCACATGGCCAATGTGATGCTGCTGCGCAACGACCAGCAGCATTCGCCGATCACCGACTGCATGGCCGAGTACATCGTCGAAGGGTTCAAGTAACACGTCAAAACTATCGCGGGGCAAGTCGCATCGGCGCACCGCCGCTCCCACGAGTGATCAAGCGTGGGAGCGGCGGTGCGCCGATGCGACTTGCCCCGCGATCAGGCAGACTGCGCCTACAGCTCGAACCCAAGCATCACCGCACACACCACCAAAAACCCGCAGAACAGCGTGCGCAAGACCTTCTCCGGCAACGCATGGGCCAGCTTCACTCCCCAACTGATGCTCAGCAACCCACCCACGGCCAGCGGAACGCCGATGCCCCAGTCGACACTCTGGTGCACCCCGTAGGTCAACAGTGTCACCATGGTGCTCGGCGCCGCCAATGCCAGCGACAGCCCCTGGGCCACCACCTGGGTAGTGCCGAACACCGAGGTCAGGATCGGCGTGGCCACCACCGCCCCGCCCACGCCGAACAGCCCGCCCATGGTCCCGGCGAAGCTGCCCAGCACGCCCAGCCAGGGCCACGGATAACGCAGCTGGTTGCTCGGCGGTCGCACCGGCAGGAACATCCGTGCCACGTTCCAGATCGCCAGCGCCACCAGAAAACCGACGAAGTACAGACGCATCGACTGGGCATCGATGCCCACCGCCCAGATCGACCCCAGCCAGGCGAACACGAAGCTGCACAGCGACAACGGCACAGCATGGCGCAGCTCGATGCGGTTGCGCTGGTGGTAGCGCCACAGCGCCAGCAGCACGTTGGGCACCACCATCACCAGGGCGGTGCCCTGGGCCAACTGCTGGTCAAGGCCGAACAGCACGCCCAGCGCCGGAATGGCGATCAACCCGCCGCCGATGCCGAACAGCCCACCCAAGGTGCCGAGCGCGGCCCCCAGCACGATATACATCACCCACTCGATCATCAGCGCCTCATCCGCCTGCTTTCAGAGAATGAGGGCATGCTAGCCAGTCACGGCTGGCGGGGAAACGCATAGCAGCGCACAATGGCTTTGCGCATTTCGCACAAGCACCGAGCCGCCATGAGCCCCGACATCCTCACCGAACAACTCAGCCTGTTCCTCGACGTGCTGGAAACCGGCAGTTTCTCCGCCGCCGCCCGGCGCCACCCATTGACGCCCTCCGCCGTGGCGCGGCGCATCGACAGCCTGGAAAGCGCGGTTGGCAGCCGCCTGTTCTCGCGCAGCACCCACGCCGTGCGCCCGACGCCGGCCGGCAACGCCTTCGCCGAGCGGGCCCGGCGCATCATCGAGGAGCTGCGCCTGGCGCGCGCCGAGGCGGTTTCATTGAGCAATGCCCCGGAAGGCTTGATCCGCATCGACGCACCAGCCGCCTTCGGCCGTCGCCACCTGGCCCCGGCCATCGCCGACTTCCTGGTGGCCTATCCCGGGCTCGACGTGCAGCTGCGCCTGATCGACAGCTTCGTCGACCTGCACGGCAGCCACCTGGGCGAGGTGGACCTGGTGCTGCGCGCCGGCCCCCTTGCCGACACCCGCCTGGTGGCCACGCCCTTGGCCTACATGGTGCGCATCGCCTGTGCCAGCCCCGGGTACCTGGCCAGCCGCGGGGTGCCGGCCTGCCCCAGCGAGCTACCCGGGCACGACGGCCTCGACTGGGACGGACTGGCTCCGCCGTTCGCCTGGCGCTTCGCGGTCGACGGCCAGACCCGCCTGTACCGCCCGGCGCGCATGCGCATGGCCGCCAACAACGCCGAGACCCTGCTGTTCGGCGCCCTGGCCGGCTTGGGCGTCGCACACCTACCCACCTGGCTGATCAGCGACTACCTGCTGCGCGGCGAACTGCTCCCGCTGTTCTGCGACAACGGCCTGCCGGAGCCCGAGACCAGCGGCATTTATGCCCTGCGTCTGGAACATGAAACGAACTCTCGCAGCCGCTTGCTGCTCGAATTCCTCAAGAGCCGTTTCAGCCCGGTGCCGCCCTGGGACCTGGCGCTGAGAAGCGAGCTGCGCTGGCAATGAGCGCACCAAGCTTTGGCGTGCTAGATTTTAACCCTTACCGATTCCAAGGACCTGCATGAACGCCGACACCCAAGCCCCCTGCGACGCGCTGCTGCTGGACAACCAGGTCTGCTTCGCCCTGCACTCGACCTCGTTGCTGATGACCAAGGTCTACAAGCCCCTGCTGCAGGCACTGGGCCTGACCTACCCGCAATACCTGGCCATGCTGGTCTTGTGGGAACAGGACGGCCTGACCGTGGGCGAGATCAGCCAGCGCCTGCTCACCGACCCCGGTTCGCTGACACCGCTGCTCAAGCGCCTGGAAAGCGAGGGTCTGCTCAAGCGCAGCCGCAGCCGTGAGGATGAACGGGTGGTGCTGGTGCAACTGACCGACCAGGGCCGCGCCCTGCAGGCCGAGGCCCAGCGCGTGCCGCAGTGCATCCTGCAGGCCAGCGGCCACAGCGCCGAGCAGCTACGCAAGCTGCAGGCCGACCTGGTCGCCCTGCGTGCGCAGCTGCAAGAAAACCTCTGACGTCTAAGCTGTGAGATGGCTGTTCGGATGAATGGTCGATTATTTAGCTTGCGCACTAAATAATTGCGCGCTAAATTAAATTCATACCCACTCAGCGCCGACGGCGCGCAGCACTCAAGCGAGGCTCAAGATGCAAAAGGTCACTCCGCTGTACATCGCAGAAGCCACCTCCACCGGTGGTCGTGATGGCAAATCCCGCTCCAGCGACGGCAAGCTGGAAGTCAAGCTGAGCACCCCCAAGGAACTGGGTGGCGCAGGCGGTGACGGCACCAACCCCGAGCAGATGTTCGCCGCCGGCTACTCGGCCTGCTTCATCGGCGCGCTGAAGTTCGTCGCCGGCCAGGAGAAAAAGGCCCTGCCTGCGGATGCGTCGATCACCGCCAACGTCGGCATCGGCCAGATCCCGGGCGGTTTCGGCCTGGACATCGACCTGCACATCAACCTGCCGGGCCTGGCCCAGGCCGACGCCGAAGGGCTGGTGGAAAAGGCGCACAAGGTCTGCCCTTACTCCAACGCCACCCGCGGCAATGTGGATGTGCGGTTGCATGTGACTGTCTGAGGACGCCATCGCGCCGCTGCGACTTGCCCCGCGATGAAGGCGGCACGGT
Source organism: Pseudomonas sp. P106(2024) (assembly GCF_057480815.1). Taxonomy (NCBI): domain Bacteria; kingdom Pseudomonadati; phylum Pseudomonadota; class Gammaproteobacteria; order Pseudomonadales; family Pseudomonadaceae; genus Pseudomonas; species Pseudomonas sp. P106(2024). Next base: position 231,165 of record NZ_JBLIYU010000003.1, on the reverse strand, counting down.
TCCACAGACACAAAAAAACCCGGCCGAGGCCGGGTTTTTCGTGCTCATCGCAAGAAGGATTACTTCTTGGAACGGCCCTTGAAGGAGCCATCGCGAGTGTCGATGTCGATCATCTCGTCGATTTCGATGAAGTCGGCAACTTGTACTTCGGTACCGTTGGCCAGCTTGGCAGGCTTCATGACCTTGCCCGAGGTGTCGCCGCGAGCAGCGTTCTCGGTGTAGACGACCTGACGGCTGATGGTGGTCGGCAGTTCTACCGAAACCACTTTCTCTTCGTACATGGTCAGGGCGCAGACGTCCTGCATGCCTTCTTCGATGTACGGCAGAACGGCGTCGATGTCCTCGGCGTTCAGTTCGTACATGGTGTAGTCGGTGGTGTCCATGAAGGTGTACGCATCACCACTGATGAAGGACAGGGTCACTTCCTTGCGGTCGAGGATCACGTCGTCCAGTTTGTCGTCGGCGAAGTAGACGGTTTCGGTCTTGTAGCCGGTCAACAGGTTCTTCAGCTTGGTCTTCATGATCGCGCTGTTGCGACCGGACTTGGTGAACTCGGCTTTCTGGACCAGCCACGGGTCGTTGTCGATCCGCAGTACGGTACCGGGTTTCAGCTCTTTACCAGTTTTCATTACGCAATATCCGAATCTGGATGGATTTATAAAAATCGAGGCCGCGTATCATAGCGAATTTCGGTAAAACTGTACCAGCGTCGTGGCAAGGTCCGGCCGAGCGGCCTGAACCGCACACCATTGGTCGGCATGCCGTTGCAGCTCCGGCAAGTGCCGCAGCACCCCGCGCCAGGCCGCGCCCATGTCGCGGTCCATGTTCCAGGCCCGCCACAATTCCACCAGTACGTCGCCCGCCGCCTCCGACAGGCCCTGGCGATAATGCGCCAGGAACGCCTCGAGTTTTTCCCAATGGGCGTTCTCATCCTGTACGTAGATGTGCCAGAGCAGCGGCTTGCCCGCCCACTGCGCACGGACGAACGAGTCCTCGCCGCGCACGGCGTTGAAATCGCAGCACCAGAGCAGGCGATCGTAGTCGTCCTGGCTGACGAACGGCAGTACCTGCAACGTCAACGCGCCCTGCTGGCGGACATCGCCTACGCCGAAGCCGGGTTCGCCCAGCCAGGCGCGCAGATCGGCCAGGATGCGCCCCTCGGGCACCAGCAGATGGCTGGGCACGTCGTCCTGGGCCATGGCATCGAGCCAACTCCCCAACTGGCCGTTTTCATAGGCGAACAGTGAAATCAGCCGCGTGCCGGGCTGCGCGTGCACGCCGAGCCCGGCGAGGAAAGCCTGGCGCGTGGCCGAGTCGCCCAGCAGCGCGTCACGCCGCGCCAGCAACGGGCCTTCGCGCAGCAGCCCGCCGGTGCCCTCGGTGAACCCTGGAAAGAAGAACACCGTGCGCAGGCCATTGCCCTGGGGCGAGGTCAGGCCATGGCAACCTTCGACCCAGTCCTCGGCGCTGAGGTACTCGAGGTTCAACCACAGCGCGCGCGGCTGGCGCGTGGCCAGGGCCTCGACATAGGCCGGTGGCAGGCGGCAGCCGAAGGCGCCGATCACCACGTCGGCGGGCGCCAGCGCCTGCCAGTCCGCCGGCCAGTGGCGCACTTCCACGCCCTGCTGCCATTGCTGCGCGGCGCCGCCATCGGCTTCGGGACACAGGCGCACGAAAGCCTGCAGGTCGTCCACCCACAGGCGCACCGCCAGGTCGTGCTCGGCCACCAGCTGGCGCGCCAGGCGCCAGGTGACGCCGATGTCGCCATAGTTGTCGACGACCGTGCAGAAGATGTCCCAGGTGGTTTTCATCGCCACGTTCCGTTACCTGCGAAAAAAGACCGTGGATTTTGCGGATATTTGCCCGCCAGCAAAAGCGCGGCGCTGAAAAAACCTGTCGCGCCATGCGAGAATGGCCCCCACTAACCTGCCTGCCAGGAGGCCGCCATGCCCCGCCCCCGCGAATTGAAGATCACCCTCAGCCCCGTGAAACTGGTGCTGTGCGTCGCCCTGGGCCTGTGGCTCGGCGCCGTGGCCATCGCCCTGAGCCTGTGGCTGGCCTTGCGCCTGTGGCCGGCACAGGTGCAGCCGCTGGTCGAGGCCGCCGTCCCCGCCGTGGTCCAGCCTGCGCCTGCTAGCGCGCCAGCACAACCGGCCGACGCCCAGGCGCAGATGTTCGAGCACTACAAAGAGATCCTGCACAAGCAGGAACTGCAACAGGCCGCCGAGGCTGCCCAAGGCAACCCGCGCAACCTCAACAGCCCCAAGTGCCAGTTCTGGCTGCAGCAGAACCGCACCGCGCCGACCGACAAGAGCCAGGCCAACGTGCTGGAGTTCTGCTACTGACCATGGACAAGGCCAGCCTGCTGCAACGCATCATCGCCACCCTCGAGCACGACATGGAGGTGCTGCGTCGCGCCGCCCAGACCGCCTACGAGGCCGCCACCGCCGAAGAGAACATCGCCGAGAACAAGTACGACACCCTGGGGCTTGAGGCGTCGTACCTGGCCACCGGGCAGGCGCGGCGCACGGCCGAGATCCGCCAGGCGTTGCTGACCTACCAGCAGTTGGCGCTGCGCGATTACGACCCGGCGCGGGGGATCCAGATCGGTTGCCTGGTGACCCTGGAAGACGAGGCGGGCCAGCGGCGCCGGCTGTTCCTCGGGCCGGAAGGGGCCGGCCTGAAGATTGGCGAGGGGGATGGGCTGGTAACGGTGATCACGCCGCGCGCACCACTGGGGCAGCAACTGCTCGGCAAGCGGGTGGATGATGAAGTGAGCCTGGTGGTGTCCGCAGTGGCGCAGGTGCAGTTCATCATCGAGATCACCTGAGCCAGCGCGATCGCGGGGCCATCAATGCCCCCGCAGCGCATCGAACCGCCCCGCCAGCCCCCGCTCGGCGAACTGCTCCACCACGAAATCGATGAAGGCCCGGGTCTTGCCCGGCAACAGCTTGCGCTCGGCGTAGTACAGGCTGATATGTCCATCGTCCACGTACCAGTCCGGCAATACCCGGCTCAGGCGCCCTTGGGTCAGGTAGGGCAAGGCGAACGGCAGGCTGACCAGGGCGATGCCCAGGCCTTGCTCGGCCACCGCGCAGGCGGCGTCCGAATCGCTCATGGTCAGGCGCTGGGGCAGTTGCAGCGGCTGTTGCTCCTGCCAGCGACTGGTCAGCGGCCAGCTGCGCACCCGGCCGGTCTGCGGCGAGCGGATAAGGATGCCGGCGCACGCCTGCAACTGCTCCGGGCGACTCAGTGGTCCGTGCTGTTGCAGGTAGCCCGGCGAAGCGACCAGCACCCGGTGCGCCGGGGTCAGCTTGCGTGCCACCACCCCGGGCGGCAGTTCGAAGCCACCACCGATGGCGGCATCGAAGCCCTGGCCGATCAGGTCGACCTGGCGGTTGTCGAAGTGCCAGTCCGCGGTCACCGCCGGAAAACGGGCGAGGAACTCACCTAAAAGCGGCAACACGTACAGGCGCCCGAATACCGTGCCCATGCTGACGCGCAGCACGCCCGAAGGATGCCCTTCGCAGTTGGCAAGGTTGGCCACGGCATATTGGATGGTGCGGAAACTCTCGCTCACCTCGGCCAGAAAGCGCTGCCCGGCCTCGGTCAGGGTCAGCTTGCGCGTGCTGCGCAGGAACAGGCGCACGCCGAGCCGCGCCTCGAGCTGGGCGACGTTCTTGCCGACCGCCGCCGGGGTGAGCGACAGGCGCCTGGCCGCCTCGGCAAAGCTGCCGACTTCGGCGCTGCGGATGAAGCATTCCAGGCTGCTGAACGATTCCACCACGGCCATTATCAACTCCTGGTTTATTCTAAGTAACTCGATTGCCATCTTATCAACAGGTAATCGAGCGCGGATACTGCGTCCATCCCAAGGCATCCGGCCTTGCTTCACCGCAGGAGATCAGCATGTCCCAAACACTTCCCCTCACCGGCAAGGTGGCCCTGGTCCAGGGCGGTTCACGCGGTATCGGCGCGGCCATTGTCCGGCGCCTGGCCCGCGACGGCGCCAAGGTCGCCTTTACCTACGTCAGCTCCAACGCCAGCGCCGAGGCCCTGGCCGGTGAAATCAACAACGCCGGCGGCCAGGCCCTGGCCCTGCGCGCCGACAGCGCCGATATCCAGGCCGTGCAACAGGCCGTCGCCGACACCGCCAAGGCCTTCGGCGGCCTCGATATCCTGGTCAACAACGCCGGCGTGCTGGCGGTGGCGCCGGTGGCCGAGTTCGACCTGGCCGACTTCGACCGCCTGCTGGCAATCAACGTGCGCAGCGTGTTCGTGGCCACCCAGGCGGCGGTGAAACACATGGGCAAGGGTGGGCGGATCATCAACATCGGCAGCACCAACGCCGAGCGCATGCCGTTCGCCGGCGGCGCCCCCTATGCCATGAGCAAGTCGGCGCTGGTCGGCCTGACCAAGGGCCTGGCCCGGGACCTCGGGTCGCAGGGGATCACCGTCAACAATGTGCAGCCGGGGCCGGTGGACACCGACATGAACCCGGCCAGCGGCGAGTTCGCCGAGAGCCTGATTCCGTTGATGGCCATCGGGCGCTACGGGCAGGCGGACGAGATCGCCAGTTTCGTGGCTTACCTGGCGGGGCCTGAAGCGGGCTACATCACCGGGGCGAGCCTGCTGGCCGATGGAGGGTTCGCGGCCTGATTCGCGATCCCTGGTTACCCAGATCGCGCAAGGAGCAGCGTTGCAAGCACCGCCAATGTCGAAGCGATCAGACATCAGATGGCGAGAAGGCTCTGCTCCATGACATCGAGAAAAGCCCGCGCCGCGGGCGTGGGGCTCGGCGACCAGACCGCGTAAAGATGCCGCACCGGCGCATCCACCAGCGATACCGTGGCCACGCCCTGAAAACCCCGGGCGATACGCTCGGGAACCAACCCCAGCGCCATCCCGCGCTGGACGAACTTTTCCACCAGGCGAATATGGCCGATCTCGAACTGCACCCGATGCCGCAACCCCGCCGCCTGGAACGCCTCGTCGGTCTGCCGACGCGCCCCGGTACCCTCGGGAAAGTCCACCAGCACCTCATCGGCCAGATCGGCCAGGGCCAGCTGCGCCCTGCCCGCCAGCCGGTGGCCGGGCGGCAACACCGCCACCAGCTCCTCCCGCGCCAGCAGGCGATGCTGCACACCATGCAGCGTTTCGCCCTGCCACAGGCCGATGAAGCCCACATCCAGGCGCCGTTCGCAGACATCCGCCACCAGCAACTCGCTCTTGGCGGTCAACCAGCGCACGTCCACATCCGGATAACGCTCATGGAACACCGCCAGCAGATCGACCAGGTCCAGCGCGGTGAGCGAACTGATCTCACCGATCGACAGACGCCCACGCACCTGCCCGCAGGCGGCGGCCACATCCTCGGCCACCCGCCGCGCCGCCGCCACCGCCGGTCGGGCGCTGAGCACGAAGGCCTCGCCGGCCGGGGTCAGGCGCACGCGCCGCGAACTGCGCTCGAACAGGCTCACCCCCAGTTGTGCCTCCAACCGCGCCACCTGGTGGCTGAGGGCCGACTGCACCACGTGGCAGCGCTCGGCGGCGCGGGTGAAGCTGCCGGTGTCGGCCACGGCCAGGGCGTATTCGAGCTGCTTTAGGTTCATCGAACTATCTGCTTTCAAGATGGATAAGTTGAAAACTATACATTGGTGTCATGCCAGACACTTCCTGATACTTGTCGCCACACACCCTTGCCTGCAACGAGACTATCCATGACCGCCCCGACTCTTGGACGCGCCCTGATCCTGCTGATGGCCACCGCCACCGGCCTGGCCGTGGCCAGCAACTACTATGCCCAACCGCTGCTGCACAGCATCGCCCAACAATTCGGCCTGAGCACCGCCAGCGCCGGCACCATCGTCATCGCCGCCCAGCTCAGCTACGGCGCCGGGCTGCTGTTGCTGGCGCCGCTGGGCGACCTGTTCGAGCAGCGCCGGCTGATCGTCACCATGGTGCTGGTCGCTACCGCCGGGCTGGTGATCAGCGCCTGCGCGCCGAGCCTGCCTTGGCTGCTGTTGGGCACCGCGCTGACCGGGCTGTTCTCGGTGGTGGCCCAGGTGCTGGTGCCCATGGCCGCCGCCCTCAGTGCCCCGGAGCAGCGTGGGCGCGCCGTGGGCACGCTGATGAGCGGGCTGTTGCTGGGCATCCTGCTGGCGCGCACCGCCGCCGGCTTCATGGCCGAACTGGGCGGCTGGCGCAGCATCTACGTGCTGGCGGCGGTGCTGATGGCGATCAGCGCCCTCGCGCTTTACCGCAGCCTGCCGCGACACCACAGCCACGCGGGGCTCAAGTACCCGGCGCTGATCGGCTCGGTGTTCCGTCTGTTCGTCGAGGAGCCGGTGCTGCGCCTGCGTTCGCTGCTGGGGTTGCTGGCCTTCAGCCTGTTCGCGCTGTTCTGGACGCCGCTGGCGTTCCTGCTGAGCAATGCGCCCTACCACTACTCCGACGCGGTGATCGGCCTGTTCGGCCTGGCCGGCGCGATCGGCGCGCTGGCGGCCAACTGGGCCGGGCGCCTGGCCGATCGCGGCAAGGGCCCGCTGGGCACTACCGTGGGGCTGGTAGCACTGCTGCTGTCGTGGGTGCCGCTGGGCTTCGCGCAGCAGTCTCTGGTGGCGTTGCTGGTGGGGGTGCTGCTGCTCGACCTGGCGGTGCAGCTGGTGCATGTGAGCAACCAGAACGCGGTGATCGTGCTGCGGCCGGAGGCGCGTACACGGCTCAATGCCGGGTACATCACCTGCTACTTCATAGGCGGGGCGCTGGGGTCGTTGCTGGGGACGCAGCTGTTCGAGGTGCGTGGGTGGGATGGGATCGTGGTGGCCGGGCTGGTGATCGGGGCGCTGGCGCTGGTGGTGTGGGGGTTGGCTGAGCGCAAGCGCGGGAAGCTGGTCGTGGCCGCCTGAATGCCCGGCCCCTCTGTGAGAGCGGCCTTGCCGACCGGTCCGACGCCTCGGCAAGGCCGCTCCCACAGGGATTTGTGCATGACCTGGAGCCTTGGGCTCAGCCTGACTTGCCCTCGATGAACGCTTCATCCACCCGCGCCAGTTGCGTCTCGCTCAGCACCCCGGCCTGGTAATGCAGCTTGATCCACGCCAGCAGGTAGTCGTAACGCGCCTGGGCCAGGTCGCGGCGGGTAGTGGCCAGCTGCTGCTCGGCGTTGAGCACATCCAGGTTGACCCGCTCGCCGCCCTGCACGCTCTTGCGGGTGGACACCACCAGCGCCTCGGCCGCCACCAGCGCCCGCTCGTAGGCGCGCAGGCGGCTGGCGCCGGACTCGCAGGCGTTGTACTGCTTGCGCAGCTCGATCAACGCGCTGCGGGTGTTGCCGTCGAGCTCATACTCGGCCTGCTCCAGGTGCCGGCTGGCCTGGCGGGTCGAGGCCAGCACCCCGCCCCCGGCGAAGATCGGCACGCTGACTTCGATGCCCACGGTGTTGGTGTAGTAGCGCTGGTTGTAGGTGTTACCGCTGTCCGACTCCTGGCGCCGCGAGGTGGCGAAAGCAGTCACCTTGGGCAGGTGCCCGGCACGGTTGCGCTCGACTTCGTACCGCGCCACTTCCAGCGCCTGGCGCGACGAGGCCAGTTGCGGGTTGTTGGCCAGGGCCCGCTCCTGCCACGCCTCGTAGCCGCTGGGGTCGACCACCGGCAGGGCGAAGCCCAGGCGCAGCGGCGCCAGGTCTTCTACCCGCACCGCCGGCTCGCCGATCAGCGCCCCCAGCTCGCGCAGCGCGGCATCCTGCTCGTTGCGCGCCTTGATCTCCTCGGCATCGGCCAGCTCATAGCGGGCCTGGGCCTCGAGAATGTCGGTGCGGGTGCCTTCGCCGGCGTCAAACAGGCGCTGGTTCTGCTGGAACTGCTGGCGGTAGGCCTGCTTGCTGGCCACGCTGATGGCGATCTGGTCCTGGGCGAACAGGGCCTGGGTGTAGCTGGTCATCACCCGCACCAGCAACTGCTGGCTCTGGTCGCGGAAGCTCTCGTCGGCGAACAGCGCCTGGGCCACGCCCTTGCGGTAGCTCGAATAGGCTTCGTAGTCGAACAGCGGCTGCTGAAGGATGAAGGTCGAGCCCATGCTGTTGTAAGTACGGTCCTCCTTCTGCCGACGCGAATCGCCGAGATAACGCACCTCGGAGTCGTTGCGCCCCTTGTTGTAGCTGTACGACAGGCTGGGCAGCAGGCCGGCGCGACCGATGGCGCGGTATTCCTGGCCGGCCTCGCGGGCCTTGAACGCCGCGAGGTAGGTCGGGTCGCGACGCAGGGCCTGCTCGTACACCTGGAACGGCCCCATGGCCGCCTGGACGGCGGTCGGCAGCCAGACACAGGCCAGCAGCAGCCCGATCAGTGGGAACTTCTTCACTGGGCGGTCCTTATTGTTCGGTCAAGGCGGTGCCTGCACGGTCGAGCAGGGGTTTGAACAGGTAGTTGAGCAGCGAGCGCTCGCCGGTGCGCACGAACAGCTCGGCGGGCATGCCCGGGCGGATCGCCAGTCCCTGCAGACGCGCCAGCGCTTCTTCGCTGACGGTGCTGCGCAGCACGTAGTACGGCTGGCCGCTGCGCTCGTCGATCAGCTGGTCGGCCGACACCAGCGCCACCTCCCCGGTCACCCGTGGCGTGCGGTTCTGGTTGAACGCGGTGAACAGGATGTCCACCGGCAGCTGCGGCGCTACCTTGTCCACCAGGTTCACCGGCAGGCGCCCTTCGACTTCCAGCGCGGTGCCCTGGGGCACGATTTCCAGCAGGGTGTCGCCAGCCCGCACCACGGCGCCCTCGGTATGCACGCCGAGGTTGACCGCCACGCCGTCCGCCGGCGCCAGGATCTCACTGTGCTGCAACTCGAAGTGCGCGGAATTGAGCTGCTGCTCCAGGGTCGCGGCCTTGACCTGGGCTTCGGCAAGCTGGGTGCGCACTTCTTTCTGATACTCCTCACGGCGCTGCTGCAGATTGAGCCGGGCCTCGACGATCACCTGCTCCAGGCGCGCGCTCTCGCCGGCGTTCTGCGCCAGGTCGCGCTGCACCTGCGACAGCTGGCGCTGGTACTCGAGCACACGGTTGCGCGGGATATAGCCGTCGCCGGCCAACGGGCGCAGGCTGTCGAGCTGCTCGCGCAACGAATCGGCCTGTGCCTGCAGGTCGCTGCGCGCGCGGCGCATGCCGGTCAGCTGGGCCTGGGAGCCGTCAATGCTGGCGGCCAAGGCGCCCTGCTCGCGGGCCTGGGCCTGGCGGCGGCTGTCGAACAGCTGGCGCTGGCCTTCAACAATCAACGCCAGGCGGGCATCGGAATCTTCCAGCAACTCAGCGGGAAACTGCACCTGCCCCAGGTTGTCGCGCTCGCTCTGCCAGCGCGCCAAGGCGGCGCGGGTCATGCGGTACTGGGCCTGCAGCGCATCGACATCGGCCTGCACCTGGGTGCGGTCGAGGCGGAACAGCGGCTCGCCCTGGCGCACCAGCTGGCCTTCGCTGACCAGAATGCGGCTGACCACGCCGGCGGCCATCGACTGCACCGCCTTGCGCTTGCCCGACACCACCACGGTGCCCTGCACCGGCACGCCCTGGTCGAGCGGGGCGAGACTGGCCCAGGCCATGAAACCGCCGAAACCGACCAGGGTCAGCAGCCACCCCAGGCGAACATGGAAACGTGCGTCACGGGTGTGCTGGCTCATGCGCCACCTCCGGCTTGCAGCGGGCGTTGCGCCGGGGCCTGGCCCATGGCATGGAGGATGTCGCGGGCCGGGCCGAAGCCCTGCATGCGCCCTTCGTTCATTACCAGCAGCTTGTCGGCTTGTGCCAGCGCCGCGCTGCGGTGGGTCACCAGCACCACGGTGCGGCCCTGGGCCTTGAGCTGGACAATGGCACTGGCGAGCGCGGCCTCGCCGTGGCTGTCGAGGTTGGAGTTGGGTTCATCGAGCACGATCAACCGAGCATCGCCGTACAGGGCGCGGGCCAGGGCGATACGCTGCTTCTGACCACCGGAAAGGTCGACCCCCTCCTCGCCCAGGCGTGTGTCGTAGCCCTGGGGCAAGCGCAGGATCAGATCATGCACGCCCGCCAGGCGGGCCGCCTCGACCACCTTGACGCCGTCCAGCTCGCCGAAGCGGGCGATGTTCTCGGCGATGCTGCCGCGCAACAGTTCGATGTTCTGCGGCAGGTAGCCGATATGCGGGCCCAAGGCATCGCGATCCCACTGGCTGAGCTCGGCGCCGTCGAGGCGCACATGGCCGCTGATGGTCGGCCACACACCGACCAGCACCTTGGCCAGGGTCGACTTGCCCGAGCCCGAAGCGCCCAGCACGCCGAGCAATTCACCCGGCGCCAGGGCGAAGTTCACCTGCTGCAGGGTGGCCAGGTTGCGCCCAGGCGGGCCGGCGCTGACCTGCTCCACGGCCAGTTGCCCGGTGGGCACCGGCAGCGGCATCGGCGTCGGCGGCTCGGGGTGCTCGCGCAGCAGGACGTCCAGGCGCTGGTAGGCCAGCTGCGCGCCACTCCACTGCTTCCATACCGCGATCAGCTGGTCGATCGGGGCGAGCACACGGCCCATCAGGATGGAACCGGCGATCATCATGCCCGGGGTCATCTGCCCCTCGATCACCAGCAGTGCGCCCAGCCCCAGCACCAGCGATTGCAGGCACAGGCGCAGGCCCTTGCTGGTGGCGGTGATCACCGCCGAGGTGTCGCTGGCCTTGTTCTGCAGGTCGAGGAAGCGCCCGTGCAAGGTGTACCAGCGCTGGCGCAAGGCGCCGAGCATGCCCATGGCCTGGATGCTCTCGGCGCTTTGCAGCTGGCTGCCGGCCAGTTGCGTCGACTGCTGCTGGAAGCCACTGGCCTCGGCCAGGGTGGCGTGGGTGAGGCGTTCGTTGAGGATCGCCAGGGCGATCAGCAACAGCGCGCCGACCGTGGCCATCACCCCCAGCCAGACGTTGAAGGCGAAGATCACTGCCAGGTAGATGGGAAACCAGGGCGCATCGAAGAAGGCGAACAGCGCGGGGCCGGTAATGAACTGGCGCAGCTGGGTCAGATCGCCCAGGGCCTGCCCGGCGGCGCCGTCACGCTGGCGCAAATTGCGCTCGAAGGCCGCGCGGTAGACCTTCAAGTTGAAACTTTTCTCCAACTGGTTGCCCACGCGGATGACAATGAAACTGCGGATTGCTTCAAGCCCGCCTATATAAACGAAGAAACCGACCACCATCAGCGTCAACACCCACAAAGTTGTGGTGTTCTGCGAACTCAGTACACGGTCGTACACTTGAAGCATATAGATCGACGGCACCAGCATGAGCAAGTTTATCAATGCCGTGAAACAGCCCACGCTGATCAAGGTCGACTTATGTTCGCCGAGTGCCGCCCACAAAGGCGTCCCGGGCTTTTTGCTCGGTAGTTTCATGTTTCGCCCTGGCTCAACTGGAACTTTCTAGTTCCAGGCTGGGATTATTTGTCGAGGCGCTCAAGCACCAGTTGCTTGCCGTCCGGGGTGGTCCAGGCGTAACGCTGGGCGCCTTCGCGACTGAAGTGCACCACGCTGCTGCCGTCACCGCCCACCAGGGCCAGGGTGTCGGGGGTCACCAGCCAACTGCCGGGGCGCAGGCCTATCAGCCCCTTGGCACACTCCAGATCACCTTCGATTTCGCCTTCCGTGGCGCCAAGACGCAGGTCGCAAGCCTGGGCCTGCTGCTGTTCGGGGTAAAGCTGCCAACGGCCGGCCAGTTGCGCGGCGTTGGGGAGTAACAGGCTGCTCGCCATGACTACCTCGGTCATCGACACCATGGGGATCGCGGCCAGCGCGATCGTTCTCAAGTTTGCTTTCATTGGTTCGCCTCACCGGCAAAAAGGGGCGACGCGCAGGCGCCACCCCCTGTTGCATCAGACCACGATGTCGGTGACAGCGGCCTGGCCAACGGTGGTCACCAGGAAGTCAGCCGAGCTGTTTCCGGTGAAGTCGATGGCCAGGCTGCCCAGGTTGGTGGCCTGGTCGTAGGTCAGCAGCGCCTCGCCGGCATGACCGGTAAAGGCGTTGACGAACTGCAGCGGCAGCTTGTTCACGGCGAACGCGGAGATGGCCGACAGGTCGATCTTGTCCACGCCCGAAGTGAAGTCCATGATGCGATCCGGCGCCGCCTTGGTGGAGTCGCTGACGGCCGCGAACACGAAGGTGTCCGAGCCGCTGCCGCCCCACAGCTGGTCGGCACCGCCGCCGCCGTAGATGATGTCGTTGCCGGCACCACCCTTGAGCACGTTGGCCAGCGCGTTGCCGATCAGCAGGTCGTTGCCCGAGCCGCCGATGGCGTTTTCGATGGTCACGCCCTTGGCGATGGAGACGTTGCCGACCATGCCGCCGACGTCGGAGAACGATGCTTCGTTGAGGTTGATCTTCTGGTTCTGGGTGAACCCGGAGAAGTCGAAGGTGTCGTTGCCGCCACCGTCCCACACCGAGAACACCAGCTTCGACGAGGCCGAGGTGGCCGAGTAGAAGTCGCGATCAGCGGTGGAGTTGAAGCCGTAGGTGGTGTCGCTGGCACGGGTGGCGTAGTTGGCGCCATAGAGCTTCTGGATCGCCAGGATGTCGTCCATCAACGGGGCCGAGGCGTAGTACTGACCGCCGCCCTTGATGAAATTCTGCCCGTTGTTGCTCTCGCTCCAGTAGCTCATGACGCTGTAGCCACGGGTATCCTGGGCATAGTCGGCGTCACGGTAGGTCGGGTTACCCTCGCCGGCGTTGTAGTCGCCGGGGTGGGACAGGCCCAGTACGTGGCCGATCTCGTGGGTCAGGGTCTGACGACCGTAGTTACCGGTACCCGGGTTGATGTTGACCTGGTAGCCGCTGTTGATCAGGTACCAGGACTCCCCTTTGTGCGAGCCAGGCCCGTCGAACGGCAGGTAGGCGAATGCTGCGCCGCCGTTGCTGGCGCTGAAGTTGCCGAAGGTCATGTGACCGTCGCCGCCCGATGCCGCCTCGGTGAAGGTGACCTTGGCCACGTCAGCCCAGGACTGCATGGACAGCTTGGCCTGTTGCTTCTGCAGGTCGCTGAACTGGCTGAAGGAGCCCAGTCCGCGGCTGTAGAAGTCCGAAGGTGCCTTGGTCAGGAAGGTGTAGGTGAGGCTGATCGTGCCGTCCTTGTTCAGGTCTTTCCAGGCAGCGCCGTCACGCAGGATGTGATCGGCGGCCTGGTCGGCCGTGAAGGACTTCTTGCCATTGATGTTCGCGCCGCCGCGGTCGTACTGGTGGGCAAAGCTGTCGATCAGGCCGAAGGACGAACTTGGCCCCTTCGGTTGCAGTGCGGAAACGGCGGAAACAATGGCGTTTTCTTTGACTTTCGACATGCAGATTACTTCCTTGTGTACAAAAAAGCAGTTGATGTCCGACAGGGTTCTCCCACCGGGCGAGAACTTCCTGTCACTCGCCTTTATGAGGCGCAAAAAAACTGACACACATTGAAACTTAATGTCCAGCGTTTTTTGACGCCATTTTTTCGTTTTCGAAAATTAACTGTGCCGCACTAATTTGCGCAAACTGCGATGGATCAACGGCGCCAGCGATAAGCATTAGTTACAGTCATGACCCATGGCAGTTATAGACAACGGTTCGAAGTTTACTTTCGAAAATGCGACTTTCACTTGTTGAGCGCCGCCGCTCGCTCGTCTATGCGCTTTACTGCGCGACAACCCGCCACACGACCCTCCGTCGCCTGCTCGTTGACTTGCCGGCGTGGCAAGCGCTCAGTAGGCGTTGGTCAACGACCCCTTCCTGACAGGACGACACAATGACAAGACTCACGGTGCAATCCGGCGATTTCTTGCAAGGTGAAGGCGAGTATCGCAATGGAGCGCTCACACTCAAGACCCCGCGCAGCCCCTCGCCCGGCGAGCGCATTTCGCTGGCGCGGATCGAGGATCTGAAGCTGGCCAACCTCGAATCGACCCGTAGCCTCGGTAGCGCCCTTGGCTGGGGCGTGGCCGGCGCCCTGGTGGCCGGCCCGGTCGGCCTGCTGGCCGGTCTGCTGCTGGGCGGCAAGGAGGAGGAAGTCACCTTCCTCGCCACCTTCAAGGATGGCCGCAAGCTGCTGGCCATCACCGACGGCAAGACCTGGTCGAAGATCGACGACAGCTGGCGCCGGCACCAGCGGCCGGCGGCGGCTTGAATCGACAGCGACTTAGCTCGTATTGACTGTACTGGCGTCATCGTCGGCAAGCCGGCCCCCACAGCAGATGCGCATGCCCGAAGACTGATGCGGGACTGTGGGAGCGGGCTCGATCCGCGATAGCGCCTGCATCGCAATCGCCTCCGGCCTCCCCATCCTCTGCCCCTGAAAGATTGCCCGGCAGCCTGCTACCATGGCGCCCTTTTGCCTGCCCGACAGCTGCCGAGCGATAACGGCGCGTCCTCTTTCAAGGAGCCTTGCATGACCCCGCTTCGCCCCCGCCTGCCCCTTGGCCTGCTCGGCCTGGGCCTTGCCCTGCACAGTGGCCAGGGCCTGGCCGAGGACAGCGTGACCCTCGCCCCGGTGCACATCTTTGAGGTTCAGGACGACACCAGCTACCAGGCACGCGAAGCCCAGGTCGGCGGCCTGCACAGCGCGCCGCTGCTCGACACCCCGGCCTCGGTCAGCGTGTTCAGCCGCCAGCTGCTGGACGACCGCCAGGTGCGCAAGCTGAGCGAGGTGCTGCAAAGCGATGCCTCGGTGGGCGAAAGCTACGCGCCCATCGGCTACTACGAGAACTTCAACGTGCGCGGCTTCGAGCTCAACGCTGCCAGCAGTTATCGGATCAACGGCCAGACGATCGCCGGCGAGCAGAACGTGGCACTGGAGAACAAGCAGCAGGTGGAGTTGCTCAAGGGGCTGTCGGGGTTGCAGAGCGGCGTGTCGGAGCCCGGAGGACTGGTCAACTATGTGACCAAGCGGGCCGAGGACGTGCGCACGGTAACGGTCTCGAGCAATGAACAGGGCGAACGCTACCTGGCCACCGACCTGGGCGGCTGGTTCGGCGCCGAGCGCCAGTTCGGCCTGCGGGTGAATCTGGCCCACGAGGACATCCGTTCCTATGTCGACCACGCCGACGGCAAGCGGGATTTCGCCTCCCTGGCGCTCGACTGGCAGATCAACCCAAATGCCGTGCTGGAACTGGACGCCGAATACCAGCACCGCGAGCAATATTCGGTTCCGGGGTATCAACTGCTCGGCGGCAGCCAACTGCCCCACGACATCGCCCCCAAGGATCACCTGGCCTGGCAGTCCTGGGCCAAGCCGGTGCAGAACGACTCGCTGAACCTGGGCGGGCGCTTCAAGTACCAGTTCAACGACAACTGGAACGGCACCCTGAGCGCTTCGCGCAGCAAGGTGGTGATCGACGACTACAGTGCGTTTGCCTGGGGCTCGAGTGAGGGCGCCTTCTTCGGCAGCAACGGCGACTACGACATCTACGATTTCCGCAGTCCCGACGACACGCGACGGACCGACGAAGCGCAGGCCACGCTCGACGGGCGTTTCGACGCCTTGGGTGTAAGCCATGAGCTGACCCTGGGCACCAGCGCGCAACGCCGTACGCTGGATCAGCGGCCGTATTACAACGAATGGATCGGCAGCGGCAATATCAACGCGAATGCGCCAGCCTACGCGCCCTCCGGCAAACCGATCGGCGCCAGCGAACGTCGCCTCGACAGCCGCCAATACGGCCTGTTCTTCAGCGACCGCATCACCTTCGACGAACACTGGCAGACCGTGATCGGGGCCCGGGAGGTCCGGCTGGACGAGAAGACCTGGAATGAGAACGGTGTCGCCGGACGGCATACCCAACAGTACCAGTTGCTGCCCAATGCGGCACTGATCTACAAGCCGCAGCCCGATACCACGCTCTATGCCAGCTATTCGAATGGCCTTTCCGCAGGCGGCACTGCGCCCTGGTTCGCCAGCAACGCCGCCGAGATCCTCGCCCCCACCCTGTCGCGCCAGCTCGAAATCGGCATCAAGCGCGACTGGCAGGGCATGAGCTTCAGCGCGGCGCTGTTCCAGATCCGCCAGGCCTACCAATATGCCCGCCCCGACGTCACCCCAACGCCGACCTACGTGCAGTCGGGCCAGCAGAAGAACACCGGCCTCGAACTCGGCGCCAGTGGCTGGGTGACCTCCAACCTGCAGATCCAGGCCAGTGCGGCGGCAATCCGCGCCCGCGTGCAGAACAGCGACACCGACGCCTACGAAGGCCACCAGGCGATCAACGTCCCGCGCCTGCGCGCGGCACTGCAGGCCGACTACGCCCTGCCCGTCCCCGGCCTGGCCCTGCTCGGCGGCGCCCGCTACAGCGCCAGCAAGTACGCCGACCACACCGGTGATGTCGAAGTCGGCGGCTATACCGTGTTCGACATCGGCAGCCGCTACCGCACAACTATCGGCGGCTACGACACGGTACTGCGCCTGACCGTGGACAACGTCTTCGACAAGCGCTACTGGCGTGATGTGGGCGACTACCTGGGCGACAACTATCTGTTCCAGGGAGCGCCGCGAACCGCCCGGCTGTCGGCCAGTGTCAGTTTTTGAGCGCTGCGGCGGGCGAGCGGCAAACATAATCCCCCGTTCGCGGTCGAACGGCGCGCAGGCCTCTCACCGTGCCGCTCCCCCCTGCGACACAATCGTCACCACACCAGTTGAAAGCCGTTTGGAGGCTTCAACACGCATATGGCATTATGCCACCCGGTAGGCGCAGAGCCGGATAGGGATATTGGAATTCAGTTTTTATGCAGTCGAATCATCTGTTGTACCTTCTGTACGGAAAGAAAACCGCTTACCTGCACGAAGCAAAGTTCAGCATCCTCTCCGCCCTGCGCCACCAAGCCGATCGCGAGAGTTTCAGCATTAGCGTGTTCACCGACCATCCCGAGGCCTTTGCAGGCTGGCCGGTTCATACGCAATTTCTGGACGAGGCGACATTGGCGGACTGGATGGGACCGGCCGGTTACGTTCACCGACGCAAGGCCATGGCGATTCGTCGGGGCATGGAGCTCGCCGAAAAGACCATCTTCGTCGATACCGACACCATCTTCGTGAAAGATCCGGCACTGCTCTTCGACCGCGTCAGCGATGAGCACTTCCTCATGGACCAGTACGAGTTCTGCTGGCAGCACGCGTCGCAGCGCGACGACTACACCGGGCTGGTCGCGGAACTGGCGGCGAGCAAACGTTCCCCCAGCCCTTCGCTGCGTCTCTACAACAGCGGTATCTGCGGAATGACTCGCCGGCACACCGGACTGCTGGACGAAGCGATCGCCCTGATCGATCAATGGGCACACTTGCATACGCAACTGCACACCATGGAGCAGATCGCCGTTTCCTTCATGCTGGGCGACAAGCAGGTGGTCGAGGCCCGCGACTGCGTGCATCACTACTATTCACAGAAGTCCTATTACCACGCCATGGTGGGGCTGTTCTTCCAGCGTTTCGATGAGCAGTTCAGCCGCGCACTGGTCGAGGTATCGCGGGGAGTGCCCAGCCACATACCACCCCCGAGCCTCAAGCACAGGCTGGGCAACAGATTCAGACTGATTGGCCTGAGCCGAGAACTGCGCAAGGCTGGCCGCTATTACCTGCTAGGCCGCAACCCGAACGATTGCGCCTACCTGAATGCGACCCGCTACGTATTTTGGGGCAAAGCGCTTGAAGCACTGAAAGCCACGCCTTCGACAAAGCGAAAGGCCGAGATAGACAAGCTCTGGGCAAGCGACCGGGAATTTCGGGCATTTGCCGAGCGCCGGCCCCACGGCTAAATCCGACCACTGACTGCTGCGCAAGCCTGCCCAGGCCTGCGCAGCCACAAACCATGCCGTAATAAACAAAAAGCCCCCGAACCTTTCGATTCGGGGGCTTTTCGCAGAATGTGGCGGTGAAGAAGGGATTTGAACCCTTGATACGATTTCTCGTATACACACTTTCCAGGCGTGCTCCTTCGACCACTCGGACACTTCACCGTTTCTCTTCAAGCTATTCAGCCTGTCGAGGCGCGCTAATTTAGTAGAAGCCTTTTCCTTTGGCAAGCATTTTTTTCAGAATTTTCATGCGCTTAAGCCAACCGACCAAAAAACCGGGCCAATCAGGGCAATGCTGCCATTGTGCCCAGCGCTTTTCCCGCACCTTGCGCCGCTGCCCCGAGGCTACAGGGCGCAAGGACACAGCGCTGACTGACCAGTCAGTCTTGGCGCTTTACCTGACCGGTGCCGCTGGGTAACGTCATCGCCACGCCATCCAAAGGACTCTGCCATGAGCGAGCTGATTACCTACCATGCCGAAGACGGCATCGCCACCCTGACCCTGAACAACGGCAAGGTCAACGCCATCTCCCCGGACGTCATCAAAGCCTTCAACGCCGCGCTCGACCGCGCCGTCGAGGAGCGCGCGGTGGTGATCATCACCGGCCAGCCGGGCATTCTCTCCGGCGGCTACGACCTCAAGGTGATGACCGCCGGCCCCAAGGAGGCCGTCGGCCTGGTCACCGCCGGCTCCACCCTGGCCCGCCGCCTGCTGTCGCACCCGTTCCCGGTGATCGTCGCCTGCCCCGGCAATGCCGTGGCCAAGGGCGCTTTCCTGCTGCTGTCGGGTGACTACCGCATCGGGGTCGAAGGCCCCTACAAGATCTGCCTGAACGAAGTGCAGATCGGCATGACCATGCACCATGCCGGTATCGAACTGGCCCGCGACCGTCTGGGCCGCGCGGCGTTCCAGCGTTCAGTGAACAACGCCGAGATCTTCGACCCACAGGGCGCCCGTGAAGCCGGCTTCCTCGACAAGGTGGTGCCCGCCGAGCAGTTGCAGGAAACCGCCCTGGCCGCGGCCCGCGAACTGAAGAAGCTGAACATGCTGGCGCACAAGAACACCAAGCTGAAAGTGCGCAAGGCACTGCTGGAAGCGCTGGACGAGGCGATCCTGGCGGACCAGAACCACCTGGGCTGATCCCGTCCACAGGCTTTTCTAAGTACGCTTTGTGGGAGCGGGCTTGCCCCGCGATGGTATCCGCCTGGCGATCGCATCGCGGGGCAAGCCCGCTCCCACGAGGTCAAAGCCCCATACGCCATAGCAACGTTTGCCCCTGACAGTGCACACCCGTACACTGCGCCGCGACTGTCCGGTGTGAGTCGTACCATGCTTTTTATGCTTCGCATGCTCCTGTTGGCGCTGCACTTCCTGCTCGTGGGTGTCGTCGGTCTGGTGATCGGCCTGCTGCGCCCGTTCAATCCCGACAACAGCCGCCTGTTCGCCCGCCTGTACAGCGTGCCGGCCGCCTGGCTCATGCGCATCAAGGTCAAGGCCGAGGTCGGTCCGTTGTGGGACCAGCCCCCCGGCTGCGTGATCATCGCCAACCACCAGTCCAACTATGACCTGTTCATCCTCGGCCAGGTCGTGCCGCGCCGCACCGTGGCCATCGGCAAGAAGAGCCTGGGCTGGATTCCGCTGTTCGGCCAGCTGTTCTGGTTGGGCGGCAATGTGCTGGTCGACCGCAAGAACGCCTACCAGGCGCGCAAGGCCATGCAGACCACCACCCGGACCCTGCGCGACGACACCTCGATCTGGATCTTCCCGGAAGGCACGCGCAACCCCGGCGAGCAATTGCTGGCGTTCAAGAAGGGCGCTTTCCACATGGCCATCGAGGCCGGTGTGCCGATCGTGCCGGTGTGCGTCAGCCGCTACACCCAGCGCCTGCGCCTGAACAGCTGGCGCCAGCGCACCGTGATCATCCGCTCGCTGGCACCGATCGCCACCGCGGGCCTGACCCAGCAGGACTTGCCCGCACTGATCGAGCAATGCCGCAGCCAGATGCAACACTGCATCGACCATATGGAAAGCGAAGTCACCACGCCCTGACCTGCGTGCGGACTTGCCCCGCACCGCTACACAGCCCAAGCTGTGTAGCGTGTTCAATCGGATAAGCGGACAACCATGGGTCGAGTCGTCGCATCGGCGGTGTACAGCGCCGGCAGGAAGGTCACCAACATCAGCCTTGACGAGGGCGCCGAATGGGCGCGCAAGCCCGGACACTTCGTCTGGATCGGCCTGGAAGAGCCCAATGCAGAGGAACTGGCCAACCTGCAGCGCCAGTTCGGCCTGCATGAGCTGGCCATCGAAGACGCCCTGGAGAAACATAGCCGGCCAAAACTCGAGACCTTCGGCGACGCGCTGTTCATCGTTACCTACTCGCCGGTACGCCACGAAGGAAAGCTCGAGTTCATCGAGACCCATATCTTCGCCGGCAACGGCTACATCATCACCTGCCGCAACGGTCACTCGAAGTCCTATGCCCTGGTGCGCCAGCGCTGCGAAGCGCGCCCGCTGCTGCTCGAACACGGCGAGGACTTCGTGCTCTACGCACTGCTGGATTTCGTCACCGAAAACTACCAACCGGTGAGCGAGGCCATCCACGGCGAGATCGAGGAGCTGGAACAGAGCGTGCTCGGCAATTCACTCAAGGAAGAAGACATCCAGCGCCTGCACAGCCTGCGCCGCGACATCCTGCGCCTGCGCCGCTACGTGGCGCCGATGGTGGAGATCAGCGAAGAACTGCAGCGCCTGAGCTTTCCGTTCATCGACAAGAACATGCGCCCGTACTTTCGCGACGTGCAGATCCATGTCACGCGGCAGATGGAGGACCTGGCCGGGATCCGCGACATCGCCAGCCAGACCATCGAGATCGGCATGCTGCTGGAGTCGTCACGGCAAAGCATCACCCAGCGCAAGTTCGCCGCCTGGGCGGCGATCCTGGCGTTTCCCACGGCGGTCGCCGGGATCTACGGGATGAACTTCGAGAACATGCCGGAGCTGGCCTGGCACTATGGTTACTTCGGCGTGCTGGGGGTGATCGCCCTGGGCTGTTCGGGGTTGTACTACAGCTTCAAGCGTTCGGGCTGGCTGTAACGCCAATCGCGGGGGAACCCGCGATTGAGGTCGATGCGCCTCTCAGATCGCGCGGCGGCCGGGCTGCTGGACGAAACGCAGCATCCATTCGCCCACCAGATCCCCCTGGTGTTCGGTGGCCAGGCTGGCCACCGCCTTCTCATAGACTTCATTGCCCAGCGACGCCTGCCGCGCGTCGAGCAATGCCCGGGAGTAGTCGTGGACGAACTCCGGGTGTCCCTGGAAGCACAGCACCTGGTCACGGATGTGGTAGGCGGCGTTCGGGCAGAAGTCGCTCGAGGCGATGACCGTGGCCCCTTCGGGCAGCTCGGTGACCTGGTCCTGGTGGCTGATCAGCAGGGTCAGCTCGGATACCTGCGGGTCCATCCACGGCGCATGGGCCGCCAGGCTGTAACGGTGCACGCCCACCCCCCAACCCTTGTCGGCGCGCTCGGCCTTGCCGCCGAGGGTCAGCGCCAGCAACTGGTGGCCGAAACACACGCCCAGCAGTTTCTCGCCACGTTCGTAGAGCTTGAGCAGGTAGGCCTTGAGCGTCTGGATCCAGGGATCGTCGCCGAACGAGTCGGCCTTGCTGCCGGTCACCAGGTAGGCATCGAAGCGTTCGCCGTCCGGGGGGTAGTCGCCATTCATCACGTTGTACACATCGAATTCGGCCGCGATCGGCTGACGCGAAAACAGCTGCTCGAACATCCTGCCGTAGCCCTGGTACTGCGCGATCAACTCCGGTCGCAGGACATCGGTTTCAAGGATGCAGATGCGTAACGACATAGGGGTAGTCCTGAACGACATGTGGGTGGGATTTGCTGTAGAGACTGACGCGAAAGGGCCGTACAAGCAAGTAGGATATCCGGACGAACGGTAGGCCCTGTAACCCTTCGTAACCCCTGCCGCGCACTCGTCTAGCCTGAGCGTGCCAGCGGGGTGGCCAGTGGCCTTAAAGCCATGAGGAATCGACATGATAAATCTTAGAACAAAGGGTTCTGAATCAGGGATGACGCGGGCCCTACTGTTGGTTGTATATCCAGATATACGCGGCAAGCAGGAACGGCGTGCCATCACGCCGCTGCGATCGACCCGACGCTAGACAAGGAAGCCAAGGGTTATTCAGGAATAACAACAAGAAGGCGGTCCGCCATGTTCAGACAATCCAAGGTACGCCAAGCCGGCCTCATACTCTTCGCCACGACGCTGCTGCTGATCCTGCCGAACCTCACCCGGCTCTTCGGCTGAACGCGGCAGTGGCATTTTCCGATTGCGCGCAGGTACTCTGCCGACCTTGATGGTTGGAGATCGCCCATGCGCCTGTGTCTTGCCCTGTTCTGCCTGCTACTCGCCCCGACATCGCCAGCGGCACAGCTGACGCTGGAACTGGGTGGGGATAGCCGGCACTGGAGCAGTGAACAGCTACTTGCCCATCCGCAGGCGCGGGATATCACCATCGAACAGGACGTGGCCTACAAGCGCACCTTGCATTACCGCGCCGTGCCTCTGGCGGTGCTGCTGCCGGGCGTAATCCCGAGCGATCACCTGCAGGCCGTGGCCCTCGATGGCTTCGCCGCCGAGATGCCCGCCGGGCCGCTGTTGCAGGCAGGCCCCGCGCAAGCCTGGCTGGCCATCGAGGACCCCAGCCACCCTTGGCCCGCGCTGAGCAAAGGCAAGCCAGGCGCAGGGCCGTTCTACCTGGTATGGACCCAACCGCAGGCCAGTGGTATTCGCCCGGAACAATGGCCGTATCAGATCGCCAGCATCCGCCGCCTGCCCCCGGTCGAGACACGCTTCCCCGCCCTGCTGCCCGACCCGGCCCTGGCCGAGAACGACCCGGTGCGCCAGGGTTTTGCCCTGTTTCAGCAGAACTGCCTGGCCTGCCATCGCCTCAATGGCGCCGGCGACGCGCACCTGGGCCCGGACCTGAACCTGCCGCACAACCCCACCGAGTATTTCCAGCCGGCCTTCCTGCGCCAGTACATTCGCGACCCGCAGAGCCTGCGGCGCTGGCCACAGGCGAAGATGCCCGGGTTTTCCAGCCAGGTGCTGGATGAGCCGGCGCTCGATGCCGTGCTGGCGTACCTGAAGCATATGGCGGGGCGCAAAGCGCACTAATGGCCTCGCAGGGCCTAGGCGATCGGCCTTTCCTGCTTGACGCCCCAGCCCTCGACTTCTCCGCCATAGGGTGACACGACCCGTTCGAAGGCCTGCTCGAAGGCGCCGATGCCGCCATGGGTGGCGTACATCACCTTGCTCAGTTCCAGGTGCCAGGCACCGTCGTCGCGCTCGCTCACCTGGGCGTTGAGCGATTCGCCACGAAATTGCCCCGCCGCCCTGCGGGCACCGGCCTCGCTGGGGAACACGGCATAGAACTCGATGGGGTGGATGCGGGTGAAATCGAAACCGCCAGCTTTCATCTGGCGCAGGACACTGCTGCTGATGTCGTCGTTCTGGCTGCTCATGAAACGTCCTCCTGCAAAGCAATGGATAGACTTTCCGTGCACAACGCACCTGCCTGGCACACAAGGAATGCCTGACAATACGAGCGGATTGCAAGACGCGATGAAAACGGCGGCGGCCCGCAGAGAAGGCCGGCGCCTGACTTGAGCGTAGCGCCTGCGTGGGCGCTACGCCAGAGACACCCGGTTCAGGGCGCTTCGCGAATGGTGGTGATGGTCACGCCGCTCTGTTCCTTGAGCCAACGTGCCGTGGGGGAAAAGCTACGGTCCTGGAAGTCGTTGAGGTCCAGTTCGTCCATGAGCGGAAACAGCCGCGAGCGGATCGCCCGGGCGGCATCCTCCTCGCTGGGGCATTGCTCGGCATTGAGCAGCAGCGTCTGCGGCTCGCCCTTCTGGTCGGCAAAGCTGACTTCCCATGCTTTCATCGATCGACCCTCGCTGGCGCAACGGTGAATGGAACGGCGTACTCACTTGACCATCGCGCCGGAATGAATGTTCAGCCACGTAGATGAAACCGCATGAAAAAAGCCCGCCGGTTCAGGGCGGGCTTCATGAGGCAGGCGGCGACCTTACTTCGGCGTGCCGTGGACGACACCGGCGGTGTTGTCCAGCAGGCTCTTGGTCGCGGTCTGGATATAGGCCTCGAGTTTCTTCAGCATTTCCGGCTGGTCCGGGCTTTCGATGAGTTCGGCCTTGAACTCGCTCCCCAACTGATAACGGTACATCCGCGGGGTCATGTCCTTGGACTCGATGAGGATGCGGTCGCCCTGCACCAGGCCAACGATCTGCTCACTGCCCGACGGCTTGATCATGCCCACGCCCTGGTCGCCCTCAGGCAGGTTGAGCAGGTCGCGGCCCCAGCACTGGTGACGGGCCTGGCCACCCAGGCGGCCCATGATGGTCGGCACGATGTCGACCTGGGTGCCCACGGTGTGGTTGACCGCGCCGAACTTCTCCTGGATACCCGGGGCGATCAGCAGCAACGGCACGTTGAAGCGGCCCAGGTCCAGCTCGGTGACCTGCTGGTGGTTGCCGAAGCCGTGGTCGCCGACGATGACGAACAGTGTGTCCTTGAAATACGGCTCCTTGCGGGCCTTCTCGAAGAACTGGCCCAGCGCCCAGTCGGAATAGCGCATGGCGGTCAGGTGCTCGTCCAGGCGCCCTTGCCCGGTGACCTTCTCCACCGGCAGGTCCTTGGGCAAGGCGTACGGCGTGTGGTTGGAGAGGGTCTGCAGCAGCGCGTAGATCGGCTTCTTGCCGTCATGTTTGGCCAGTTCCTCGTTACCACGGTCGAACATGTCCTGGTCGGACACGCCCCAGGTCGGGTCGGAGAACACCGGATTGACGAAGTCGTTGCGGCCGATGAAGGTGGTCATGCCCTGGTTGCCGAAGAACCCGGACTGGTTGTCCCAGGCAAAGTCGCCGTTGTAGACGTAGACATCGTCATAGTCACGGGCACTGAGCAACGCCGGCAGGCCGGACAGCTTGTGGCCGCCTTCGGGGGTTTGCATCAGGTATTCGAAGCCCGGCAGGTTGGGGAAGCAGGCCATGGTGGCGAACATGCCCTGGTGGGTATGGGTGCCGTTGGAGAAGAAGCGGTCGAACAGCAGCCCCTCCTTGGCCAGCTTGTCGAAGTACGGGGTGATATTGTTCGGGCTGCCCAGGGCGCCCACCGAGTGGCCGGCGAAGCTTTCCATGAGGATGACCACGACGTTCTTGACCGCCAGGGTGTTCTTCTGCGGCGGCAGGAAGTCACGACGGATCGGTGCTTCGTCGGCATCGACCAGGGTGTCGTTGGCAGTCAGCAGTTGCTCGCGCACGGTCTGGGTGGCCAGCGGCTGGTCGAGTACCGGCTTCCAGATGTTGGCGCGGTCCTCGCCGAAGCGGCTCTTGGCGGCGTCGATCAGGGTCAGCGTACCGTTCAGGCCCAGCTGGTTGACGAAGTTCGAGTCGGTGGTGAAGGCATCGCCCCAGCGCATTGGCGGGCCCTGGCGCAGGGTGCCACGTGCGGCGACCACGGCCACCAGCAGCACGACCATGAACACCGCCAGGCGGCCATACCATGGCGCGACATTGCGGCTGCCGGCGGGCTGGACGCTTTGCTCGCCACGGGTCAGGCGATCAATGCCCTTGAACAGCAAGCTCAGCAGCCAGGTGCCGACCAGCCAGGCCAGCAGGTAACGGACCACCGGGAAGCCGTACCAGAGCATGCTCATGACGGTCTTGGGGTCTTCCTTGATGTACTGGAACACCAGGCCATTCAGGCGCTGGTGGAACTCGCGGTAGAAGTCCATCTCCATAAGGCCGAGGAACATCACCACGCTCGAGGCGATGGTCAGCCAGAAGCGGAACAGCCCACGGCGCGCCATCAGCCAGGGGCTGAGCAGCGCCAGCAGCAACGGGATGCTGATGTACACCACCACCCGCAGGTCGAAGCGCAGGCCATTGAAGAAGCCTTCGGCGACAGTGGAGTACGGCGTGTCGCCGATCATGTCGCTGTTGTAGGCCAGCAGCGCCAGGCGCACCAGGCTGAGCATCAGCATGATCACCAGGCCACTGAGCACTGTGTAGGCCAGGTGGGATTTCAGGGTCGGCGAGAACGAGCCTCGCACGCCCTGTTGCTTCAAGGCGTCCGTGTTAGCCATGAATGGAGAGGTCCTAGGATTGCGGTTTGCGGGAAGGCGAGATCGCCGACAGCCTGGTGGTCGGCCCCTCGAACGCGAGGTGGGACCAAGGCCGCATTGTGCGGCGCGGATTTTCAAAAATCGAGTGTGAAAATTTTGTCGAGAGCAGCCGGCCCTTACAAAGTTACACAGTTGGGATGAGCGGCTTCAGATCCGCACATTGCCCCGTGGCCCGGCAATCGCCCAGATGATCAGCCCCAGCACCGGCAGCAGCAGGATCAGCAGGATCCACAGCACCTTGATGCCGACCTCGGCGCCGCTCTTGAGCACATTGAGAATGGCCCAGATATCCAGGGCCAGGATGATCAAGCCGACCAGGCTGTTGAAGGTGGACCCCATAGCGCCGCTCCCGCACGGTAAATGTGTTCAAGAGCATAGCGGGCTATGGCCTCGATAGAAGGGAATCCTTGGCCCGGCGCACAGGTCAGTGGATAAACTGCTGTCATTCACTGCTCCGAGGTTCACATGCCCCCCGCCCACACCCAAAGTGTCGCTCCCGACTCAATGCTCAGCGCCTGGCGACAACAGGCCCGGGAAACGCCATGGCTCAGCGCCGGCCTGGCCCTGAGCCTGCTGGCCGTCGCCGCGCTGTTGCTGGCGAGCCTGTGGAACGCGGTCAACGGCGACCACGCCGACAACCTGCACCTGGCCCTGCTCGGCGGGTTGTCGGGCTTCGGCGCCACCGCCCTGGGCGCTGTGCTGGCGGTGATCCTGCGCGACGTCAACGCCCGCACCCAGGATGTGATGCTGGGCTTTGCCGCCGGCATGATGCTCGCCGCCAGTTCGTTCTCGCTGATCCTGCCGGGCCTGGACGCCGCCCGCGAAATCACCGGCAACGGCCCGGCGGCGGCCTTCACCGTGGTCCTGGGCATGGGCCTCGGGGTGCTGCTGATGCTGGGCCTTGACCGCTTTACCCCGCACGAGCATGAAAGCACCGGCCCTTGTGGCCCGCAGGCCGAGCGGGTCAACCGGGTGTGGCTGTTCGTGCTGGCCATCACCCTGCACAACCTGCCCGAGGGCATGGCCATCGGTGTGAGCTTCGCCAACGGCGACATGAACATCGGCCTGCCGCTGACCAGCGCCATCGCTATCCAGGACATTCCCGAAGGCCTGGCCGTGGCCCTGGCCCTGCGCGCCACGGGGCTTTCGAACTTCAAGGCGATGATGGTGGCGATCGGCTCGGGCCTGATGGAGCCGCTGGGCGCGGTGATCGGCCTGGGCATTTCCACTGGCTTCGCCTTGGCCTACCCGATCAGCATGGGCCTGGCGGCGGGGGCGATGATCTTCGTGGTGTCCCACGAGGTGATTCCGGAGACCCACCGCAACGGGCACCAGACCGCAGCGACGCTGGGGCTGATGGGCGGGTTCGCGGTGATGATGTTTCTTGATACCGCGTTAGGTTGAGGCACACATCCTCCGGCCGTCCGCAATCCCTGTAGGAGCGGCCTTGTGTCGCGAAAGGGCTGCGAAGCAGCCCCGGCGATATCAGCTTGATACACGAATCCTCGGGGCGCTTCGCACCCCTTTCGCGACACAAGGCCGCTCCTACAGGGGAAGGTGCAAAATTCGTTGCTTAGACGTGCACCGCCACCTTCAGCGCCTCCAGCGCCGGCTCCACCTTGATGCCGACTGCCTCACCCAACTCCAGCACACGGGCCAGGTCGTTCTGCCCCACCATCACCATTTGCAGCTCGTCATCGAGCAACTGGCTGAAATTCAGCAGCACGTAGCCCCCGGCTTCCTTGTTCAACGCGCCCATCTGCACCTGGATGCGGTTGAGCGCGGTCAGCGCCTCGGTGCGCGCCAGCTGCTTGGGCTTGAGGGTGAACGGCACGCTCTTGTCGAACGAGTCGCTGATCTGCTGGAACAGGTCCTGGTAGCTGTCGGCCTGGAACAGCACGGTGTCGGGCAGGCTGCCGACCACCACCCATTCGCCCAGCGGGAACGGGAAGGTGTCGTCGTAGTTGATGTCCGGGTTGGCGGCGAGGAAGGCGGCGGGGTCGGCGTAGGCCTGGGCGGCCTCGGCGGCGATGCGCTCGATGTCCTCATCGCGCATGCAGCCGGCGCCGATGAGGCGGATGAGTTCGAGCAACTGGTCTTTCATGGGGGGCCCTGCGGGTTGGCGTGAAAGGCGCCAAGGATAGCCGCAAACGCCCCCGAAGGGTTAGCCGGCCTTCGCCTCCAGGCGTGCGGCGGCATCCACCGCGCCCATGGTGCGCGCAGCCGTCAGCGCGGTGGCGCCGGCCGCGTCACGCCGTGCCGGATCAGCCCCCTGGGCCAGCAGGTAGTCGATGATCTCCAGGCGGTTGAACATCGCCGCCAGCATCAGCGCGGTGCGGCCGTCCGCGGCGGCGGCATCCACCGGCACGCCGTGCTCGAGCAGCAGGCGGATCATGGCCAGATCGCCCTTGAAGGCAGCGCCGGCAATCGGCAACTGGCCGTTGTCATTGGCAATCAACGGATCGGCGCCATGGGCCAGCAGCACCCGCACGGCGTCGTGGTGGCCATGGTAGCTGGCCAGCATCAACAAGGTGTCGCCCTTGTGGTTGCGCAGGTCGGCGGGCAGGCCACCGTCAAGCAAGCGGCCGAGCATCGTCGCGTCGCCGCGGCGGGCGCGCTCGAAGACCTCCTCGGCGAAGGCCGCGGTTTCTTCGGCGGTCATGGTGGCGGGCTGGTGATCGGACATCGGGAACCTCCTGGCATCTGGCAATGGGCCAAGTGTCCATCAGGCAACGGCGAGCGGTCCAAGGTTCAGATTCTATCGGCGGCACAGAGCCAGGCTATGACAATGGCCAGACCATGACCGTGCAAAATGCACTGTGCAAAATGCACGGGCGTGCAGATTGCAATGCACAACCTTGAGCAAACAAATTTAAGCCATTGATTTAAAAGCACTTTATCCAAATAAAAGGCTGGCACGGTCACTGCAATCATCAACTCAAGTCTGCCAGTACAACAGTCAGGAGTTGATATGGACCTCATCCAGGAAAAATTCGCCTCGGTTTTCGCCGCCTACCAGGTCACCACTCAGCCGCGTCCGGACGGTGGTGTGCTGCTGACCCTGCGCGCCAGCGACGGCGTGGTGACCCGCCGCGTGCTGACCTACGCGCAACTGCACAGTGCCGAGCAATTGTCCTGGGCGATCAGCGCCATCCGCCGCGACCTGGCCGGGCAGCCAAGCGAGCTGCCGGTAATCTCGATGCTGCAGAGCCAGCAGCGCTTCGCCCTGCCGACCTACCGCTGATCGCGCAACCCTCTTCGCGGGGCACGCCTGCGCTCACCCAAGGACAGCGTGAGCACAGGCGGCCCCGCGAGCCAATTCCTTTAGAATTCGTCGAGTCCGGCAAATTGCCTGGCAGTGGCATCGCCGGTGAACCGCGGCGGCACCGCCGAGTCACTGGCGAACAGACACAGGGCCAGGCAGAACGGCGTGTCGCCCAGGTCCAGCCAGCGGCGCATGCCGGCCGGCACCACCAGCACATCATCCTTCTCGCACAGCACGGCGTACACCGCATCCCCCAGGCGCAGGCTGACCTGGACGCGCCCGCTGATCAGCGCGAACACTTCCTCGCCGTCATGCACATGCTCGTCGCGCAGGTCAGCCTGGCTCGGGTCGACGCCATCGCGGCTAAGCACGCCGAACACCCGGCTGCCATGGGCAGTCATCAACTGGTCGAGTGGCCCACGGCACGCGGCGACCACCTCATCCTGGCTGCTGCCCGGGCGCAGTCGCGCGCCAGACTGCCAGCGGCCGAAGCGCACGCCCTGCTCGGCCAGGGTCGCGGCGATGTCGTCGTGGTGGGTCAGCACCTTGTGCGGCAGTTCCGGGCTGGACGGGTCGAATACGCTGAGGATGCTCATCAGGGGTGGTTCCTGCTGTCTTTGAGTCGGAAGGCAATGATAACGGCTGCCGCGAGCGCCGCGACGCTGGCCATACCAAAGGTGAAGTGCGGGCCCAGCAATTTCCAGCTGTAGCCCGAGTACAGGGCGCCCAACGCGCCGCCGGTGCCCGAGAGCGCCGCGTACAACGCCTGGCCCTGGCCCTGCTGGCGGGCGCCGAAACTGGCCTGGACGAAGGCGATGGCCGCGGCGTGGAAGCAGCCGAACGTGGCCGCGTGCAACACCTGGGCGAACACCAGCACTGCCGGGATATCCGCCAGGTTGCCCAGCAGCAACCAGCGCAAGGCGGCCAGCACAAAGCTGGCCAGAAGCACCTTGCGTACGGAAAAACGGGCAAAGATCCGGCTCATGGCCATGAACACCAGTACCTCGGCCACCACTCCGAGCGCCCACAGCAGACCGATGGCACCACGGCTGTAGCCCAGGTGCTCCAAGTGCAGGGTGAGGAAAGTGTAGTACGGCCCGTGGCTGAGCTGCATGAGGGCCACGCACACATAGAAGGCCAGCACGCCGGGTGCCCGCACCTGCGCGAGGAAGCCCCCTGCCCCGCGCCGCTCGGTCTGCTCCACGGGTTGCGCGTTGGGCACCCAGAGGCTGGCGGCGACAATCCCGGCCATGATCGCCACCAGCGCCACCGGGTAGATGTCCAGACTCAGCCATTCGAACAGGCGCCCAAGCCCGACCACCGCGAGGATGAAGCCGATCGAGCCCCATAACCGCACCTGGCTGTAACGCGCGGTCTGGCCATGCAAGTGGGCCAGGGTGATCACCTCGAACTGCGGCAGCACCGCATGCCAGAAGAACGCGTGCAGGGCCATGACCATCGCCAGCCAGGCATAGCTCTTGGCGAAGAAGATCAGCGAAAAGGTCGCCAGTGTCGCCAGCGCGCCCAGGCGCACGATCAGCAGGCGCTGGCCGCTGCGGTCGCCCAGCCAGCCCCACAGGTTGGGAGCGATGCAGCGCATCAACATGGGGATGGCCACCAGCTCGCCGATGCGTGCCGGGGTGAAGCCCAGGTGGTCGAAATACAAGGCCAGGAACGGCGCGGTGGAGCCGAGCAGGGCGAAGTAGAAGAGGTAGAAGCTGGAGAGGCGCCAGTAGGGGATCGGGGGCATGCTTCAACCCTGTGGAGGCGCTGCGCGCCCCTTTCGCGACTCAAGGCCGCACCCACAGGATCCGCATGCATCCTGTGGGTGCGGCCTTGTATCGCGATGGGCCGCCACGCGGCCCCAGGAGGAGTCGATCAACGCAAGACCGGCGTATCTACCCGAACATCGGCATTCTGCGCCCGGTGGCGCAGCAGGTGGTCCATCAAGGCGATGGCCATCATCGCCTCGGCGATCGGCGTGGCGCGGATGCCCACGCACGGGTCGTGACGGCCCTTGGTAATCACCTCGACCGGGTTGCCGTCGACGTCGATCGAGCGGCCCGGGGTGGTGATGCTCGAGGTCGGCTTGAGCGCCAGGTGGGCGACGATCGGCTGGCCCGAAGAGATACCGCCGAGGATGCCGCCGGCATTGTTGCTGAGGAAGCCCTCCGGGGTCAGTTCGTCACGGTGCTCGGTGCCACGCTGGGCGACGCTGGCAAAGCCGGCGCCGATTTCCACGCCCTTGACCGCGTTGATGCTCATCAGCGCATGGGCAAGCTCCGCGTCGAGGCGGTCGAAGATCGGCTCGCCCAGGCCCGGCATCACGCCTTCGGCGACCACGGTGATCTTCGCTCCCACCGAGTCCTGGTCACGGCGCAGCTGGTCCATGTAGGCCTCGAGCTCCGGCACCTTGTCCGGGTCGGGGCTGAAGAAGGCGTTCTGCTCGACCGAGTCCCAGGTCTTGAACGGGATCTCGATCGGGCCGAGCTGGCTCATGTAGCCGCGCACGCGGATGCCCTGGGTGGCCAGGTACTTCTTGGCGATGGCGCCAGCCGCCACACGCATCGCGGTTTCGCGCGCCGAACTGCGGCCACCGCCGCGGTAGTCGCGGATACCGTACTTGTGGTGGTAGGTGTAGTCGGCGTGGGCCGGGCGGAAGAGGTCCTTGATCGCCGAATAGTCCTTGGACTTCTGGTCGGTGTTGCGAATCAGAAGCCCGATCGAACAACCGGTGGTGCGGCCTTCGAATACGCCGGAGAGGATCTCCACTTCGTCCGGCTCCTGACGCTGGGTGGTGTGCCGGCTGGTGCCGGGCTTGCGCCGGTCGAGGTCGTGCTGCAGGTCGGCGAGCGAGATTTCCAGGCCTGGCGGGCAGCCGTCGACAATGGCGACCAACGCCGGACCATGGCTCTCGCCAGCGGTGGTGACAGTGAACAGCTTGCCGTAGGTATTGCCGGACATGGACGCTCCGCGAATCTGCCTGAAGTGGTCGAAACCGGCAGTATACGGAAAACAGCGGGGATTTGGGGGCCGTGCTTGCCCGGCGACGAGCCCCGCGAACCTTCAGCTTGGCCCAAGGTCGAAACATCAACTTCCCATGTAGTCCCCATCCATGAAGTCGCGCCTCGCCGCCCTGCTCCTGCTGTTCTGCGCCAGCCTCGCCCAGGCAGCCCCCACCGTGCTGCAACGCCCCATCGACCTGGACACCGGCCAGGGCGTGCTGCATGGCAGCCTGCTGCTGCCGCAACAAGCCACCCCACCGCCGGTGGTGCTGATCATCGCCGGCTCCGGCCCTACCGACCGCGATGGCAACAACCCCGCCTCCGGACGCATCGACAACCTCAAGCGCCTGGCCCTGTTTCTGGCCGGCGAGCACATCGCCAGCGTGCGCTTCGACAAGCGTGGCGTGGCCGCCAGCCAGCCGGCCACGCCCGACGAGCGCGACCTCAGCGTCGAACGCTATGTCGCCGATGTGGTGGCCTGGGGGCGCGCGTTGCGCCAGGACCCGCGCTTCGGCCCACTGATCCTGGTCGGCCACAGCGAAGGCGCGCTGATCGCCAGCCTGGCCGCCGAGCAGGCCGGCGCCAGCGCGGTGATCACCTTGGCCGGCAGCGGCCGGCCGGTGGCTGATGTGCTGCGCGAACAACTGGCCCTGCGCCTGCCCCCGGCGCAACTGGCCGGGGGCGTGGCGCTGATCGACCGGTTGCAGGCCGGGCAGACCAGCCTCGACGTGCCCGCTCCGCTGCGTCAGGTGTTCCGCCCCAGCGTGCAGCCGTACCTGATCACCCTGCTGCATCAGGACCCGGCGGCGGCGTTCGCCCGGCTCAAGGTGCCCGCGCTGATCGTCCAGGGCCGCAACGACATCCAGGTGGAGGTGGCCGACGCCGAGCGCCTCAAGGCCGCCAAGCCCGACGCCCAACTGGCGCTGATCGACGGCATGAACCACATGCTGCGCATCAGCCCTCGGGAGATGGACCAGCAGCGGGACAGCTACCGCAATCCTGAATTACCGCTGGCCCGAGAGCTGGGAGAGCGCATCGTCCTGTTCATCCACGGGCTGCCGCAGGCCTGAAAGCACCCTCAGGTATTGGCTTGGCCTGCCGATAACGCGGCTAAGAAGGCAGTGATCCGGGGGCATGCGCGCCCGAATCGCGGGCAAGCCCACATCTGCGATGTCCTTGCAGGTACTGGCACCCGGCCGCCGTGCACCTGAGGATTCCCTGATGACCGATGCCCCCGCCGCCGAGGCGACCGAAGAACAAGCCCCGGAAAGCGCCCCGCTGCCCTGGGCGGAGCTTGCAGCCGAGCACTTCCAGTTGCTGCGCCTGGCGCCGCTGCCGACCGACCCCAACAGCGGCGCCCGCCCCCTGCGATTTGTCCAGTTCGGCTACGCCGAGCGCCACGACAAGGCCCACAGCCTGCTGCGCATGGAAATCCGCCTGCCGGGGCAGAAGGTGCGCAAGGAGCAGAACCAGCTGGACATCCGCGTCGACCATGAAACGCGCACAGTGCGCATCGGCGACCCGGCCGGCCTGCAGCTGGAGCCGCTGAACCGTGGCCTTGGCCGCTACCTGCTGGCGCAGGCGGTGCAGTGGCTGCAGCAGCGTTGCTCGCACTATCAGGTCGAGGGTATGAGCTTGCCGAACAAGGACGCTCTGAATGAAGACACCCGCCTGCGCCGCGACCGCGTGCTGAGCAGTGTCGGCCTGGCGGTGGAGTACACCGACGGCCAACTGCTCAAGGGGCGCTTGGTGGAAACGCCAGTGGGCCAGCTCAAGGGCGGCTGGAACACCGAGAAGGTCCAGCGCGTGGACAATCTCGAGGCCGCCGGCATGCTGCAGCAAGCCGAGCAGAACCTGATGGAGAAGGAAGCCCAGTTGCGCGAACGTGACGAGCGCGTGGCCAAGTACCGCCGCGAGGACAGCGGCCTGCGCTTTACCATCACTTGCCTGGTGGCGTTCGCGGTGTTCCAGGCCGGGTTGCTGATCTGGATCGCTACCCGCTGACCCGCACCACGCGATCCCTTGCGTCGCGAAAGGGCCGCAAAGCGGCCCCAGCAATCTTTGCATCAACACTGAATCCTGGGGCTGCTACGCTGCCGCTTTCGCGACGCAAGGCCGCTCCAGGGGCGGTGTGAATCCGTCAGACCCGCGCCTTGAACAGCTCCTGATGCTGCCTGCACTGTTCGGCCGTCAGCATGAACACCCCGTGCCCACCGCGCTCGAACTCCAGCCAGGCGAAGTCCACCTCGGGATAGAGCGACTCGACGTGCACCTGGCTGTTGCCCACCTCGACGATCATCAGGCCCTTGTCGGTCAAGTGGTCGGCCGCCTCGGCCAGCATGCGCCGCACCAGGTCCAGGCCATCGTTGCCGCAGGCCAGGCCCAGCTCGGGCTCGTGGTGGTACTCGGCCGGCATGTCGCCGAAATCCTCGGCATCGACATACGGCGGATTGGACAGGATCAGATCGAAGCGTTGCCCCGGCAGGCCGGCGAAACCATCGCCCTGCACGGTGTATACCCGCTCATCGAGGCCATGGCGCTCGATGTTCTGGTTAGCCACCTCCAGCGCGTCAAAGGACAGGTCGGCCAACACCACCTCGGCGTCCTGGAACACCTCGGCGGCGACGATGCCGATGCAGCCGGAGCCGGTGCACAGGTCGAGGATGCGCGCAGGCTCCGCAGCCAGCCACGGCTCAAAGCGTTTCTCGATCAATTCGCCGATGGGCGAGCGCGGTACCAGCACCCGCTCGTCGACGATGAACGACATGCCGCAGAACCAGGCCTCGCCCAGCAAGTAGGCGGTGGGCACGCGCTCTTCGATACGGCGCTTGAGCAGGTGCTGCAGGCGTACCGTTTCGTCATCCTCCAGCGCGCAGTCCAGGTAGCTGTCGGCCACCTCCCAGGGTAGGTGCACCGCGCCGAGCACCAGCAGGCGGGCTTCGTCCCAGGCGTTGTCGGCACCGTGGCCGAAGAACAGCTCATGCTCATGGAAGCGGCTGACCGCCCAGCGGATATGGTCGCGCAGGGTGCGCAGGCGGGATGTGATCACGGGGTACTCCTTTTCAGACAGGACAAAAGTCTAACAGCCCACACCACACATTTGTTTCCTCCGATGGCCAAACCGATAGCCACAAGCCAGCAACCACGCTGCCTGCGCTGTCAACCATTCACATTGGCGTCAAGGCAAGGGAGAATAGGAGCACAAAAGCCCTACCCAAGGAGCCCTTGATGTCCGTTCCAACCACGATGTTCCGCCTCACTGGCCGCGACTACCCGCCGGCCAAGCTGGGCCAAGCCAGCCTGATCGTCATCGACGCGCAGAAGGAATACCTGAGCGGTCCGCTGGCGCTGTCGGGCATGGACGAGGCCGTGGCGAACATTGCCAGGTTGCTCGATGCCGCCCGCAAGGCCGGCCGCCCGATCATCCACGTGCGCCACCTCGGCACCGTCGGCGGTCGCTTCGACCCCCAGGGCCCGGCGGGCGAGTTCATCCCGGGCCTGGAGCCGCGCGCCGGTGAGATCGTCATCGAAAAGCGCATGCCCAACGCCTTCAAGAACACCAAGCTGCACGAAACGCTGCAGGAGCTCGGCCACCTCGACCTGATCGTCTGCGGTTTCATGAGCCACTCCAGCGTCAGCACCACCGTGCGCCGCGCCAAGGACTATGGTTATCGCTGCACCCTGGTGGAAGACGCCTCGGCGACCCGCGACCTGGCCCTGAAGGACACCGTGATCCCCGCCGCGCAGATCCACCAGTGCGAAATGGCCGTGATGGCCGACAATTTCGCCTGCGTCGCCCCCACCGCCAGCCTGGTCTGAACCACGACCGCCCGGCGGACGGGCGGAACCCCAAGGTGACCCGCAGGTCGAAATCCGGATCAGCTCTACCAGATCCTGAGGAATTCGAATGAAGCTCAAAGGCAGTTTCGATGCCAAGCGCCTGCGCCAGCGCGAGCCTAGCAACTGGGGCGCGCGGGTTGCCGCCGCCCTATCCGTGCTGCTGGCCACCCTGGGCATACTGCTCGCCATGGCCGGCTTCGCCGGCCTGCTGGGCAATTACGCCGCGCTGGCCGAGCTCAATGCCAACCGCCCACTGTCGGCGATTCTCGTCGTGGTCGGGTTGCTGCTGCTGTGGATCGGCGTTCGTGTCTGGCGACGCAGCCGCATCCGTCTGCGCCGTGGCCGCGAGTTGAACCTGTCGCCGCACCTGATGAAGAAGCACGACTGACACACTCACACCTCCCCTGTAGGCGCAGTCTTGTGCTCCTGCACATAACAGCGCACAGCTCAAGGCTTCACTCCGACGCACAGTCGCGTAAACTACGCCGCCCACGTGGAGGCACCATGCAAGACGACGACTTTTCCCTCTTCCGCAGCCAAGTGCAGGGCGTCAAGCCGATCAAGCACGACCGCGCCGAAGTCGGCAAACCCAAGGCCGACCGCAAGCAGCTGGCCGGTCTGCGCCAGGCGGCGACCGTCCGCAGCGACCAGCCGCTGGTGATTGATGGCCTGTCCGACCAGTTCGTCATCGACGTTGGCGCCGAGGATGAACTGATGTGGCGCCGCGACGGCGTCCAGGAAACCCAGATCCGCAAGCTCAAGCTCGGCCAGATCGCCTTCGAGGGCAGCCTCGACTTGCATGGCATGAGCGTCGAGAAGGCCCGCGAGACACTTTGGGACTTCATCGCCGAGGCGACCAAGCTCGAAGTGCGCTGCGTGCGCGTCACCCACGGCAAGGCCGCGCGCCTGGACGGCAAGCGCCCGATGATCAAGAGCCACGTCAACACCTGGCTGCGCCAGCACCCACAGGTGCTCGGCTTCGCCTCATGCCAGGCCCGCCACGGCGGTACCGGCGCGGTGTACGTGATGCTCAAGCGAACCATGCTCGAAGGCCGCGACGAGTGACATCGCGCTTGCAGCGCCGCCGTCGCCGCCGTACCCTTCGTCTTTGCGAAATTTTCCACAGGTAGATCCATGTCCCTGGAACAAAACTACACCGCGATCCTCAGCCAGATCGGCGAGGACGTCTCCCGCGAGGGCCTGCTCGACACGCCCAAGCGGGCCGCAAAGGCCATGAAATACCTTTGCCGCGGTTATGAGCAAACCCTGGAAGAAGTGACCAACGGCGCGTTGTTCACCTCCGACAACAGCGAAATGGTGCTGGTCCGGGATATCGAGCTGTACTCGATGTGCGAACACCACATGCTGCCGTTCATCGGCAAGGCCCACGTGGCCTACCTGCCCAAGGGCAAGGTGCTGGGCCTGTCCAAGGTGGCGCGGATCGTCGACATGTACGCCCGTCGCCTGCAGATCCAGGAAAACCTCAGCCGCCAGATCGCCGAGGCCGTGCAGCAGGTGACCGGCGCCGCGGGCGTGGCGGTGGTCATCGAGGCCAAGCACATGTGCATGATGATGCGCGGTGTCGAAAAGCAGAACTCGACCATGCTCACCTCGGTGATGCTCGGCGAGTTCCGCGAGAACGCCTCCACCCGCAGCGAGTTCCTCAGCCTGATCAAGTGATCGGCCTGTGTTCCGAGCCGACCCCATGGGGTCGGCTTTTTCATTTCAGGAGTTGCCCATGATCGTCAAAGCCCTGCGAGTCGGCCTCGGCCAGCTAATCGTGTTCGGCGACTGGATCAGTCGCCCGGCGAAAAAACAGCGCGATGCCGCGGCCCAGGCCCAGGTCGAGCAGCAGGCCAAGGACCTGGCGCTGTACCAGTTCCACGCCTGCCCGTTCTGCGTGAAGACCCGTCGCACCCTGCACCGCCTGAACGTACCGGTGGCACTGCGCGATGCCAAGAACGACCCGCAGCACCGCCAGGCGCTGCTCGAAGGCGGCGGCCGGGTGAAGGTACCGTGCCTGCGGATCGAGGAGGACGGCAAGGTGACCTGGATGTATGAGTCCAAGGACATCATTGCCTATCTGGACAAACGCTTCGCGGCGGCCTGACCACTCCTACACAGGGTGCAATGAGGCCGGTCAATCCACCATCGGCACATGCCGTGGATGGCTGGCCACCCGCGCCAGCCAGGCCTGCACGGCCGGGTAACCCGCCAGGTCAAAGCCCCCCTGATGCGCCACATGGGTGTAGGCGTACAACGCTACATCGGCGATGGAGTACTGTTCGCCGACCAGGTAAGGCGTCATTTCCAGCTGTTTGTTCATCACCTTGAGCGCCTTGTAGCCGCCCTTGTGCAGCCCCCTGTACTCCTCCAGGCGCTCGTCGGGCAAGCCCAGGTAGAACTGGATGAAGCGCGCCACGGCAATGTACGGCTCGTGGCTGTACTGCTCGAAGAACTGCCACTGCAGGACCTGGGTACGCAAGCGTGGCTCGCTGGGCAGGAACTCGCTGCCATCGGCCAGGTAGTTGAGAATCGCGTTGGACTCCCACAAGCACGTGCCGTCCTCGAGCTTGAGCACCGGCACCTTGCCGTTGGGGTTCATGGCCAGGAACGCGGGGGTTTCGGTCTCGCCCTTGAGAATATCCACCGGGTGCCACTCATACGGACGGTCGAGCAGGCTCAGCATCAGCTTGACCTTGTAGCAGTTGCCCGACTGGTAATCCCCATACACCTTGTACATCGCCCCTCCCCATTCACGCAGTTGCGCAGTAATACCCCATAGTTGGCGACTGTACGGCTAAATGCAATGCCTGCTGTATGGCAAGGATCACGCCATTGCACGGTAGCCTGAAAAAACTGCTTACACCTGTACAAGGAATTCCCCATGACCGATGCCACCTCCGCGCGCCTGCGGCCGCTGGCGGACAGCTCCCCATCGGCGGTCGTCGCCGGCTTCATCGCCATGCTCACCGGCTATACCAGCTCGCTCGTGCTGATGTTCCAGGCCGGCCAGGCCGCCGGCCTGACCAGCGCGCAGATCTCGTCGTGGATCTGGGCCCTGTCGATCGGCATGGCGGTGTGCAGCATCGGCCTGTCGCTGCGCTACCGTACTCCGGTCACCGTGGCCTGGTCGACACCCGGCGCGGCGCTGCTGATCACCAGCCTCGGCGGCGTCACCTACGGCGAGGCCATCGGCGCCTATATCACCTGCGCCGTGCTGGTGCTGATATGCGGCCTGACCGGCAGTTTCGAGCGCCTGGTGCGACGCATCCCCGCCTCGCTCGCCTCGGCCCTGCTGGCCGGCATCCTGTTCAAGATCGGCAGCGAAATCTTCGTCGCCGCCCAGCATCGCACGGTGCTGGTGCTGGGCATGTTCTTCAGCTACCTGCTGGTCAAACGCCTGTCACCGCGCTACTGCGTGCTGGCCGCGCTGCTGGTCGGCACGGCGCTGTCCGGCGCCCTGGGGCTGCTGGACTTCAGCGGCTTCCAGCTGGAAATCGCCACTCCGGTGTGGACCACGCCGAGCTTCTCGCTGGCGGCGACCATCAGTATCGGCATCCCACTGTTCGTGGTGGCCATGACCTCACAGAACATGCCCGGCGTCGCCGTGCTGCGCGCCGACGGCTACCAGGTGCCGGCCTCGCCGCTGATCTCGGCCACCGGGTTCGCCTCGCTGCTGCTGGCGCCGTTCGGCTCCCACGGCATCAACCTGGCGGCGATCAGCGCGGCGATCTGCACCGGGCCGCATGCCCATGAAGACCCAGCCAAGCGCTACACGGCGGCGGTGTGGTGCGGGATCTTCTACGGCATCGCCGGCACCTTCGGCGCGACCCTGGCGGCGCTGTTCGGCGCCCTGCCCAAGGAACTGGTGCTGTCGATCGCCGCCCTGGCGCTGTTCGGCTCGATCATGAACGGCCTGAGCGTGGCCATGGGCGAGGCACGCGAGCGCGAAGCGGCGCTGATCACCTTCATGGTCACGGCGTCGGGGTTCACTCTGTTCTCGATCGGCTCGGCGTTCTGGGGGATCGTGGCGGGGGTGCTGACCGTGCTGATCCTCAGTCCGCGCAGGGGCTGACAACGCTATCGCGGGGCAAGCCACAGCCAATCACAGGCGAAAGTGCCCCACCATCCCCTTCAGGTCACTGCCCAACTGCGCCAGCTCGACGCTTGAGCGGGCATTGTCCTGCATCGCCAGCGCCGCCTGGTCGGCGCTGCCACGGATCTGGGTGACGCTGCGGCTGATTTCCTCCGCCACCGAACTTTGCTGCTCGGCCGCCGCAGCAATCTGCTGGTTCATCTGCTGGATCAACGACACCGCCGCGGCGATGCTGCCCAGGGCGCTCTCGGTCTGCAGCGTGTCGGCCACCGCCAGGCGCACCAGCTCGGTGCTGCCACGGATCTGCGTCACCGACTGCTGGGCGTTGCCGCGCAGGCTGGCGACCAGCCGTTCGATCTCCTCGGTGGACTGCTGGGTACGCCGGGCCAGCGCGCGCACTTCATCGGCCACCACGGCGAAGCCACGGCCCTGCTCGCCGGCGCGGGCTGCCTCGATCGCCGCGTTGAGCGCCAGCAGGTTGGTCTGTTCAGCCACGCTCTTGATCACCTCCAGCACATCACCGATGGTATGGATCTCGGCGCTGAGACTGTCGATGCCGCTGCTGGCAGTCTCGGCCGCCACCGCCAGTTGCTCGATGCGCAGCATGCTCTGGCGTACCACCTGCTGCCCCGACTCGACCTTGTCGTCGGCATCCTGGGCCGCCTGGGCCGCCTGCTCGGCGTTGCGCGCCACATCGTGAACCGTCGCGGTCATCTGCTGCATGGCGGTGGCCACCTGCTCGGTCTCGTCCTTCTGGCTGCCCACTTCGCGGTTGGTCTGCTCGGTCACCGCCGACAAGGCCTGGGCGCTGCCGGCCAGCTGATCGATACCCTGCTGCAGGCCACTGACGATGCCCGACAGTCCCTCGGCCATCTGCTGCATGGCCTGCAGCAGTTGACCGACCTCGTCGGCACGCGGCGGCTCGGCCTCGATACCCAACTCGCCTGCGGCAATGCGCCGGGCACGGCTGATCACCCGCTTGAGCGGCGCGACCACGGCGCGGGTGATCAACCAGGCCGCCAGCACGCCTACCAGCAGAGCCAGGGCCGTGGCCGCGGCGATGGCCACGGTGTTGCGCGCAAGCTCCGCCTGCATGGCCTGCTCCTGGGCGACGTAGGCCTGGTCGACTCGCGTGGTGACCTGCTCGGCCCGGGCCTGCAACTGATCCTTGATCCCCCGCTCCTGGCCCAGCAGGTCGGTGTACTCGTTGAGTTTTTCGGAAAAACTCGCGATATGCCCGGCCACTTCGCCCAGCACGCTCTGGTAGCCGGCGTCGGTGACCGCCGACTTGAGCTGCTCCACCAGGCCGGCCGCCTCCACCGTTTGGGCGATGCGCCCCTCGGCAACGGCCTCGCCGCCCTTGCGGCTCTGCTCCAGGCGTACCCGGGCCTCGTCCATGGCCTGCAGCATCAGCCGCGACACCTGCGCCACCTGCCCGGCCTGCTCGAGGAACTCGCCACCTTGCTGGCCTTGGGACTGCTTGAG
Source organism: Pseudomonas sp. P106(2024) (assembly GCF_057480815.1). Lineage (NCBI taxonomy): Bacteria > Pseudomonadati > Pseudomonadota > Gammaproteobacteria > Pseudomonadales > Pseudomonadaceae > Pseudomonas > Pseudomonas sp. P106(2024). The sequence continues at coordinate 189,459 of NZ_JBLIYU010000003.1, read as the reverse complement.
GGTATAAGTGCCGTCATCGGCCAGACCGGCCTGCAGCACATCGAGGTTGTTGGCCACGCTCGACACCGACCAACTGGCCATGTCCAGCGCCAGCTCCTTGGCCTGCACCGCCTGGACGAACTGGTCGAAGGCCTGCCCGTAGGCGTTAAGGTCGGCCTCGGCCCAAGACAGCGCCGGCAGCGCGCGGGCCCGCTCCAACAACCCTTGCAGCCCCGCGCGCAGTGCATCGGCCTCCTTGATGTCCGAGCGCAGGGCGAAGGCCTGCTCGTGTTGGCGCAGCTTCAACACGTCGGTGTTGAACTGGGCCATCTGCCGCAGCCCCTCGAAGCGCTGGCCGACATTGGCCAGGGCGTACACACCGATGGCGGCCACCACCAGGGTGAGCAGCAACACCAGGGCGAAACCCAGGCCCAGCTTGCGCGCCATGCCCAGGTTGGCCAATACACCGTGCTTGGTCGCCGTCATCACCGCCCTCCTCGCCTTTTGGCCCTCTGCCAACGGCAAGAGTGACAATGGCGCCGACCTCGTCACAAGGGGCGGGCGCGCGAATGGTGTCATTTAGCTATGAGCGTGTCGCTTTCAGACTGCCGGAGGTCGCCCCGCATGCCGGAAGAACGCCTGGGCCCGGGAATCCTGTCCATAGGCGACATTGATCCGCAGCCAGTCACTGGCCCGCCCCTGCGGATCGAAGGCGCTGCCCGGGGTGAGCAGCACCGCATGCTCCAGCGCCAATCGCTCCAGCTCGGCAAAGTCGCGCCCAGGCACCCGGGCCCATACGAACATGCCGCCTACCGGCTCGCAAAACACCTCCCAGCCGCAGGCCTCCAGCTGCCCCAGGGTCGTGGCCCGGTGCTGACCCAAGCGCAATCGCAGACGCTGCACGCTCTTGCGGTAGCCGCCATTGGCCAGCATCTGCCCGACCACCTGTTCGGCGAAGCGCGAGGTGCCAATGCCAGCCACCATCTTCAGTTCGGCCAGGCGCGCGATCAACGGCGGGTCAGCCACCAGGTAGCCGACCCGCAACGAACTGCTGAGGGTCTTGGAGAAACTGCCGATGTAGATCACCCGCTGCTCGCTGTCGAGGGTCGCCAGGCGCGTGGCCGGGCCGTCCTGGAAGTCCGCATACAGATCGTCCTCGACGATCCGCAGGTCATGCTCACGGGCCAGTTCCAGCAAGCGGTAGGCCACCTTGGGCGTCAGGCAGGTGCCAGTCGGGTTCTGGTACAGGCTGTTGATGAACAGGCACCGGGGCAGGTGCTCGGCCAGCAACTGCTCGAGCACCACCAGGTCCGGGCCAGTGGCGGTGCGCGGCACCTCGAGCATGTGCACACCGTGCAGGCGCAGCAAGTTGTACAGATTGTAATAGCCGGGGCGCTCCACCAGCACTGTATCTCCCGGATTCAGCAAGGTTCGCACCAGCAGGTCCAGGGCATGGCTGGCGCCCTGGGTGGTGACGATCCGCTCCGGCTCGGCGGCGATATCCAGCCGCGCCAGCCCCTTGTGCAGTTGCAGACGCAGGCTGGCCAGGCCCTGGGGCGGGCAGTAGTCGAACAGCGCCTCGGGCGCGCCGCGGCTGACCTGGCGGATGGCCTGGGCCAGCTCGGCTTCGGCGCGCCAGGCCACCGGCAGCCAGCCGCAGCCGAGCTTGAGCAATTGCTCATGGCCTTCGCGAAACTGCCGCCAACTGCCGTCGATCGCCTCACCCCAGGACTCCCCAGGGTCGGGCCGCAGGCCCGGTTTGCGCTCGGCGACAAAGAAGCCCGCGCCATGCCGCGCCTGCAGCCAGCCGTTGGCCGCCAGGCGGTCGTAGGCCTCGATTACGCAGGAGGCGCTTACCGCCTGGGCCTTGGCCAGCGCGCGGATCGACGGCAAGCGCGCACCGGGGCGCAGGCGCTGCTGTTCGATCCAGGCCTGCAGGTGCTCGGTCAGTTGCTGGACCAAGGGGATGGGAAGATCACGATCAAGATGAAAATGCATGGCAAGTGTTCGCTGTTTTCAGGCAAACAGTTAAGCATAAATGCTCCGCGAGTGTGCCTTGGCGAGCACCACTGCCAAGGCCGATGCTGCCAACCACTGTCACTGCCTTGCGGATCCGTACCGATGTCCACTCGCCATGCCCCAGTCCTGCTGGCCTTCGCCCTGTGCCTGATCACCCTCGCGGTGAACCTGCAGGCCCCGCTTTACATCACCTACGCCGACCTGTCCGGGCAAGGCGCGGCGGCGACCGCCGTAGCCTTCTCCGGCTATGTGCTCGGCGTGCTGCCGGTGCTGTTGGCCCTCGGCGGCCTGGCCGACCGGGTGGGCCGACGCCCGCTGATCCTGGTCGCGCTAGCCCTGTCGATGGTCGCCACGCTGCTCATGCTGCTGGCACCGAGCCTGCAGATGCTGGGCCTGGCGCGCCTGTTCCTGGGGCTGGGCACAGGCCTTGCCTCGGCCACCGCCACCGCCTACATGAGCGAACTGATGGCGCCGGACGCCGATAGCCGGGCCGCCACCTGGGTCACCGCCAGCACGTCGCTCGGTTTCGGCCTGGGCGCGGCACTGACCAGCCTGTTCCTGCTGCGCGGCCCGACCCTCACCCCCGGCAGTTTCCACCTGCAACTGGCATTGGCCGCCCTCGCCTTGCTGCTGGTCTGGCGTCTTCCCGACCCTCGTCCGGCGCAGTGCAGCGCCATGCTGCGCCTGCCCTGCTACCCCGCCGGCAGCCTGGCCTATGGTTTGGCGATCCTGCTGGCCTGGGCCTGTGTCGGGCTGGTGATCGCCCTGCTGCCAGGGATCCTGCGTCAGCACGGGCTTAGTGCCTGGTCGGGGTTCTCGACCTTCTGCGTGATCAGCTGCGGCTTGTTGTTCCAGCCGCTGGCCCGGCGCCTGGCCAGTGCCCAGGCGACCTTGCTGGGGCTGCTGATCCTGCCGTGCAGCTACGCGCTGCTGACCTGGGGGGCCGACAGCGGCAATCTGCTGGGTGTGCTGCTGGGCGCCGTGGCCGCGAGCAGCGCCTGCTATGGTTTCATCTACCTGGGTGGCTTGGCGGCGGTGAATGAGTTGGCCGGGAGCGAGAAGACCCGGGCCAGTGCCGGGTTCTTCCTGCTCGCCTACCTGGGGTTCAGCCTGCCGGTGATCTTTACCGGGCTGCTCAGCGACCGGCTCGGTTCGCGACTTGCGCTGATCGCCTTCGGCGGCGTGTTGCTGCTCGGCTGCGCAGCCGTGGCACTGACCCTGTGGACAACCTCAGTCAAATCGCCAACGCGCCGCCATCGACAGTCAGACTGTGCCCGGTCGTGAACGCCGCGCCATCGCTGCACAGGTACAGCACCGCGCTGGCGATCTCCTCGACCTTGCCGATGCGCCCGACCGGGTGCATCGCCGCGGCAAACTCGGCCTTGCGCGGATCGGCCTCGTAGGCGCGGCGGAACATATCGGTGTCGATCACCGCCGGGCACACCGCGTTGACCCGGATGCCCTTCTTCGCATACTCGATGGCCGCCGATTTGGTCAGGCCGATCACCGCATGCTTGGACGCCGCGTAGATGCTCATCTTCGGCGCCGCCGACAGCCCAGCCACCGAGGCGGTGTTGACGATGGCCCCACCGCCCTGTGCCAGCAACAACGGTAGCTGATACTTCATGCACAGCCACACACCCTTGACGTTGACCCCCATGATCGCATCGAACTCCGCCTCGCTGCCCTCCGCCAGGCGCCCCTTCTCGATCTCGATACCGGCGTTGTTGAAGGCATAGTCGAGCCGGCCATAAACCGTGATGACCTGCTCATGCAACTGACGCACATCGTCGTCACGGGTGACATCGCAGGCGACGAACAGCGCCTCGCCGCCAGCCTGGCGAATCAGCGCCACGGTGGCTTCACCGCCGGTCGCGTCACGGTCGGCCACCACCACCTTGAGCCCCTCGGCGGCGAATGCCTGGGCCGTCGCCCGGCCGATGCCCGCCGCGCCACCGGTGACCAGGGCAACCTGGCCGGAGAAAGTCATGCTCATCACTGGCTCCTGCAAAAGGATGGGAAGTCGTGGCTGAGTCTAGTCAGGGCACCGCCGGGCTGGGCAGCATCATCAAGGGCACGGTTGGACTACTATCGTTCGCGGTGATCTTGCGTGACGCGACCCATTCAACCCGCCGATCATCAGCCCCTCACACTCGTTCAGGAGAACTCGCCATGCCCCACACCAACCGCCGTTTCCTGCTGACCAAGCGCCCGGTCGGCGCCGTGCGCCGTGACGATTTCACCTATGAGCAGGGGCCCGCCAGCGAGCCGGGCGAAGGCCAGGTGCTGGTGAAGAACCTCTACCTGTCGCTGGACCCGGCCATGCGTGGCTGGATGAACGAAGGCAAGTCTTACATCCCGCCCGTGGGCCTGGGCCAGGTCATGCGCGCCCTCGGCGTCGGCGAGGTGGTCAGCTCCAAGCATCCGGACTACAAGCCCGGCGACCATGTCAGCGGCGCCCTTGGCGTGCAGGATTACTTCACCGGCGAACCCCAGGGCCTGCACAAGATCGACCCGCGCCTGGCGCCCCTGCCCCGCTACCTGTCCGCCCTGGGCATGACCGGCATGACCGCCTACTTCGCCCTGCTCGATGTCGGCCAGCCCAAGGCCGGCGAGACCGTGGTGATCTCCGGTGCCGCCGGCGCGGTCGGCAGCATTGCCGGGCAGATCGCCAAGCTCAAGGGCTGCCGCGTGGTGGGCATCGCCGGGGGCGCGCAGAAGTGCCAGTACCTGCTGGACGAACTGGGCTTCGACGGCGTCATCGACTACAAGGCCGAGGACGTGCTGGCCGGTCTCAAGCGCGAATGCCCCAATGGCGTGGATGTGTACTTCGACAACGTCGGCGGCGACATCCTCGATGCCGTGCTGTCGCGCCTGAACTTCAAGGCCCGGGTGGTGATCTGCGGCGCCATCAGCCAGTACAACAACAAGGAAGCGGTCAAGGGCCCGGCCAACTACTTGTCGCTGCTGGTCAACCGTGCGCGCATGGAAGGCTTCGTGGTGATGGACTACGTCAAGGAGTACGGCAAGGCCGCGCAGGAAATGGCCGGCTGGCTGGCCAGCGGCAAGGTGAAGAGCAAGGAAGATGTGGTGGAGGGCCTGGAGACCTTCCCCGAGACGCTGCTCAAGCTGTTCAGCGGGGAAAATTTCGGCAAGCTGGTGTTGAAGGTCTGATATCAGCAGCCAGGCGCCTTGTGGGAGCGGGGCAAGCCCGCTCCCACGATCCCTGATTCAACCGCAGATTTCAGCCACCACGGCAGCCAACGCCTTGGCAGGATCCGCCGCCTGGCTGATCGGACGCCCGATGACCAGGTAATCGGAGCCGGCGTCCAGTGCCTGACGCGGGGTCAGAATCCGGCGCTGGTCATCCTGGGCACTGCCCGCCGGGCGAATCCCCGGGGTCACCAATTGCAGCGACGGATGCGCCGCCTTCAGTGCCGGCGCTTCCAGTGCCGAGCACACCAGGCCGTCCATGCCGGCTTTTTGCGCGAGCGCCGCCAGGCGCAGCACCTGCTCCTGCGGATCGACATCCAGGCCAATGCCGGCCAGGTCCTCGCGCTCCATGCTGGTCAGCACGGTCACGCCGATCAGCAGCGGCTGCGGGCCGCTGCGCTTGTCCAGCTCCTCGCGGCAGGCCGACATCATGCGCAGGCCACCGGAGCAGTGCACGTTGACCATCCATACACCCATCTCAGCCGCGGCCTTGACCGCCATGGCGGTGGTGTTGGGGATGTCGTGGAATTTCAGGTCGAGGAATACTTCGAAGCCCTTGCTGCACAGGGTTTCGACTATCCCTGAGGCGCTGCTGGTGAACAGTTCCTTGCCCACCTTGACCCGGCACAGGGCAGGGTCGAGCTGGTCGGCCAGCTTCAGTGCGGCGTCACGGGTGGGGAAATCCAGGGCGACGATCAGGGGCGTCTGGCAGGCGGACATGGGCAGGGTCTCTTGGCAAGTCGTAAACGGCGCGCATTGTAAACGAAGTGGCGTGGGGTTTGGGGGCCGCGGGTCATGAGATTTGGCCCGGCCGCGGGCGGCTCCTATAATTGAACCAACGGCTGCGGCAATGGCTCGAATGCCATGTAAGCGGTGCCCTACACGCTTTCAGGAGAATCTCGATGCCTTGGTATGCCTGGTTGATACTGCTGGTTGCTCTCGGGTCGATTGTCGGCGGGTTGATGATGCTGCGGGATACGGCGAAGAAGTTGCCGTTGACCGAGGAGCAGTTGAAGAAGGTGCATGAGCGCAATGCCGAGGCGGATGCCAAGGATGCGGCAGATCGCTGACATGCAGTAGAAAGCCGACCGATACAGGATCGGTCGGCTGCCCGAGGTTAATCCACCCTCAGCTTTTCACGGTTGCGTTCCAGCAGCGCATTGCCGATACCCTTAATCTCCAACAACTCATCGACCGATTGGAAAGGACCGTGCGCCTCGCGGTAAGCCACGATTGCCTCCGCCTTGCTCATTCCAATCCCGTTCAGCTCATTTTGCAAAGTCACCACATCGGCGGTGTTCAGATTCAGTTTACCTGCTGTAACTTGAGTATCCACCGTCAGCGGCACCGGCTCCTTCGGCGCTGAGTCAGGAGCCGGAGCTGCGCTAACATAAAAGGAAAAGCCGGAAAACAATGGCAACAGCAAATAACTGAGGACAGTATTACGCATGAGAGGTCACTCCTTTGAATTGATATGGGAAGCAGCATTTTCCTAACTGCCCACCTCAAGCTAGTGGGTCGCGGGTCATTCGCCAAGTCTTATCGAACTGAAAATATTTGCTGAATTATACGTCACGAAATATTGCATATCTGACGGGTAAAAAACCCTACAGCAGATGTTCGTTAAAGTGTTGATTTCCTGGCATCGAAGGCGCACCATTTCTGCAAGAAGGCGAGGACTATTTCAGCTCGCAGCCCAGGTCAAAACACAGTGTTGCTGCGTGCCCCCTGAAGACTTTACAAGTATTTTCTTGTGAAAACTCCAAGAACAAACGCTACCCGACAAAAAACCACACAATTAAAACAGAACGTACCCACAACCAAACGCTAACAAAATCGCCTCAACATTAGAGAAAAAAAAGAACTCCAACCCAATCAACAATGGAGAGTACAAAAAATTCACACGACATCCCCCCTCACCTCGATCGAAGCCTCATGAAATCATTGAAGGCAATGATCTCACCAACCCAAGAAGCAATCATGGCGGTTGTTGCTTTGTGGGCTGCGCCATTCCCCCAATTACTTCCAAACTCGGTAGCCGCGGAGGCTTCAGGGACGAAAAATAGTCTAAACCCTCTATGAAACATCGGGATCATACCGGTAGGCATACCGATGACGCACATATTTGATGAAAACCCAGTATAAATCAGGGTATCAACGCCAAGAGACCTCAAATACCCCTCAAACTTCCGATCATCCATATCAGAGTGATAAACCACGCTAGCCCCCCCGGCATCAACAATCGTCTGCAATGCAGGATTTATACGAGCAGCATACCCCAAGTTGATTTTTAACGGATCATTTGTCACAACCACCACTTTCAAACCAAGCTTTACAGCATGCTTAACCATCGGAATAATCCTTAACGAATAAACCTTTCGAAAGTGTTTATTCATCACAGGCGACCCACTATCCTCCCATGGATCCATAACTACTACTGCAGTCCTGCTCTTGGCCAAAGATCTGACAAAACTATACCTCCCTTCTTTAACCTTATAAAATGCCCCTCCCTTCCGCTGTTCAGGAATCAACTGCCCCGCCCCATCGAGTGCATAATGCGACGTTCGCCAACTTTTTATAAGATAATCAGCCCCAGGCGCCACCTCATTAGAGAGGGCAAACGCCGAAGCATTTAAAGACGCAAGAAGAAAAATCAGAGCCACAACCTTCAACACAACCCCCAAACAACAAACAAACTTATTTTACTCAAGTTTCCCCGCATACCGAGCCCCGAAAACCACGACCCAATAGCTCCTCGAGAATCGTATCTTGCCATTCGACCAATATGCATCTGGCGCACCTAGCAGCCAAGCTTCTCAGCAGAAACAAGACCACCACTTAACTGCTAATGATGGCTACTCAAAACACTCTTTGCCGACCCACGACTAATCGCGCCTATCTTATTCTGCCGACCAGCAAAACACCGGACACAAAGAAAACCAGTGAATAGAGATAGAATCCACCTGCCGAGTTGAGTGTTGACGCCACCACTAGCGATAGAAACAAAACAGCGAAATCACGAGGTACATTTCTTGCCCGAAACAAGGCAGCAAGTACAACCAAAAAGAACACCAACAGCCCTACAACACCGTAGAACAAAAGCATCGAGAACCATAGGGAGTTCTCCCGCACCACTCCGTAGAGTTCCGGCATAAACACCGACGACGAATTAAGCCCAAAGCCAAAAAAGACCCCTTCATATTGCTGAAGATGATCGATAGAAATAAAAGCCGAAGTTAACCGCTGGTTGGTAAAAGTATACTTTAGCTGATCTCTAAGATCATTATCAAATATAACCTGCACACCACAGGACATACGCCCCAAGGTTCGCTCAAATCCGTTCAGACTTGTGACAAGCGGCACACAATCCATCGTCAGCATAGGAACTATGACAGCGAGCCCCAAGCATGCGATGGTAGCTTTCAACAACACACTGCGGATGCCGAACAGGAACGCATAGAGAAATGCTGTGCCAACAGTAGTCATGATTGAAATAGGTGAAAAGGTAACCGCCAGAGCCAACAGTGCGTAACCTATGTCCTTATAGGTGCCCCTCGTCCAACCGACAATCAGCAGCACTGCGGCAATGGGGGCGAATGCTGAAGGCTCGGAAAGGAACGCCTGAGGACGGATCAGGTGCTCAACAGCATAGAAGTTCAGCAGCACCGAGATACCTGTCACATGGTATAGAACCAGAGACAAAAGTGCAACAATTACTGAAAAGCGCGAAAGCTTAAGAAAAGCATTACATATATCATCGAGGTCTTGCTGTCGTACTGTCAGGGCATAAGCACAGATGAAAAATAGGTAGACCCATAACCTCAAGGCAGCAGAGAGGTATTCATAACCATCACCAGGGAGACTAGACTCGGGAATGACAACACCATAATAATAAAGCCCCTGCACCAGCAATAAAGCCAGCGCCCCCCCCACCACCAACAGCAAAGCAATCGGCTTGATTGGAAAACGCAATAGAGCATAAATAGCACACAGGATTTGCAATGGAGCCAAATTAAAGGAGACGAATTCGTTTTCTAAGCCGTACTGAAAACGGTACAAAAAATAACCGGACAAGAAAAGCATAAACTCAATAGTTCTGGTACGCGTAATCAAACTCACCCGTTATATTCCTTGATAGAGTCCGCCACGAGGCACGACGCACGACGCACGGTCAAGCCAAAATTATTTATGCTATCCGATCAGAGCAAAACAGTAAAGACATAAATCTCAACCAATCATTGGAACACCTATTATGTAACCGAAATTACGATGCACTCTTCACTACCTTAGGTGTTGTATGAAAACCTGTATAACCTCAGCGGCACCTCTGGAAGCCTGATTTTCCGTAGAGTTCTCGCTTTTTAGGCGAAGGATTCAGCCATGCCCAAGCGATACGAACTTTCCGACGCAGAAGGGGGAATAGTCGCAGCCCTCTTCACCGCACATCGACGTACAGGACGCCCAAGAGTCAACGGCCTACCAACGCTTTCGAGACTGGCGAAACCAAGGAACCTTCAACAAGATGCTCAGACGGTCACACCCCAAACTCAATGCACAGCGCCAGATTGACTTGACCACCTGGTGCATCAACTCAACCACCGTCAGAGCCACCCGTGCCTCTGCCGGAGCAGGCAAAAAAGGGGGCTAAAGAACCAACGGACCACGCACTTGGACGAAGCCGGGGTGGATTGACGACGAAAATTCACATGATCAGTGACGCCCGTGGCATCCCACTCCACTTCACGCTCTCAGGTGGTAACGCCAGCGACATCTCCCATGCTCAACGACTGCTGGACGGTGTCCACATCCCCTCGAGTCGAGGTAGGCCACGCAAGCGCTGTCGCTGGCTCCTGGCCGACAAAGGCTATAACGCAGAATCCTTGCGGCAACACTATGACCGCTATCGGATGCAGCCGGTGATTAGTAAGCGTCCGGCGAACTCACCTTCCGAACTCCAGCTTTAAGGGCGATGGTGTCCGCGTATTTTTAAGCGGACGCGATCACCCTTATCGCCAGGATTTCCATGCGCCAACGAAGCTCAGTACTGCGATGTTAGCGCTTGAGTCGGCCGATCACCTCACCGGTTGCCACATCCTGGGCAGCAAACAGCGAGGTCGTTCCATGCCTTTTGTAGTCATGTGTGCGGGTTGCAGGGTTACCTGGGAAAAGCGGTAAGCCCGGCTGTGTGCGGTTCAACGCTTGGATCTGGCTCTTCTCATCAACGCAAAGCACCAGGGCGCGTTCGGGTGGGTTCAAGTAGAGCCCAACGATGTCGTGCACCTTGTCGACAAACAATGGATCAGTGGAGAGCTTGAAGGTCTTTTCCAAGTGCGGCTTGATCCCAAACGCGTGCCAAATACGCATAACGCTCGCAGGAGATAGGCCCGTCTCACGACTCATCCGTCGCGTGCTCCAGTGACTGGAATCGTCGGGCTTACCTTGCAGGACTTGGTTTACCACTTGCTGAACCTGCTCATCGGAAATGGTGCGCGGTCGGCCAGAGCGCGGTTCATCGTTCAGGCCCAGCAGGCCCAATTTAGAAAAACGCTGGCGCCACCGCGACACTACATCCTTGCTTGTCCCCAAGCGCTGCGCGATGTCATTGCCTGATTCGCCTGCCGCACAGGCGAGGATTATCTGCGCGCGTAGACGAGCGTCTTGGGCGCCTTTGCGGAGCTTGATCCGGCGTAGCAGCTCCGACTTTTCAGTTTCAGAAAGGGTAATGACAGTTGCTGGTCGGCCCATGTCGATACACAACGCTTGATGAGTGAGGGTCTACAGAGACTAGCCCAAATTTTCAGCGGTACTTCTGAAACACCACACTAGGGTTTGTACGAAAAGTATCCGAGCGGCGATCAGGCAAGGCGAAAATAGGCGAGGAAGCGGAGTTGACTGGTTGTCAATGAGCATTCCGAGCCTGTTTTCAACGCAGCATGATCGTCGCCTACCGGTTTGTTGGCCTGATAGATGCAGCGCGCCCAGGCCGCCCACGTACCGTTTCGGATGAGCAGGTGCAAAACGTTGTCAACCGGGCGCTTCAAAGCCTGCCCGAGAATGCCACACAGTGGAGCGTACGCAGCATGAGCGCAGCAACAGGTGTATCGCCCGCTACAGCGCAACAAATCTGGAGCGCTTTCGACCTAAAACCTCACTTGCAATCCACCTTCAAGCTGTCGAGCGATCCGTTTTTCGTCGACAAGGTCCGTGATGTCGTAGGTCTCTATCTCTCACCGCGTGACCGCGCATTGGTGCTGAGTATGGATGAGAAAAGCCAGATTCAGGCCCTTGATCGCACACCACCCGGCTTACCCCTGATGTTCGGCCATGCGTCTACGCGTACACACGACTATAAGCGTCACGGCACTACTCCTGGCTGAACTTGGTCGAGCGTTTATTCAGTCAGATTACCGAGCAATCGATCAGGCGAGGCGCCCATGTCAGCGTGGCTGATCTCGAACGTTCAATTCGGGATTATATCGACCGGCACAATGCAGATCCAAAGCCTTTTGTCTGTCATAAAAGCGCCGATACGATCCTGGCCAAAGTTGAGCGTGCGGCTGAAAAAATAATTAAAACTAATTCCGAGACACCAGACTAGCACTCCAACCGACGCTGTTGATAAATCCAGTCCACAATATCGCCCTCCGGAATATAGCCAATCACTGTTTCCCGCAACAACTTCCGAACCTGCACAAAATCGTCTGCCTCAACGGCTTGCAACAGTTGTCGCATAGCCTCCTTGAGCGCATCCCACGGTAGGAAGTCTTCCGCAGCACTCATGATCATTGAATGCCCGGTTGGAATCACGTTATCGCCAATGAGCAATTCTTCGTAGAGTTTCTCCCCTGGGCGCAAGCCGGTGAACTCAATGGCGATGTCGCCCTGCGGATTGCGCTCCGAGCGCACGCTGAAACCGGATAGGTGAATCATCTTCTCCGCCAGCTCCACAATCCGTACCGGCTCCCCCATGTCCAACACGAACACATCCCCCCCCTGCCCCATCGACCCGGCCTGAATGACCAATTGAGCGGCTTCGGGAATGGTCATGAAGTAGCGGGTGATCTTCGGGTGCGTGACAGTGACCGGGCCGCCCTCCGTGATCTGGCGATGAAAAAGAGGGATTACCGAACCCGATGAACCCAGCACGTTGCCAAAGCGGACCATGGTGAAACGCGTCTTGTTGACCTGGGCGACATTGCCTTTGTCACCGAACAGCACAGGCGCTTGCTCCTTGCTCAGGGCCTGCAGCACCATCTCCGACAAGCGTTTGGTACTGCCCATGACGTTGGTCGGGCGAACCGCCTTGTCGGTGGAAATCAGCACAAAGTTGGCCACGCCCGCCTGAACTGCTGCCTGAGCGGTATTGAGCGTGCCAAAGACATTGTTGTGAATACCTTCGGCAATATTGTGTTCAACCATCGGCACATGCTTGTAGGCTGCAGCGTGATAGACCGTTTCTACACGCCAGGTACGCATCACGTCTAGCAATTGATGCGGGTTACGCACCGAGCCAAGGATCGGTAGCACCTTGGTCGACAGTGACTCGCGTGCGATACGCTGTTCAAGCTCGGACAGAATGCTGTAGAGGTTGAATTCACTATGCTCCAGCAACAACAACATACGAGGTTTCAGCGTGAGGATTTGACGGCACAACTCCGAACCGATCGACCCGCCTGCCCCAGTTACCAGAACCACCTGATTGAGCACGCAACGCGACAGCAGGTCTTTCTGTGCCGGTACCGCATCACGGCCGAGCAGGTCGGCAATGTCGACCTCCTGGATATCGTCGACCTTGACCCGCCCGCTGGCTAGATCCATGAACCCAGGCACACTGCGCACATGAAGCGGGAAACCTTCAAGAAAGCCCAGGATCTCACGCCGGCGCGCACGGCTCGCCGAGGGCAACGCCAACAACAGCTCTTCAGCCCCCGTCAGATCAATCATCGTCTGGATTTGAGCAGAGCTGTAGACATGAAGACCAGAAATCACCCGGTCGGTTATGCTGGCGTCATCGTCGATGAACGCCACCGGGCGCATCATCTTCCCCATCCTCAAGGCTGCCACCAATTGGTTGCCTGCCGCCCCGGCTCCATAGATCGCCACTTTGGGCAAGCCATTTTCACGCGCGCCGAAGGGCACATTTGCTGGCATACCGAACCAATCACCGAGGAAGTACTGACGCATGGCCAGGCGCAAGCCGCCGACCATGATAAGGCTGAGCCACCAATAGTTGAACACGATGGAACGCGGGACCAGGGGGCGATGATTGCTGTACCAGAAAATAACCAAACCCAGAATCAGCGACGAAAGCGTCACCGCCTTGACGATGGCAACCAAAGCATCATTGCCGAGGTAGCGCATTACAGCACGATACATGCCAAAGCGTACGAACAGGGGAATTGCAGTCAATGGCGCACTGAGGAACAACCATGGGTGCTCCAAAATAGGGTTGTCCATTTCATTGACCCCGAGCCGAACGGCAAATGCCAGCCACAGGGCAGCCCATACCAGCACCACGTCGGTAGCGACCTGGATCAGCCGCTTCTGGCTGCGATTCAGGTTCAGCAACCGTGAGCGAATCTTGTCCATATATTCCTCAAAAGCGTTTCACACCTTGCACGTAGTGGTTCAACGAGCCACGGCACGTGCCATCACCGAAGCCAGTACTTCGCAGGTCAATTCGATCTCACCGGCAGCCAAGGTCGGGTGAACAAGAAACATGAGGCTGGTCTCACCCAGTTCATGGGCAATCGGCAGCGGTTGCTCAGGGCGCCAGTCAGTACCATCGAAGGCCTTCTCCAGATAGACCTCGGAACAAGACCCTGAGTAGCAAGGCACACCGGCCTGATTGATTTCCCGGGCGATACGGTCACGGTCCCAACCTTCGGCCAATGCCTGCGGCTCGACGAATATGTAACACTTGTAGGCGGCATGGCGAATGTCCTCCGGCACCTGTGGCACACGCAGACCTGGCAATTGGGCGGCCGCCGCCCCAATGCGCTGGGCGTACTCACTTCGCTGCGCCTGCCATTCGGGCATCCGTTGCAACTGCAACCGCCCAATTACGGCCTGCACCTCGAGCATGCGCCAGTTGGTACCGAAAGTCTCGTGCAGCCAACGGAAACCTGGAGGATGCTGGCGCTCGTAGACAGCCTCCCAGCTCTTGCCGTGATCCTTGTAGGACCACATGACAGACCACAATGTACGGTCATTGGTGGTGACCATGCCCCCTTCGCCACCCGTGGTCATGATCTTGTCCTGGCAGAAGGACCAAGCGCCCACATGGCCGATCGAGCCGACTGAACGCCCCTTGTACAATGCACCGTGGGCCTGCGCGCAGTCTTCTATGACCTTCAGTCCCTTTTCAGCAGCCAGGGCCATGATCGGGTCCATATCGCACGGCCAACCGGCCAGATGCACGCAAATGACTGCGCGTGTACGCTCGGTCAATACGGCACGAATCGTTTCAACGGTAATGTTCTGGGAGTCGCGATCAACATCGGCGAACACAGGCACGGCCCCGGCATTGACGATCGACGAGACCGATGCAAGGAAAGTACGGGAAGTGACGATGACTTCATCACCCGCCCCAATATTCAGGGCCTTCAGCGCCAGGTCCAACGCGACCGTGCCATTGGCCACCGCCACGGCATACTCGCACTGCGACCATTTGGCGAACTCCCGCTCGAATTCCCGACACTCCTGCCCGGTCCAATAATTTACCTTATTGGAAAGGATCACATCACGTACAGCATTGGCCTCTTCTTCGGTGAAGGACGGCCACGGAGCAAAAGCAGTATTCAACATAGCAATAAGTCCATTATTCGGTCAGCACCCGCAAGCGACAGTCAGCCCTGACGGACAGGAGAGCGTGCTGGAACGCCCACGACCGTGTTGCCGTCGGCTACAGGTTTGACAACTACGGCACCAGCACCGATCACCACACGAGATCCTACCTGGATCATCTGACGGATGCTGGCACCAATACCAACCCAACTGAGATCGCCTACGGTAACCCCACCAGCTAGGCGCGCACCGGGGCTCAAGTGAACGAAATCGCCTAGAAGATTATCATGATCGACACTGCAGCCAGTGTTGAGGATCGCACCGATCCCTACACGTGAATCAATGTTCACCACCACGCCAGCCATTACCACGCTACCCACCCCGACCGAACTGTGCCGACTGATGACGGCATGCGGATGGATCAACGAGACGATCGGCGCCCCGGCTGAAGCCAACTGGCGTTGCTTGTCGTGGCGCACCTGATTGTTGCCGATGCCGACGATGACACCTTCAATACCAGACAGCTGAGCTAACAGCGCGGCGCTGTCGCCGACAACCGGCCAATGACCGTTGAGCTGACGCCCGGGCCAGGCATCGTCATAAAACACGACCTCACGCCAACCACACAGCTCAGCCATGTCTGCCAGCACCTTGCCATGCCCGCTGGCCCCCAGGATCGCCAGACGCTTCATGAACGGTTTCCAGTGAACTTGCTCATGGTCACCTCGCCATCACCACTGATCCCATCCTTCTTCACAACTTTTTTCACCGTGAGAAACAGTATCTTGAGGTCCAGCCAAAAGTTGCGGTTGTCCACGTACCAGACGTCGAGCTTGAACTTTTCTTCCCAGCTCAGCGCATTCCTGCCATTGATCTGGGCCCAGCCCGTCACGCCCGGACGCACATCGTGACGACGGTACTGCTCCGGCGAATAAAGGGGCAGGTATTCCAGCAGCAGTGGCCGCGGGCCGACCAGACTCATCTCACCCTTGAGCACGTTCCACAGCTCTGGCAACTCGTCAAGGCTGGAAGCGCGCAGAAAGCTGCCGAACGGCGTCATGCGCTGAGCATCGGGCAACACGTTACCCTGGGCATCGACCGCATCGCGCATGGTGCGGAACTTAATCATCTCGAACGGTTTGCCGTCACGGCCCGGACGCTGCTGGCGAAACAGCACAGGAGCGCCAAGGTTCTTGCGTACCTTCCATGCCACCAGGGCGATGACTGGCGACAGCAGCAGCAAGGCAGTCGCAGCAGCTGTCAGGTCGAATAGCCGTTTCAACATTACTTGACTCCTTCCAGCCACCGAACGAACTGGCCGGCCAGCAGCTTGCGATCGAAGCTGCGCGCCGCAAGCTGCCTGCCTCTTTCGCCCATGGTCTTGAGTTCGGCACGATCGGAAGCGGCCTGCTCCAGTGCATCGGCGAATGCGTCCGGATCCTCGGGAGCCACGGCAAATCCGCAATTCTCATTCACAATCATTTCGGCGAGCCAGCCAGGGTAATTGTTGAGCACCGGCAAGCCCGAGGCAATGTAGTCGAAGAACTTGTTCGGCGAAGTGCCGAAGTAGAACGCCGGTACGTTGGCCAGCACCTGCAGCCCCAGATCGGCACTGGCCATCAAGCCAGCCAGCCGCTCCTTGTTGACCGGATCGTGGAAAACCACATTGTCCAGCCCCTCAGCCTTGGCTCGGTTCACCAAGGCTGGCTTGAGCTTGCCCTGACCAATCAAAACCAACCGGATATCATCACGCCCCCGGGCTTTCAAACGTACAGCGGCATCGAGCACCGCATCGAGTTTGTTGGCCATGCCGTGGGTGCCAGCGAAAACAGCCATCATCTGGCTATCGTCAACCCCTTGCGGGCGCCACGGCTGGGCTGGGGCATCGAAGATATCAAGATCACAGCCATTGGGGATCATCGCCACCTTGGACGGATCGACCCCTCGCGAAACGATGCCTTCGACAATGCCCGGCGACAAACCGACGAGGCGATGGGCCGAGCGATAGCTGGCCCATTCAAGCATCGACATGCCCCAGAGCACCAAAGGATTTCTGATCACACCCATGGCCTTAGGCAATTCGGGCCAAAGGTCCCTGACCTCGAAGACAAAGGGTTTATTGCGCAGCCAACGTGCGAATATGCCCGGGATACCTGCCGTGAGCGGTGTGGTGGTGGCGAATACCAGGTCATACCTGGCCGTCAGTGCCACTCCTATGCTGCGCAACGCAAATTTGAGAAAGCTGACAGCACGCTTGAGGAAGCCGTCGCTATTGGCATAGGCGAGGTCGAACTCGATGACATCGATGCCTTCAACCTGACCTTGCCGCTTGCCGGACTTGAATGCCCCGCTCAGCCCGGTATTGCCGCCACCGTAGCTGCCGCAGACCATGGTTACCTGATGCCCCTGGGCAACCAGGCGCCGGGCCATTTCGTAAGAGCGAATGCCTGTTGCGCCTTTTGGGGTAGAGAAATGCTGATGAAAATAGAGAACTCTCATGGTTACCAGTGATACTCCGTAATCAAGACTCCAGCTGTCGCCACTTCGACTTCAAGCACTGGTACACGCGTTTTCTCGAGATAGTAACGGGACTCCCACCCCTCGGTCAGCTCATAGCGCACAATCGGCATGTCGCCTGTCACCGTCAGACGATGCGAGCCGTTGCTCGCACCATGCTCTTGCAACACCCAGTCGCCGGGTTCCAGGCGCCAACGCAAAATGGCCTTGCCTGCAAAGCCGACGATCTGGTCACGCACCCGCAACCCATGCTCCCCAAGACTTACATGGCGTAAGTGCTGGGCCCCTTGGCCATCCCGGTAGCCCGCTCCACATGTTGTGAAACCATCGCCACGCGCCAACGGCTCGAGGCGGCAGATCTTCAGCCAGGAGCCGAACAGGAAACGGCTGAGCCTGGGCATCTGGTCGCGCTCACCGAACTGCACCGTATTGTGGCTGGCGGTACCTGGGAAGTATCGCAACCACTCGGCCTCTGCGTTGTAGCTGAAGCTGCCGGCGTCGCGCAGCAGATTCCGCCCGTTGCGCCATAGGTCCAGGTGCAAAGCATCAGCCTGCCCCGGGCGGAAGCGAAAACGGGGATAACGTAGCACTGCGGTACTTTCGCCTTGGCGTAGCACCGCATAGCCTCCCTGGTCGAACTGCTGACTGCCGGGCCGCTCGGCCTGGGCCGAAGGTGCTGTCAGGGCCAGCCACTGCAGCGGGAGATCCCACGCCCCCACCTCGACATAAGCCCGCTGGCCACAAAACAGCGCCATCGCCAATTGCACCGAAGGACGGAAGTCTCGGTAGTCGGTGCTGGTCAACGGCAACAGACGTGCGCCATCGTTCGCACCGATGTTCGGGGCATCCCCGCAGGTTTCATCGACAAAGGTGAACAGCCAGTTTGCTGCTGCCCGCGCCTTGGCCTGGTAACTCGTGCTGAACGCCGGCAATTCAAGTGTGCGACGCCAGACCTCGACCATGGACAAGGTGTCGAGCATCACTCTGTGGTAGTTGACGGAATACTGGCTGAAACTGCCATCGCGTTCGATCAGGCGGGCTGCACGGTTTTCAAGCCAACGGCGCCCGGTGCGGTACCAGCGCCCCCCCTCAGGATGACCGTTCTTCATCAGCCAACTGCCGCCAACATACAACGCGGCAGCCTCGGAAGTGCCATGGTTGTTGTCCTGAGCCATGGCGTAACTGATGGTTGGCTCAATCCGCTTCAGGTGCACCTCAATCAGCGCCGCCAAGCCTGGCAGAATTTGCTTGTGCTGCTCCAGAATGATCGCGCTCATGGCCAGATGCAGCAGGCGTATGGATGCCTCCTGGCCACATTTCCAGTTCGGCCCCTGGTAAGGCGCGTTGTGTTGGCACCAATGTGCCAACCATTGATTCAGCTGGGCAATGGCCGCAGTATCACCGCGACAGCCGCGTTGGGCGAAAGCGAGCACCCAGTCGAATCGCGAAGCTTCCCAAATGCTTTTTATATCTCCAACGACAGGGTCAAAATCAGCAATCCGCCACCACTCCCGCTCAGGCGAAGGAACACGAACCCCGGTCAGGGGGTTCAAATGCCAGTCCGGTGGCGCTTCACTCTGGGCGACAGGCCACAGGCCGTAGTAGAGGACCTCGCCAGCCCACTGCCCGTTTACCGGCAAATCTTCAACCTGTCGCGAGGGGTTGACGAAAAACGGTCCTGAAGGCACTTCGGCGGTGAGCCGGCGCACAGGATTGAGTCCTGTCTTCACGCCCAGGCGATAACCCAATGCCCTGCACAGATTGCCGGGGCCGAGCGCCAACGCGGTTCTGGCCTTGACGAAAAACAGGCTCATTGCGCGCGCATCATCCGAGCTACTTCCACACTGACCCGCGCCACTTCGAAGATTTCATCGCTCGGAATAGGCGTGGCCTTACCCTGCCCCACGGCCTCCAGGAACGCCGCCGCACATTCAGACTGGCCTTTGTTCTGCTTCCACAGGTTGAGTTTCTTGAACCCTGGCCAGCCGAAGCCCTTGAGTTTACGGAAGTTGTCCAGTTGCAGCACGCGACCGGCCGCAAATACCTCGACGCGCTCCTTGGGGAAACTTGCAGCACCGTTTGCAAGGTAGTGTATGGTACCGAACGAGCCGTCCTCGAAACCCAGGGTGATCGATGCCTTGTCTTCCGTCACGGCCACCGCTGGCGAGTCACCCATGCGGCGGGCCTGGATGGAAACGATCGGACACCCGACCAAGAAACGCATCAAGTCAATGAAGTGGCAGGCCTCGCCGATAATCCGTCCACCGCCCACGGTTTCATCCTGGGTCCAGTGGTCTGCAGGAATGGCGCCAGCATTCATGGTCATGATCAGTGACTTGGGCTCCTTGACCGCAGCCAGCAGCGCCTTCATTTTTTGCACCTGCGGCGAGAAACGGCGGTTGAAGCCCACCATCAGGTGCGGCGTCAGCCCTTTCTCCACGGCCTGGCCATAGGCAGCCTGCACATCGGCCAGCCCCTGCTCGTCGATTGCCAGTGGTTTTTCAACGAACACATGCTTGCCTGCCTCCAGTACCTGGGATACGAAGCGCGCATGGCTATCATGTCGGGTGACGATGGCCACGGTGTTGATCGCAGGGTCGGCCAGCATGGCGCCCACATCCGTGGATGCCTGGGCGAAACCGGACTTGCTACCGTGAATGACACCATTGAGGCCACCAGCAGTGACGATGGTGTGGAATTGTGCCCCGGCAGCCTTGAAGGCGGGAATCAGCATCCGCGAGGCATAGTTTCCAGCACCGATGAAGCCGACTACCGGCTTGATCGGGTCGAAAGCAACGCTCGACTGGGGCGCCAGAGCCACGTCTCTGACATGACGCTCCTGAGGCGCCGAGTGGTACTCCAGCACGATGCCCAACGCCGAATTCTCGCTGGTCAGTGTTTGGTACGCATCGGCGGCATCTTCGAAGGCAAAGCGATGGGATACCAGTTGGGCAACGTCCAGTTGGCCGCTGGCAAGCATGTCGAGAACGGCTTCGAAGTTGCGTTGTTCGGTCCAGCGCACGAAGCCAATAGGGAAGTCGTTGCCCTGCTCCTCGTACGTTGGATCGTAGCGGCCCGGACCGTAAGAGCACGACACTTGGAACGTCAGCTCTTTTTCATAGAAATCCGCTCGGTTCAACTCCAGGCCAGTAACCCCTACCAGCACGATTCGGCCGCGTTTGCGGCACATGTTCGCCGCCTGAGTAACCGGGTCCGATGATTTCGTCGAGGCCGTGATAATGACGCCATCGACCCCTCGCCCGCGACTGAACGCCATCCCGGCCGCCACTGGGTCTTCACCCCTGCCCGGATTGCAGGTCTCAGCGCCATAGTTGCGTGCCAACGCCAGCTTCTGCTCGTCGAAATCGATAGCCAGCACGCGGCAACCCTGGGCACGCAGCAACTGAACAGTGACCAGGCCGATCAGGCCGACACCAGTAACGACGAACGCCTCGCCCAGTGTCGGCTGTGCCAGACGGATACCTTGCAAACCGATACTTGCAAGTACCGTGAACGAAGCGGCTTCATCGCTGACCGAGTCCGGGATCAGCGCGCAAAGGTTTTTCGGCACAACCACGACATCGGCGTGCGGCCCATTGGAGACCACCCGATCGCCAACCTTGAAGCCCGATACCCCAGCGCCACTGGCAGCCACCACACCTACGTTGCAATACCCCAGCGGCAGTGGCTGAGCCAGCTTGGATCGCACTGCCTCGACCGTCGTGGCCAGGCCATCGGTTTGCACCTTCTGCAGCACCATGCGGACCTTATCGGGTTGCTGACGCGCTTTCTCGATCCAGTTGGCCTTGCCGAAGCCCACGAGCATCCGCTCGGTACCGGCAGAAATCAGCGTGCGGCTGGTATTGATCTGTAGCGAACCAGTGCGAACCGCAGGAACCGGAGCCTGAACCAAGGAGGTCTCGCCGCTCGCCATGTTCTGAACAACTTGCTTCATTAATTGCCACCAATAATGTTGAAAAAACAGCACCTGATGCCGAAGGCGTCTGCAGTGAGCTTAACTACCCTCAAACTGCCAGCTCCCGGCGCGACTGCATCAGCCGTCAAGCGCGAAATTGCCGTCCAGGTACTGTTTGCACCACAGCTCCATGCAGACAATGCCAAACAAGGTGTAGGCCGCGTCGATGCGGCCTGCACGGTCGGCGGCGATCAGCCGGGCAACGGCCTCGGCGTCGAAAATGCCACGTTTGCGCAGCGACGAAGGCGAGAGGACTTCGTCGACCAGCGGTTTCAGTCGCCCTTGCAGCCAGTTACGCAGCGGCACACCGAAACCGGTCTTGGGTCGGTAGATGATATCCTTTGGCAGGTAAGGCTCCATCGCCTTCTTGAAAATCCACTTGCCTTCACGCCCCTTCTGCTTGACTTGCGCAGGCAGCTTACCTGCCAGGTTCACCAGATCCATATCCAACAACGGTACCCGCACCTCGACGCCGGTCGCCATGCCCATCTTGTCGGTGTAGTTGAGGTTGTGATCGGTGAGGAAGTGCTTGCACTCCAGGGTCAGCATCTTGTCCAGCGGCGTGGCCCCTGCCGGAACGCGGGACAAAGTCTCGCGCAACGGTGCGAACAACTCGTCTGCGGCCAGCTGGCGACGCAGCTCTGGAGCCAGCAGGCCATGCGCTTGCTCCGGTTCGAGCCAGAAGAAATAGCTGATCAGGCGATCGTCGACTGGCAGGTCCGCATACCGGAACGCCTTGCCTAGGCGGCGAGACAGCGGCGATGAAGCCGGTAACAGGTTGGCACTGCCGGCCAGCACACTGCGCAGAGGCGTGGGCAAACCACCCCACCAGCGCTCCTGGGATAAGGCGAAGTGGCGGCGATAACCGGTGAAAATATCATCGCCCCCTGCCCCCGAGAGCAAGACCTTGATACCGTTCTGGCTCGCCAGTTCGGAAATGAACAGCGCATTCAAGGCGGCGGGGTCCGGCGTTGGCTCATCCAATAGATAAACCATCTCTGGCAGGCGGTCCATCATTTCATCGCCAACCCCTACCACATGCAAATCGACGCCCAGATGCTTGGCGACACGCTCCGCGTAAGGCAGGTCATCGGCGAAGCCTTCATTGGCCGTGGAACCATTGTCGACCCGGATGCTGAAACACTGCAGCCGCTCCTTGTCGCGCGTTTCTTCGGCGGCGAAAGCAACGATCGCACTGGAATCCAGTCCACCTGAAAGGAACGAACCCAATGGAACATCAGAAACCAGCTGACGCTTGACGGCCGTGCGAACCGCATCGGCCACATCAACGGCGGTCTGTTCCACTGACTTGGCCAAGGGCTGCTCATTGATGGGCAGCTGGTAATAGAATGACTTCTTTTCGATGCGGCCGTTGCGCACACACAGCACCTGCCCCGGCAACACCTTGCTGATATCGCGCACGATAGTGCGTTCGCCCGGTGACCATAGGTAGCCCAGATGCGCCAGAACGGCATGTGGGTCGATCTCGGGAGTGCTGAATCCCCCCCTGATCAAACCTTTCATTTCGCTGGAAAATGCGAAGCAGCTACCATCGTTGTAGATATAGAGCGGCTTGACACCCAACTGATCGCGCGCCACCCAGAGCGTATGGGTATCTCGCTCCCAGAACACGACGGCAAAGATACCGTTAAGGCGATTGAGACAGTCGATGCCATAGCGGCAGAACAGTGCCAACAAAACTTCCGAGTCGGACTGACTGCTAAACGTCAGGCCTTCTGCCTCAAGCTCTGCGCGCAGTTCACGGAAATTGTAGATTTCACCGTTGAATACCATCACCACCCGACCGTCCTGGGACAGCATCGGCTGATGCCCGGCGGACGTAGTGTCTAGGATGGACAGGCGAACTTGTCCCAACCATACGCCGACATCGGTATCCGACCACACGCCTTGGTCATCCGGGCCGCGACGTCGAATGAAAGAAAGCGCCGACGAGAAATCGATCGACGTTTTCGTTCCGTTATGTAGATAACCCAAAATTCCGCACATGCCTGTATCTCTAGTTCGGGTGATTGACAGGCGCCTTGCGCCTGTAGCTCAAAAGCAGGAAAGGTAACCGGATGGAGGCCAGTAATGAAAGTACGGAGGAAACCCTCCCGCGTAGAAGATGGAGTACGGCGGTGCTTACCAGAGCATAAGTGCCCAGCGCACGATCAATTTGGGGATTGTTGATGACCGTACCGCACAGGCACCTCCAGGCAACACCGAGCAACAAAGCGCCCAGCAAAACCCCGAGCAAACCCAAGTTTATGTAGAATTCACGAACCACGACAGTCGGCAGAGTAATACCTTCCTGCAACCACTCGCCAGCCCCAAATACCCCGATAATCACGAGTACCGCCGTCAGCGGCCAGCCCGGAGGTAGCCGCATCAAAATACGCGGCCTTATGAAAAAACTGCAGCGATTTAGAGGGCTGAGCTGAAACTTGCACCCAAGATAGGCCCCCACGATTAGGAATAACAGAGTCGCACTGTAGAGCGGCAGCGACTCGATGCCTGCTACGTCCTTGTCCAATAAATGAAAGCCCCAGCACAAGCCGAGTCCACCGATCAACTTCAGGAGCGGATATAACATCACCAGTCCCCCAATGCACCAGATCACAAAGCGAAAGCCGGCTGAAGAGCAATCAAAACTTCTGTTCTTCCTTGCTTGAATACCTGGCGCGCCCTTACCTTGCCACATCGTCACCTTTTCCTTGGAGGTTGGCTATACGGACCTTCACCGCTGAAAGCATTAACACTAGGGACAAAATCGCGCCCGCCACATAAGCAGCAACACCTGTCCATCCACCGAACTCCGGAACTCCTAGGTATAGAATCAGCAATACCAGCAGCCCCTCGACTATGTTGACCTTAAGGCTCAAGGCAAACATCCGAAACGCAACCAGCATGGTTCCGCATGCCAGCATGACCGCCTTCAACGGCAGGCTCAGCGCCAACACAACAACATACTTGGCTGCCATTTCATATTGACCGCCAATCAGCAACAACCAGCTACTAGCGGCAATCACCAATGCTGCCGCCATTGTCGATGAGACGAGGACCATAGACTTGAGGAATGCCCTGAACTTGGCTGACAGAACTTTTGGCTCACCGAGGACCTCCACCAGGTCCGGTATTGCGCGTTGAGCGATTATCGCCAGAGGTAGAAGACCCAGAACTAAGCTGAGGTTCGCTAGACCAAAGAAACCAATATCTTCAGTTCTAACATGGAGGGCCGTCAGCATCAGTACTGGCAGGCTATCTACCAATAGGCGCACGAACAGACTGGCATTGATGGTCACCCCAGATGCTGCAGTCTCCAGCAACTCCTTGCGGTTGACTTTAAAGAGTTGCAAAGCCGATCTGACATAGTCGCGCAAGCGCCACCAGACTGCTGCCAGGCAAAGCAGTTCGGTGGCATAACGGGCAATAATCCAGCCCTGGATACCGTATTGCCGAGTCAACACTACATGCAGGACAACCCCTGCTCCAGTCACGAACGCCAGCGCAAGGTAGATCTCATTGATTGCCTTGATCCCCTGCGCAAAACCGGTAGTGACACGCAGGAGATTGGTGATCAACACCAATCCGCAAGTCATGAACACATAGGAACTTATCGCCGTTGTCAGCACGAATTCATGCGCCAGGAAGATGCCCAGCATGACCACTGCCGACGTAAGACCGACCAATATGAACACCTGGCGCAGCACTGCCCTTTGCATAGAGGATCGTTCACAGGCTGCCGTATCACGAATCGCGATACTCTGCATACCGAGACTCCCAGCCAATACGACCAGTGCGACGACGGTTTCAAGCGACCGTACGATGCCGACTACAGCCGGCTCAACAAACGGAGCGATCAGAAACTGGCTAATGATCACACCGCCCTGGATACAGGCAGTGACAATAAACAACTGCAACAACCTGGAGCTCTCGAAAATTCTGATGAGGCGAGCTAACACACGGCTTTACCTTGTTTGATTATTTTTCACTCAATACCGTTCTCGAGTCAGGCAAAGGAATCGAGAATGCGCCTAAGCGCTTGGCGACGCGCGTTGATCGAGTAGTTCTCACAGATCCAGCGGTGTCTAGCCATTGCATCTTCGTAGCTTGCTGGCGTCGCCAGCACCTGCTGCATCGCCGCAGCAATTTCCTCTGGGTTGTCGGGGCGCACCCAATAGGCAAATGCACCTGCCACTTCTGGTACTGCGCCACGCGGTGAAGTGATGACTCTAGCACCGCAAGACAAGGCCTCTCCTATGGCGTGACCAAACCCTTCATAAAGCGTGGGTTGTACATAGGCCAGACAATTACGGTAGTGCTGGAGCTTTTCGTCATCGGAAATCATCCCGACAAACTGGACTTTATCAGGCACTCCCAGGCGCTGGGCGAGCTCCTGCAATTGAGGCAGGTAGTCGCCATGCTTACCGGCAATGACGAAACGAATGCTCGGGTGGTCCTTGGCCAAGCGCGCGAACGCCTCGATACTGGGCACGAGGCCTTTGCGAATCGCGTTGGTTCTGCTGGTCCAGGTCACGGTGAAGAAATAGTCGGATGCCTCCCCCACTTCTGCGGCTGGCGAGTAGTAGTCGGTATTCACTGCCAACGTGGCATATACCGGATTACGGACGGCCAGGTTATTGGTAACCTCGTCATATTCGGATCTTGAGATGAACAGGTTACGGTCCGCCAACCGCAATGAGGTTTGCAGCACCAGTTTTTGCCAAAGCGGTCGATCCAGGTAGCACATGCCAGGAATTTCCTTGCGGCATGTCGAGTAGTCGAACGCTCCCGTTACTACCACCGGCTTGCGCCGCAATTTGCCCGCCAGCAACGGGAAAGGCGAATGCCCCCACCACCAGCAATAGTAAAGGTCAGCCTTCCAGTCGAGTGTCGATGGCGAACCGGATAGCACGACTTCATGCCCCAGCTCCTTGAGAAGCCTGATATCGACCCGGTAGAACTCGACTTTGTCGAACATTTCACGCCAGTTGGCGTGTGCAGACATATTGGCAAAGAAACAAATGCGCACAGTTATACTAATCCATTGAAAGTCACTGACCTGAAGCCTGAAGGTTCCGCTCATACATGGACAGCAATGTTTCATGCAGTTCAGGTACTTCAAGCTCGCCCACGAGGCCGTACAGCTTGGACGGGCTGCCGTACAGTTCCTTGACTTCGTCAGCCCTCACGAAAGCCGGGTCCACCCGCACCTGCGGGCGATAGCCGGCAATAGCCGCCATCGCATCGATGACCTGGAGCAGTGAGACACTCCGGCCTGAGCAGATGTTTACAAATTGCCCTTGGGCGTCGCACTCGAGCAAGCGCGCGTAGGCTTCTGCCACATAGCACACATCGGAAAGGTCACGCGACACATCCAGGTTGCCGAGCTTCAGTTCAGCCTGCCGACGGGCAAATGCAGCAACGATCTTGGCGAAGACGAACGCTTCCGACTGACCGGCGCCCGTATAGTTGAACGGTCTGGTTACAAGGATCGGGAAGCGGTCGAACCACTTGCGCACCAACGCTTCCATGGCCAGCTTGCTCAGTGCGTAATGGTTCATCGGCCGTGGCTCACTGTTTTCGACTATCGGCGAAACCAGGGCATTGCCATAGATATTGGCACTGCTGGCAATAACGACCTTTTCCAATGCCACACTGCTATTCTGCAGCGCCGTAAGCAAGCTTTCGGTACCCAGCACGTTCACTCGGTAGTAGGAAAGTGCATCGCTACTAGTGACATGTGCCAAGGCCGCGAGATGGATTACATGGGATGGCTTGACCTCGCGGACCCATTCGGTAAGGCGCTCGGTATCGTTGAGGTCCGCTTCCAGGTGCTCGGCCTCACATTCCAGGCGGCGCCCACCGAGGCCGACGATACGCCAACCGTCTGCTATGAGCCGGTGCGCCAGGTGCGCACCAGTGAAGCCCGAAAGGCCAGTGATCAGGACCGTCTTGTCAGAACGATGTGCCATGCTTTGCCCTCTTCAGGTCAGCCTCGACCATCAATTGGCACAATTGCTCAAGCGTGGTGGTGGGCGCCCAGCCAAGGCGCTCCTTGGCAAGCGACGCATCGCCGATCAGCAATTCGACTTCTGCCGGACGATAAAACTGCGGGTTGACTTTGACACGGGTGACACCTGTCCGGCGATCAACACCAAACTCCTTCTCGCCGGTTTCACGCCACTCGATGTCGACGCCTACAGCCTTGAAACTCATGCTGACAAAGTCACGGACGGTTTCGGTGCGATTGGTGGCCAGCACGAAAGTATCAGGCTTATCGACCTGCAGCATCCGATACATACCGTCGACGTACTCGCGGGCAAAGCCCCAGTCACGTTTGGCGTCCATGTTGCCGAGTTCCAGCACCTGCTGGTTGCCAACCTCGATATTGGCGACCGCATCGGTGATCTTGCGGGTCACGAACTCCTTTCCGCGAAGCGGAGACTCGTGGTTGAACAAGATGCCGCTGGTGGCAAAGATGTTGTAGGACTCACGGTAATTGATCGTCGTCCAGTGCGCGAATAGCTTGGCCACACCATAGGGACTGCGTGGATAAAACGGTGTCGACTCCGATTGTGGTACCGCTTGCACCAGGCCGAACATTTCAGATGTGGACGCCTGATAGAAGCGGATGCCAGGGTTCACCAGGCGAATGGCTTCCAACAGGTTGAGCGCACCCACACCGGTGATTTGCGCCGTGGTGATCGGCTGGTCGAAAGACACCCCGACAAAGCTTTGCGCCGCCAGGTTATAGACCTCGTCCGGCTGGGCCTTCTGCAGCAGGCGGATGGTGCCTGCCAGGTCAGTCAGATCGAACTCGACCAAGTGCAGGTTCTCGTGCCCCAGCACACCCAGCTCTTGCAATCGCCAGAAATTGACCGAACTGGTCCGACGATAGGTGCCGTAGACCTTGTAACCTTTAGCCAGCAGCAGCTCTACGAGATAAGCCCCGTCCTGCCCTGTGATACCTGTAACCAGCGCACTCTTTTGCATTTGCCACTCCACTAGAATTCAAGCTTTATACGCGACCGTAAGTGTCATCGAACCTGACGATATCGTCCTCGCCCAGATAACTCCCTGACTGCACCTCGATGATTTCAAGAGGAATGGTGCCGGGGTTGGCAAGCCGATGAACATGCCCGACCGGTATGTAGGTACTTTGGTTCTCGTTCAGCTGAAACACTTTGTCCTCGCATGTCACTTCGGCGGTGCCGGATACGACGATCCAGTGCTCGGCTCGGTGGTAATGCTTCTGCAGGCTGAGTGTTGCCTTGGGCTTGACCAGAATCCGCTTCACCTGGAAGCGCGATCCGCTATCAATGCTGTCATACCACCCCCATGGCCTGTGGACACGGCGATGCAGCCGTGACTCGCTACGCGTATCACGCCCCAGCGCCTCGACGATGGCTTTGACCCCCTGGCATCGTGCCTTGTTAGCCACCAGGACTGCATCAGGGGTTTCTACAATAACCATGTTTTCAACGCCTACGGCCGTTACCAGGCGGTGAGAAGCATATACCAAGGTGTCACTGCTGGAATCAAGGATTACATCACCGTGGGCACTGTTCTGGTTGATGTCCTTGTCACCTGATCGCCAAACCGCATCCCACGCCCCCAGGTCGGACCAGCCGGCATCCATCACCAACATTTTCAACTCCAACCCTTCCAGCGGCGAGCGCGTGCAATGCTCGATCACTGCATAGTCGATGGACTCAGCAGGAATAGCCTCGAAGGCTTGCACTTGAGGACGGACAAAACCGTTATCAGCGCTACGCTCGCTCCAGGCCTTTTCGGTGGCTTCGAGAATATCGACGCGATAATGTTTAAGAGCCCGCAGCCAAACAGAGGCGCGCAAGATGAAAATGCCACTATTCCAATAATAGCTGCCTGCAGCGAGGTACTGCTGCGCAGTTGCCAGGTCGGGTTTTTCGACAAACGAGCCAACACACTTGACCTCGGCCGAGTCGGTCGAATGAATGTAGCCATAACCAGTTTCAGGGCGGTCCGGCTGGATGCCGAGGGTGACGATCGCGCCTTGACTGGCAGCATGAACTGCTTTTTCGACCACCTGCGTGAAGATTTCCACATCATGAATAGTCTGGTCGGCAGGAATGACGACCAGAACCGGATCTGACTGCGGCTCGGCCGCATCGCGCGCATACAACGCCGCAAGCGTCAATGCCGGCGCGGTATTACGGCCAATTGGCTCAAGTATCAGAGCACCCTGCTCGACCTTGATTTCGCGAAGTTGATCCAGGCAAAGGAACCGGTGCTCATCATTGGCGATAATACAGGGTGCCAAGAGCTTGCAACCCGGCGGGTTGATCTTCAACAGCCGATCGATTGCCTGCTGGAACAATGTTTCCCGGCCGAAGATGGCCAGGAACTGCTTCGGATAGAGTGTCCTGCTGAGCGGCCACAGACGCGTTCCGGCCCCCCCGGACATAATCACCGGAAGAATGTTCATACGTTCCAGATTCCGCGGGTGTCGACAACTTGCAGCCCTTGCAGGCATTGCATCGGCATCTCTTTGAAAGGCTTGTGATCCACCAGCAGCAAGAGGATATCCGCCTGCTCGACCGCCTGGCTCACGGAGCACAACTCGGCGGTCTCCAATGTACCAGGGAGCGCGTTGATGTTCGGTTCGACCACCAGGACTTTGCCAGCATGACGCTTGCTGACTTCCTTGGTAATCTCCAAAGCAGGGCTCTCACGCAAGTCATCAATATCCGGTTTGAATGCCAGGCCGAAGCAGGCGACAACCACATCCTTTGCAGCTTTGTCCGGGTGACGGCTGAGATGCTCACCAATGGCAGCATGGAGTTTTTCCATAACCCAGGCCGGCTTGGAGTCGTTCACTTCACGGGCCGTCCGGATGAGCCGCGCTTGCTCGGGAGCAGAGTCAACGATGAACCACGGATCAACGGCAATACAGTGCCCGCCAACCCCCGGGCCAGGCTGAAGGATGTTGACCCGCGGATGGCGATTCGCCAGACGAATCAACTCCCAAACGTTGACGTCGAGCTTTTCGCAGATGATCGACAGTTCGTTGGCAAAAGCGATGTTGACATCACGGAAGCTGTTTTCGGTGAGCTTGCACATCTCGGCGGTGCGCGCGTTGGTCAAGACGCATTCACCCTCGACAAATGTTTTGTATAGCGCCCGTGCTGCCAAGGAACATTTTTCTGTCATGCCGCCGATGACACGATCGTTCTGCACAAGCTCACGCAGCACGTGCCCAGGCAGAACCCGTTCCGGGCAATGTGCAATGCGAATGTCGGAGGCCTCTCCAGCTTGCTGAGGGAAGGTCAGGTCTGGGCGACGTTCGGCCAACCACGCAGCCATTTGTTCAGTAGCCCCCACCGGTGAAGTGGACTCGAGGATTACCAGATCGCCAGCCTTGAGCACGGGTGCAATCGCCTTGCTCGCGGACTCGATATAACTCAGATCGGGCTTGAACCCCTCTTTGAAAGGCGTGGGCACCGCAATGAGAAATGCCTCC
The DNA here is from genome assembly GCF_057480815.1 of Pseudomonas sp. P106(2024). Taxonomy (NCBI): domain Bacteria; kingdom Pseudomonadati; phylum Pseudomonadota; class Gammaproteobacteria; order Pseudomonadales; family Pseudomonadaceae; genus Pseudomonas; species Pseudomonas sp. P106(2024). Next base: position 158,464 of record NZ_JBLIYU010000003.1, on the reverse strand, counting down.
GCAGGTTCCGGGGTGGTACTCGCTCGAAGGAAACCTTCTGTTACAGCGGCATGCACCACCATATCCAGGTCAGGTTCAACTATATGAATTTGGCCTCGATTGATCGTATCCACACAATGCTGATTGACATCGATACCAATGACCTGAATCTTGCGCGAAGCGAATACCGCCGCAGTAGGCAGACCAATGTAACCCAGCCCGACCACAGAAACCTTAGAAATACTCATGACACTACCTTGTTTTGAAATTAGCTAGAACTTCAATGATGCGGGCGCAGGCTTGCCCATCGCCATAAGGGTTATGAGCAATACTCATGTTCTGGTATGCATCATCACTTATAAGCAATTCCTTCACATTATCAATAATGGCCTGCAGATCAGTACCGACCAAGCGAACAGTCCCGGCCTTGACAGCCTCCGGACGCTCCGTGGTATCACGCATGACGAGCACTGGCTTACCAAGAGAGGGCGCCTCTTCTTGTACCCCCCCGGAGTCAGTGAGAATCAGATAGGACCTGTTCATCAGGTACACGAATGGCAAATAGTCTAACGGCTCGATCAAATGGATGTTTCCAACATCTTTGAGCAAGCGATTTACAGGCTCTCTCACATTGGGATTGAGATGAACCGGATAGACGACTTCCACATCCGGGCAGTCACCTGCAATTTGCACCAGCGCCTTACAGATTCTTTCAAAACCGTCGCCAAAACTTTCACGGCGATGCCCGGTGACAAGTATCAACCGCCGGGAAGGATCAAGATACGAAAACTGTTGCTCCAAGGATATCGCCAGGTCGGATCGCTGCAACTTGCGTACAACTTCAAGCAGTGCATCAATGACCGTGTTGCCGGTGACATGAATCTGTGTTGCCGCCACACCTTCAGCCAAGAGGTTAGCCTGAGACTGAGTGGTGGGCGCAAAATGCAACTGGGCCAGTGCCCCCGTCAGTTTACGGTTGGCTTCTTCAGGCCATGGGGAGTAAAGATTGCCTGTCCGCAGCCCTGCTTCCACATGACCGACAGGGATCTGCTGGTAATAGGCAGCCAGCGACGCTGCGAAAGTAGTCGCAGTGTCACCATGCACAAGCACAATGTTTGGCTTGAACTCAGCCAGCACGCCTTTCAGCTTTTGCAAAATCGCCACTGTCACATCAGTCAGATCTTGCCCAGGCTTCATGATTTCGAGATCATAATCGGGACTAAGCTCGAACAGATCAAGCACCTGATCCAGCATCTGGCGATGCTGGCCTGTCACGCAGATCTTCGCCTCGAAGCGCTCATCCGATTGCAACCCCAAAGCCAAAGAAGCCATTTTGATTGCTTCGGGTCGAGTACCAAATACGCTTAATACCTTGAGCGCCATGCAACTACCATTCTAAATAGAGTGAATTTCGACTATTGGCGTTAGCACTACCAGCACCGGATCGAAAAATTAAATACCGTCCCCTGCCACAGAGCCTTACCACCCAATACGGCCTCAATGGCCGATAAAACCACTACCTTATTCACAGGAGCAACTTCGCTAACACAGAACACAGTAAAACCCGTCAAAAGCAAAGTACCCTGCCATCACTTCAGATTTCCCACAACACCAACGCCAACGCCCCTATACTCAGAACCTGCTGTACACCCGAAACCAAGCATCACAGGATGATTGATCACGCGCCTCAAAATCTGTAAAGCGCACAGATTGCACCCACCACAGTGATTTGAAACCTTCGACCCGCTCGCCAGGAAAGCTACCTTGTGCCTGGAGAAAATGAAAGGCGCACTAATCATAGGCTGTTCAGGTACGACGCTCCATAAGAGATTTCCACTGAGGAAAAGCGGCAAATGGCCATAAAAATGACATCAGCCCATTACAGCCCTGGCCCGTGCCTCTGGCGCCAGATCATCCACCTTCCGGGCGAAGCCCTCCGGCAAAATGCGCGAGGCAGCATTACTATCCGCCAAGACCCGAGTGCGCCGCAGATGATTCTCGAAGGCAGACCGCCGCAGAGCTGCTCATGGCGCCAAGCAACAGGCCGCCGACAAAGGCAAATGTCACAACTTATGTTTTTCAAGGCTTTATAGCCACTGCAGACGCTGTGCTCCACGGCGTATTCGACAAAGTCGTTAAGGACTACCGGGCCAGCTACACCCTTCTCGTCATGGATCTTAAAATTTACAAAGTCACTTATAAAATCGGTCTTATTCGTATCCACCCGCACCAGACTTAACGCGGCACGTTTGAAGTCTCGAAACGCTTGCTCAACACTTTTCCCTTCATCCTGGAAAGCACGTACAAGTTCGGGCCAAGAGCGGAAAAACTCTAGACGAGCGTTGCAGGAACCCAACCTCGCCCCACCATCTTCAATACCCCTGCAGTTGGCATCGAGTAGATTTTAGAGCAATTCAGCGCATCCAGCTGATTAAGCGCAACGGGACGCAAGGTAGTGGACACCCCATACTCCGAAGGAAGGGCATAAGCAATAGCGCCGCCAATGGCCGCACAAACCCCACCTACAGCCCAAATTAATACTCGTCTGCGCCAGTGAGTTCGAATGAGATCAAAAAGACCTGATTCACCCGAAGCGAACAAGTAATTACTGCGAGGAACAATTTTCACTGCGTTTTGCCTGCTTGCTAGCGGTAGTAGCACCCAAGACCGGCAGGGTAGGCAAGCGCTTCGTGCGCTCTTCCAGCTATCCATGTCATTGGAGGGAAGATGTATTGTTGCACCTTCCGCACTCGACAACAACGCCTGACAACCAGCACTAGCCAGCCTTTCCTCCCCGAGGAACGCTTCGTCGCCTCAGCCACAGATCACGACCTATCGCCACCGACACGCCCAGCGCCCCCCCAACCAGCACCACGAGCGCCATTATGAGCCCCCTGCGCGGCTTGATCGGCCTATCAGGCTGCGAGACCACACCATCCTGCTGATACATTGCCACCAGCGAAGGGTCAACCTTCAAATTGCGCAAAAAATTAAGCCTTTCCTGACTTTCGCGCAAACCAGGGATATAGGGATCGTTGGACGGACGGGATTCGAGGTTGGCAATCTCTGCCTCCAGCGCCTTCGTGCCCCGCATGTACGTGAGTGCCCCCCCCATTCCGGCGGACACCTCACTAGACAAGGTATTGGATATGATTGGTGGCTTCTCAAGGCCTATGGATTTCGCAATTCGCAACGCCTCACTGAGCTGAGCGATCTGGTCTGCACGCTGATTACCCGCACTGGCACGCGAAGCCCGAATTTGCTGATCAAGATTATCTGCCATGATTGAGATATCACTACGCGTACCGCTTAAAAGCTCCTCTTTCGCCCGCCCCGCAGCCATTTCGGCATAGCTGGATACCCAAGTCGCAGCGAGACGCGGATCTTCAAGGTTGGCCGTAATAACATATCGATCAGGTACATCCCTAGACGCCTGAGTTACACTGAGCATACCATTGAAACGAGCAAACAGCGCATCACGCGACCCGCCTCGCTCCTTCTGAGTCAACGTTGGGAGAAAGACGTTGCGAAAAAAGCTATCGCGGACCGCCTCCGACTGGAGGGATCTTAGATAAATGCTGAATACATCCTTGGCACTCAGCGGCGCCAGTCCCGTCCCCTCACCGCGACCGAAATTGAGCTGCGCAATCTCTTTCTGCGTAGGAGCACGTATATAGAGCTTCGCCTCATACACGGACGAAGCAAGCAACACATAGACCAAACCCAACCCAATCACAGGCAACGCGACCAACGCCATCCATAGCCTTTGTCGCCACACCCCTTGAACAAGCTCAATCAGGTCAATCTCGTCACCACCACTCAGCTGCTCGCGCTCAATACGCATTTAATCTTATTTTCCTTGAGTCCGTCTGATTGCATAATTTCAAGGGGCCTGCTTCCGCGCACAGGATGCAGCAGCACCCTCCTCTCGACCAAAGCATAGCGGCATTTCGCCCAGCTTGGCGCCCTACGTTCACTTCGCACTAACCAGAATAGAGACACCTACCCGCCAGAAGTTCCTCGCCCCACGACAGAAACCACGACTAGCGCCCACCGCCCCATCGTGACAACCATTCGTATCGATGTACACCAACCATTTGAATCCGGACAACCCCCTTCACCCATCCAAAACCTCACCACACCAGAAGCCATGTAATCGCTTATAACGCTCAGCAAAACGCCAGACCATTGGCAAATCGAGAATCATCAACAGCCCTGACCACATAGAAATGTCATCGCCCACCAAGGTAATCGAGTCGCCAAATTGCGACTTGTGGACGAGAACACCTCAAATTCAGATAGCATTTCTTTGTTTCGACTTAGATTGGAAGCGCAAATCAGACTGGAGTCAAGATAGATGCCTTGAACTGTATACTCACCCTGCTCCAGACTACAATCCACCAAAAAATTGGCCGCCGAAAGAAGATAGAGCCAATGGTAGAAGCGACTTACGCCACGGACGCCACCATGACGGAAATGATCAGGAGGACTGCATAGCCGCACACCCAATCAGGCCAGTAGCGACTTGCTGGCTATACGCACAGCCAGCGCAACCCTGCCAAATTGCAGGAATTCTCTTTAATTGCCGCCCACCAACTCTTTGCGCGTCGACGCACGCATTTTACGATCGCCGCGTCGCACTCCGTAGATACCCAGAAGCGGACCTACCGTCAAGCCAACCAAAAGGGCAGCCAGTACAGGCACAGCCACCGGCAAAGCTGGAGCAGACCAGCCAAACAATACCAGTGAAACCTCCTGTTGATTTTCCAGCACGAAGAACATCACCACAGCCGCCAGAAACAAAACAAGCAGCACAACCACGACACGCTTTAGGTTACGCATCAGACAGATCCTTCACTCAATGAGGCACGTGCTCTTCTTCATTGACCCGATCGCGCAACTCCTTGCCGGGCTTGAAATGAGGCACGTACTTACCTTCGAGGCTGACCGACTGACCGGTCTTGGGATTGCGCCCCACCCGCGGAGCACGGTAGTGCAGGGAAAAACTGCCAAAGCCACGGATCTCGATACGATCCCCGGTCGCCAAGCACTGCGACATCTGCTCAAGCATGGTCTTGATGGCCAACTCAACGTCCTTGGACGAGAGCAACCCCTGATGAGTGACAATACGTTCGATCAGCTCCGACTTCGTCATGTTTTTCCCTTCGTTATCAAGCAGCTAGATCATTGCTTAATCAGGTTTTAGCACGCTCGGAGGGATTTGAACAGGGCAGTTCTTGACTTGATGAAAAAATCCAAGACCACAACGAAATGTAACAGACCTCAGCTGGGCACCACCCTGATCCGCGCCCCCACTTAAAGCGACGCCTGTCCAATATCGGAAAATTTATAGCACCCAGGATGAAATCGCCACGAAGACAACCCAAGCGCTTGAGATTTTGTCATAATCGCGAGTCGGAAGCATCCGCCTTTGCGTAAACTACGCCAAACACCATTTAAACACTGCTTCCTGCCTGCACATCGAGTCGCACCCACAAGGATCGTTTATGCGGATCACCCCCCTGTCGCTAGCCTTAGCCACCCTGATGATCACCTCCAGCTCACCGGCCTGGACCGCACAGAATATCAATTCATGGGACAAGGAGCCTTCCGAGTTTCTGGGCATTCCGCTTCACGGGGATTTCAAAGCGCAAACGCCTGCGTGCCCGAACACCCCCGAACGCCAACCGACGTTATGCCGTTCCAGCACTTCGAAGACCGATCGTTTTGAAATTCGCGGACTTCCCTATATTCCAATCAACTTAGGCTATCAAGTCTTTGTGACACTCCAAGGAAACGCGATTGATGAACTGATGCTAACGGGCAATGCCAGCAGCTTGGAGCTGGTCGATGACTTCCTGCGCGACAACTTCGGACAACCAGGCTCAAGCCTCAGCCACCGCATCCAACTTGAATCGGGCGCTACCTACGAAATCAAAACCTCCACCTGGAAAGGCAAGAAAGTCGCAATTCACTTCCAGCGGGATGAGGACGACCTCAGCCGCTATGCCGTCATCATCAGCCGTTCTTCAGACCCTTCAAAATCCGCAGCCACGGCAATCCCCTCGGAGTGAATCTGACACCCACCAAGTCGGCAACAAGACCTCACACCAGATCGACCAACACCTGATATTTACTGCAATTCCAAATAAGTCTAAAAAAAAGGGCGACCCGAGGGTCGCCCTTTTTACCGATCAAACAGAACTCAGTTCTGCTTGGCCATTGCTTCGCGCAGCAGCGCAGCCATGGTGGTATCGGCAGCCGCTTCCGGAGCGTTTTTCAGGCTCTGGATGGCTTCGCGCTCTTCAGCGTCGTCCTTCGACTTGATGGACAGGCTGATAACGCGGGACTTGCGGTCGACGCTGATGATCTTGGCTTCGATCTCTTCGCCTTCCTTCAGCACGTTACGGGCGTCTTCAACGCGGTCACGGCTGATTTCGGAAGCCTTCAGAGTAGCTTCGATGTCGTCGGCCAGGGTCACGATAGCGCCCTTGGCGTCAACTTCCTTGACGATACCTTTAACGATAGCGCCCTTGTCGTTGACAGCAACGAAGTTGGAGAACGGATCGTCTTCCAGCTGCTTGATGCCCAGGGAGATGCGCTCGCGCTCTGGATCAACCGACAGGATGACGGTTTCCAGCTCGTCGCCCTTCTTGAAGCGACGCACGGCTTCTTCGCCAGCTTCGTTCCAGGAGATGTCGGACAGGTGAACCAGACCGTCGATGCCGCCGTCCAGACCGATGAAGATACCGAAGTCGGTGATCGACTTGATGGTACCGGTGATCTTGTCACCCTTGTTGAACTGGCCGGAGAAGTCTTCCCATGGGTTCGATTTGCACTGCTTGATACCCAGGGAGATACGACGACGCTCTTCGTCGATGTCCAGAACCATGACTTCCACTTCGTCGCCAACCTGAACGACTTTCGACGGGTGGATGTTCTTGTTGGTCCAGTCCATTTCGGAGACGTGCACCAGGCCTTCAACGCCTTCTTCCAGCTCAGCAAAGCAGCCATAGTCGGTCAGGTTGGTGACGCGAGCCATGACGCGGGTGCTTTCTGGGTAACGGGCTTTGATAGCAACCCATGGGTCTTCGCCCAGTTGCTTCAGACCCAGCGAAACGCGGTTGCGCTCGCGATCGTACTTCAGGACCTTGACGTCGATCTCGTCACCAACGTTGACGATTTCCGACGGGTGCTTGATACGCTTCCAGGCCATGTCGGTGATGTGCAGCAGACCATCGACGCCGCCCAGGTCAACGAACGCACCGTAGTCGGTGAGGTTCTTGACGATACCTTTAACCTGCTGGCCTTCCTGCAGCGATTCCAGCAGAGCTTCGCGCTCGGCGCTGTTTTCGGCTTCCAGGACGCTGCGACGGGAAACGACAACGTTGTTGCGCTTCTGGTCCAGCTTGATGACCTTGAATTCCAGCTCTTTGCCTTCGAGGTGGGTGGTGTCGCGCACTGGGCGGACATCAACCAGGGAGCCCGGCAGGAACGCACGGATGCCGTTAACGTCGACAGTGAAGCCGCCTTTAACCTTACCGTTGATAACGCCCTTGACCACTTCTTCGGCAGCGAAAGCAGCTTCCAGAACAATCCAGCACTCGGCGCGCTTGGCTTTTTCACGGGACAGCTTGGTTTCGCCAAAGCCGTCTTCGACCGCGTCCAGCGCAACGTGAACTTCGTCACCGACCTTGATGGTCAGCTCGCCAGCTTCGTTGATGAACTGCTCGAGCGGGATGACGCCCTCGGACTTCAGGCCAGCGTGAACGGTAACCCAGTCGCCGTCGATGTCGACAACGATACCGGTGATGATGGCACCCGGCTGAAGATTGAGGGTTTTCAGGCTTTCTTCAAAGAGTTCTGCAAAGCTTTCGCTCATTTTAATTCCTGTAGATTCGGGCGAAACAAACGCCCATAGCCACATTCCAGACAATGTGGGTTTCGTTAAGTAAAGAAGAACTGGCAGGACGTTGACTGGTGCCCCTGCCCGCTCTCCTCTCCATCAGGCCAGGTCGCGCAGGGCGAGCTCGCTTCTGATGCGTTGCAGCACCTGCTCGATGGACAACTCCGTGGAATCCAGCTGAATGGCATCGGCCGCCGGCTTGAGCGGGGCCACTGCGCGCTGGGTGTCACGCTCATCGCGCGCACGGATCTCATCTAGCAGACTTGACAGACTAACATCTTCACCCTTGCCCTTCAACTGCAGGTAGCGGCGACGGGCACGCTCCTCGGCGCTGGCGGTGAGGAAGACCTTGAGCGGCGCGTCGGGGAACACCACGGTGCCCATATCGCGACCGTCGGCAATCAAACCCGGCGCCTCGCGGAAGGCGCGCTGACGCTGCAGCAGCGCCTCGCGCACCGCCGGCAGCGAGGCGACCATCGATGCGCCGGCACCGACGGTCTCGGTACGGATGACATGACTGACATCCTCGCCCTCGAGAATGATCTGCTGCAATTTGCCCGGCTCAGCAGCGATGAACTGCACGTCCAGATGGGCGGCCAGGGCCTTGAGCAGCTCTTCGTTGGTCAGGTCGACGCCATGGTTGCTGGCATTGAACGCCAGCAGGCGGTACAGGGCGCCGGAATCGAGCAGGCGCCAGCCCAGCTCGCGGGCCAGCAGGCCCGCCACGGTACCCTTGCCCGAGCCGCTCGGCCCGTCGATGGTGATGACCGGTGCTTGCGAATTCACGACTTGCCCTCTTCGGCGACGCGGATTCCGACTTCCTTGCACAGCGCCAGGAAGTTGGGGAACGACGTGGCGACGTTGGCACAGTCATGGATCACGATCGGCGCGCTGGCGCGCAGCGAGGCGATGCTGAAGGCCATGGCGATGCGATGGTCACCGTGGCCGTGCACTTCGCCGCCGCCGATCGGGCCGCCGTCGATGATAATGCCGTCCGGCGTCGGCTCGCACTTCACGCCCAGGGCGATCAGGCCGTCGGCCATCACCTGGATGCGGTCCGACTCCTTGACCCGCAGCTCTTCGGCGCCACGCAGCACCGTGCGCCCTTCGGCGCAGGCAGCGGCGACGAACAGCACCGGGAACTCGTCGATGGCCAGCGGCACCAGGTGCTCGGGAATCTCGATACCCTTGAGCTTGGCGCCGCGCACGCGCAGGTCGGCCACCGGCTCGCCGCCGACTTCACGCTGGTTCTCAAGGGTGATGTCGCCACCCATCAGGCGCAGGATGTCGATCACGCCGGTGCGGGTCGGGTTGATACCGACGTGCTCCAGGACCAACTCGGAACCTTCTGCGATGGAGGCCGCCACCAGAAAGAATGCCGAAGAGGAAATGTCCGCCGGTACTTCGATGCGGGTAGCGGTGAGCTTGCCACCAGACTGCAGGGAGGCCACCGGGCCGTTCGACTCGACCGCGTAGCCGAAGCCGCGCAGCATGCGCTCGGTGTGGTCACGGGTCGGCGCAGGCTCGGTGACGGTGGTGGTGCCCTCGGCGTACAGGCCGGCCAGCAGCAGGCAGGATTTGACCTGGGCGCTGGCCATCGGCAGCGTGTAGTTCAGCGCCTTGAGCTTATGACCACCACGGATGGTCAGCGGCGGACGGCCTTCAGGGCCGGTCTCGACCACAGCGCCCATTTCGCGCAACGGATTGGCCACGCGGTTCATCGGGCGCTTGGACAGCGAGGCGTCGCCAGTCATGGTGGTGTCGAACGGTTGCGCCGCCAGCAGGCCGGACAACAGGCGCATCGAGGTACCGGAGTTGCCGACATACAGCGGGCCGGGTGGCGGCTTGAGGCCGTGCAGGCCGACGCCATGGATGGTCACGCGTCCGTGGTGCGGACCTTCGATGACCACGCCCATGTCACGGAAGGCCTGCAAGGTGGCCAGGGCGTCCTCGCCCTCGAGGAAACCTTCCACCTCGGTGGTGCCTTCGGCCAGCGAGCCGAGCATGATCGAGCGGTGGGAAATCGACTTGTCGCCAGGTACGCGGATCCGTCCGGACACGCGGCCACCCGGTTGGGCCAGGAAAATCAGATCGTTGGCGTTCATAGCGTCCACATAGGCCCGGCGGGCCAGGATTTTACTGAAATGCTCGCGGGCAACCCGGGCGCGGGTGAACACACCCAGCAGTTGGTGCCCGTCCCCAGCATCGACCGCGTCGCGCAAGGCGTCGAGGTCGCTGCGAAATGTATCGAGAGTGCGCAGGACCGCCTCGCGGTTGGCGAGGAAGATGTCGTGCCACATGATCGGGTCGCTACCAGCGATTCTCGTGAAATCGCGAAAGCCCCCCGCAGCGTACCGGAAGATCTCCAGGTTTTCATTGCGCTTGGCCAGCGAATCGACCAGGCCGAAGGCCAGCAGGTGCGGCAGGTGGCTGGTGGCGGCCAGGACTTCGTCATGGCGCTCCACCGGCATGTGCTCGACATCGGCGTCCAGCGCGCGCCAGAGGCGGTCGACCAGGGCCAGCGCCTGCGGGTCGGTGTCCACCAGCGGCGTGAGGATCACCTTGTGGCGACGGAACAACGCGGCATTGGAGGCCTCAACGCCGCTTTGCTCGGAGCCGGCGATCGGGTGCCCGGGCACGAAGCGCGGCAAGCGCTCGGCGAACGCTTCGCGCGCTGCACGCACGACGTTGCCCTTGGCGCTGCCCACGTCGGTGATCACCGCGTCACCCAGGTCGAGCTGGGCCAGCCGGGCCAGGACTTTCTCCATGGCCAGGATCGGTACCGCCAGCTGGATGACATCGGCGCCGACACAAGCGACGGCCAGGTCCGCCTCGCAACGGTCGACCACGCCCAGCGCCACGGCCTGCTTGCGCGACTCGGCATCCAGGTCGACGCCGACCACCTCGCGGCACAGGCCGCTTTCACGCAAGCCCTTGGCGAAGGAGCCGCCGATCAGGCCGAGGCCGACCACGACCAAGCGGCCGACAATCGGTGCGGATTTGTTTGTTACAGCATCAACCACGAGTACGAACCCTGTTCAGAAATCTAGGCAATCTGCGAGACCCACTGGGGCTGCGTTGCAGCCCATCGCGACGCAAGGCCGTTCCCACAGGACTCAGTACAGCTTCAAGGCCTGCACAATACCTGTGGAAGCGGCCTTGTGTCGCGATGGGGCGCGAAGCGGCCCCGGCAATCTCAAATCAAAGCACCGCCTTCGGATACGAACCCAGCACCTTCAGCGCCACAGCCTCCTGGCTGATCTGCTCCAGCACCGCCTTGATCAGCGGATCGCGGTGATGGCCGACGAAGTCGATGAAGAACACGTAGGTCCACTTGCCGCTGCGCGACGGACGGGTCTCGATGCGCGTCAGGTCGATGCCGTTCTCGTGGAACGGCACCAGCAGCTCATGCAGCGCGCCCGGCTTGTTGCTCATGGAAACGATGATCGAGGTCTTGTCGTCGCCGGTCGGCGGTACTTCCTGGCTGCCGATCATGAGGAAGCGCGTGGAGTTGTCCGGGCGGTCCTCGATCTTCTCGGCCAGGCGGGTCAGCCCGTACAGGTTGGCCGCCATGTCGCCAGCGATCGCCGCCGAGTTCCACTCGCCCTTGACCCGCTTGGCCGCCTCGGCGTTGCTGGAGACAGCCACGCGCTCGACGTTCGGGTAATGGGCGTCCAGCCACTTGCGGCACTGGGCCAGCGACTGGGCATGGGAGTAGATGCGGGTGATGCTGTCGGTCTTGGTGTTCTCGCCCACCAGCAGGTGGTGGTGGATACGCAGCTCCACCTCGCCGCAGATCACCATGTCGTGCTCGAGGAAGCTGTCCAGCGTATGGCTGACCGCGCCTTCGGTGGAGTTTTCCACCGGCACCACGCCAAAGTTGACGGCACCGGCCGCCACTTCGCGGAACACCTCGTCGATGGCCGCCATCGGGCGGCTGACCACGGCGTGACCGAAGTGCTTCATGGCGGCCGCCTGGGTGAAGGTGCCTTCCGGGCCGAGGTAGGCGACTTTCAGCGGCTCTTCCAGGGCCAGGCAGGAGGACATGATCTCGCGGAACAGCCGCGCCATCTCTTCATTGTCCAGCGGCCCCTTGTTGCGCTCCATGACACGCTTGAGCACCGCGGCTTCACGCTCGGGGCGATAGAACACCGGCGCCTCGCCTTCGGCCAGCGACGCGGTCTTGACCTTGGCCACTTCCTGGGCGCAACGGGCGCGCTCGCTGATCAGCTCGAGGATCTTCTCGTCGAGGCTGTCGATGCGCACGCGCAGGGCCTTGAGTTCCTGGTCGGACATCAGCCGTGCTCCTTCTCGAATTCAGCCATGTACTGCACCAGCGCCTCGACGGCCTCCAGGCCCAAGGCGTTGTAGATCGAGGCGCGCATGCCGCCCACCGAACGGTGCCCCTTGAGGTTCAGCAGGCCACGGGCGTCGGCGCCAGCCAGGAAGGCCTTGTCCAGGCGCTCGTCGGCCAGGCGGAACGGCACGTTCATCCACGAACGGGCGTTGTGGCTGATCGGATTGGTGTAGAACTCGCTGCCGTCGATGAAGCCGTACAGGCGGTCCTTCTTGGCGCGGTTGCGCTGCTCCATGGCCTCGACGCCACCCTGCTCCTTGAGCCACTCGAACACCAGGCCCGAGAGGTACCAGGAATAGGTGGCCGGGGTGTTGTACATCGAGCCGTTGTCGGCCGCGATCTTGTAGTCGAGCATGGTCGGGCAGCTGCTGCGGGCGTGGCCCAGCAGGTCTTCACGGACGATCACCACCACCAGGCCGCTGGGGCCGATGTTCTTCTGCGCGCCGGCGTAGATCAGGCCGAACTGCGACACGTCGGTCGGGCGCGAGAGGATGTCGGAGGACATGTCGACCACCAGCGGGACGTCGCCAGTCTCGGGCACCCAGTCGAACTGCAGGCCGCCGATGGTCTCGTTGGACGCATAGTGAACGTATGCCGCGTTCTTGGTCAGTTTCCACTCGTTCTGGCCTGGGATGGCCAGGTAGTCGTAGGGCTTGGCGCTGGCGGCGACGTTGACGTTGCCGAAACGACGCGCTTCCTCGATGGCCTTTTTCGACCAGATGCCGGTCTCGACGTAGTCGGCGGTGCCATTCTCCGGCAGCAGGTTCAGCGGAATCTCGGCGAACTGCTGGCTGGCGCCGCCCTGCAGGAACAGCACCTTGTAGTTGGAGGGGACGGACAGCAGGTCGCGCAGGTCCTGCTCGGCCTTTTCGGCAATGGCCACGTAGTCGTCGCTGCGATGGCTCATTTCCATCACCGACAGGCCCTTGCCGCGCCAGTCCAGCATCTCGGCCTGGGCACGCTGCAGGACAGCATCGGGAAGCGCGGCGGGGCCGGCGCAGAAGTTAAAGGCTCGTTTGCTCACATCCACTCTCGCTCTGCCAAATAGAACAAATCGTCACTCACAGACCCCGCCAACCCCTGCAGGAGCGAGCGTTGCCTGTTCCAATCAGTCAAACGGGGCGACCTTGGTCGCCCCGTTCGGGTTGTTGCTTCGGTTATTCCTGAGGTGCCTCTTCGGCGCCTGCGGTGTCCTCGCCCACTGCATCGAGCGGGGCGCCCTCCTCGTCCGTCTCGACCAGGTCGTCGAGTTCTTCCTCGGATGGCTCCTGGACACGCTCCAGGCCCACCAGTGTTTCGTCCGTGGCCAGCTTGATCAGCGTAACACCCTGGGTGTTACGGCTCAGGCTGGACACTTCGCCGACCCGCGTGCGCACCAGGGTACCCTGGTCGGAAATCAGCATGATCTCCTCGCCTTCCTGCACCTGGATGGCGCCGATCAGCAGGCCGTTGCGCCCCTTGGTGCCCATGGCGATCACGCCCTGGCCGCCACGACCGCGACGCGGGAACTTGGAAAGCGGGGTGCGCTTGCCGAAGCCACGCTCGGAGGCAGTGAGGATCTGCGCGCCGGACTCGGGGATCAGCATGGAGATGATCTGCTGGCCCTTGCCCAGTTTCATGCCGCGCACGCCACGGGCATTACGACCCATCTCGCGCACCACGCTCTCGGCGAAGCGGATCACCTTGCCGGCGTCGGAGAACATCATGACTTCCTTGGCGCCATCGGTAATGGCTGCGGCGATCAGGGTGTCGCCTTCCTTGAGCTTCAGGGCGATCAGGCCGTTGGAGCGCGGACGGGCGAACTGCACCAGCGGGGTCTTCTTGACGGTACCGGAGGCGGTGGCCATGAAGATGTAGGCGCCGGTCGGTTCGGCGGCCCACTCTGGGGTGTCGCCGTCTTCCTCGTCGATCTCTTCGGCCTCAACCAGCTCGCCTTCAATCACGCTGTCATCGCTGTCTTCCAGCTCTTCCTCAGGGTCTGCGTGCTGCTGCAGTGCTTCCAGGTCGATCTGCAGCATGGCGGTGATGCGCTCACCCTCCTCCAGCGGCAGCAGGTTGACCAGCGGACGACCGCGGGCGGCGCGGGAGGCCTCGGGGATTTCGTAGGTCTTCTTCCAGTACACCTTGCCCTTGCTGGAGAACAGCAGCAGGGTGGCGTGGCTGTTGGCGACCAGCAGGTGCTCGATGTAGTCCTCGTCCTTGACGCCGGTGGCCGACTTGCCCTTGCCGCCGCGGCGCTGGGCCTGGTAGGCGGACAATGGCTGGGTCTTGGCGTAACCACCGTGGGAGATGGTCACCACGCGCTCTTCTTCCGGGATCATGTCACCGTAGTTGAGGTCGTGGCTGGCGTTGAGGATCTCGGTGCGGCGGGCATCGCCGTACTCGGCGCGGATCGCTTCGAGTTCTTCGCGGATCACTTCCATCAGGCGCTCGGCGCTGCTGAGGATTCGGATCAGCTCGCCGATCTGCTCGAGGATCTCCTGGTACTCGGCCAGCAGCTTCTCGTGCTCCAGGCCGGTCAGGCGGTGCAGGCGCAGCTCGAGGATGGCCTGGGCCTGCTCCGGCGACAGGTAGTACTTGCCTTCACGCAGACCGTACTGCTCCGGCAGGTCTTCCGGACGGCAGGACTCGGCGCCGGCGCGCTCGACCATGACCTGCACCGCGCTGGACTCCCAGGCGGTGCTGATCAGCGCTTCCTTGGCTTCGGACGGGGTCGGCGAGGCCTTGATCAGGGCGATGACCGGGTCGATGTTGGACAGCGCGACCGCCTGGCCTTCAAGGATGTGGCCACGCTCGCGGGCCTTGCGCAGCTCGAACACGGTGCGGCGGGTGACCACTTCGCGACGGTGGCGAACGAACGCCTCGAGCAGGTCCTTGAGGTTCAGCAGGCGCGGGCGACCGTCGATCAGGGCGACGATGTTGATGCCGAACACGCTCTGCAGCTGGGTCTGCTGGTAGAGGTTGTTGAGCACCACTTCCGGCACCTCGCCGCGACGCAGCTCGATGACGATGCGCATGCCATCCTTGTCGGACTCGTCGCGCAGCTCGGTGATGCCTTCGATCTTCTTCTCTTTGACCAGCTCGGCGATCTTCTCGATCAGACGCGCCTTGTTCAGCTGGTACGGCAGCTCGGTGACGACGATCTGCTGGCGACCACCGACCTTGTCGATGTCCTCGATCTCGGAACGGGCGCGCATATAGATGCGGCCACGGCCGGTGCGATAGGCCTCGATGATGCCCTGGCGGCCGTTGATCAGGCCGGCGGTAGGGAAGTCCGGACCCGGGATGAACTGCATCAGTTCATCGACCGTGATGTCGGAGTTGTCGATCAGCGCCAGGCAGCCATCGATCACTTCGCCGAGGTTGTGCGGCGGGATGTTGGTGGCCATGCCCACGGCGATACCGCTGGAACCGTTGACCAGCAGGTTGGGGATCTTGGTCGGCATGACCGCCGGGATCTGCTCGGTACCGTCGTAGTTGGGCACCCAGTCGACGGTTTCCTTGTGCAGGTCGGCCAGCAGCTCGTGGGCCAGCTTGGCCATGCGCACTTCGGTGTATCGCATGGCCGCGGCGTTGTCACCGTCCACCGAACCGAAGTTGCCCTGGCCATCGACCAGCAAGTAGCGCAGCGAGAAGGGCTGGGCCATGCGCACGATGGTGTCGTACACAGCGGTGTCGCCGTGCGGGTGGTACTTACCGATCACGTCACCGACCACACGGGCGGATTTCTTGTACGGCTTGTTCCAGTCGTTGCCCAGTTCGCTCATCGCATACAGAACGCGGCGATGCACGGGCTTCAAGCCGTCACGCGCATCGGGCAGCGCTCGCCCGACAATAACGCTCATCGCGTAGTCGAGGTAAGACTGTCTCAGTTCGTCTTCGATATTGACCGGGAGGATTTCTTTGGCCAGTTCGCCCATGAGAAGCCTGATTCCTTTTTCTGGTGAAACTTCGCCTGATCCCTCGAAGGACGAACGAAGCTCGCCGCCGCAGCGCATATGGGGTGCGACGACTTACGACAAATCAATGAGTTGTGACATGGATCTGCGCAATGAAGGCCGCCGCAAAGAGCGGCCTTGGAAACTGCCGGATGGTATCACAAACACGGGACGCATGGGAGATATGGCAGGTTGCCTTGAAGCGCCATCCAAACGGGTGAAAAAACACCTCAATGCAGGCGTTTGCGGCACATCAACTGGGCGATTTTCGCCGTATCCGGACGCTCGACCACCCCCCTCTCGGTGACGATCACGTCGATCAGGTCCGCCGGGGTGACATCCACCACCGGGTTGTAGGCCTCGACATCGGCCGTCACCTGGATGCCCGCGACTTCCAGCAACTCTTCTTCGCCACGGGTCTCCAGCGGGATGTCCTCGCCGGTGGCCAGGTTCAGGTCGACGCTGGTGCTCGGCGCCACCACCATGAAGCGCAGGCCGTGGTGCATGGCGGTCACCGCCATCTGGTAGGTGCCGATCTTCGCCGCCACGTCGCCATTGGCGGCGATACAGTCGGCACCAACCACCACCCAGGTGATGCCCTTGGTCTTCATCAGGTGCCCCATGGCCGCGTCGGCGACCACGGTCACCGGCACGCCATCGGCGGCCAGCTCCCAGGCGGTCAGGCGCGAGCCCTGCAACCAGGGTCGCGACTCGCAGGCATAGACCTGCTCAACCATGCCTTCCAGGGTGGCAGCGCGGATCACCCCCAAGGCGGTGCCGAAGCCGCCGGTGGCCAAGGCCCCGGCGTTGCCATGGGTGAGCAGAGCCTGTTCGCTGCCCTGGTGGCGACGAATCTGCTCGACGCCGAACTGGGCCATGGTCAGGTTGGCCTCGCGATCGCTTTCATGGATGGCCACCGCCTCGGCCTCCATCACCGCCAGCACATCCTCCCCTGAACGCAGGCGCTGCAGGCGTTCACGCATGCGGTTGAGCGCCCAGAACAGGTTGGCCGGGGTCGGGCGCGCCTCGCCCAGCAGCATGAAGTCCTCCTCGAGGGACTCCTCCCAGCCGTCACCCTCGGCCAATCGCTGGCGCAAAGCCAGCACCAGGCCATAGGCGGCGCAGATTCCGATCGCCGGGGCGCCGCGTACAGCCATGTCGCTGATTGCCTCGGCCACCTCGTACGCCTGCGTGCAGGCCAGCCAGCACTGCTCCAGCGGCAGCAGGCGCTGGTCGAGCAGGTGCAACACGCCGTCGCGCCATTCGATGCCCGTCACCGTCTCCGCCGCCATCAGTTGCTCGCGCATCGCCTCTCCCCGTCGCCCTGACATCAAAAGCCGGCGATTATAGCGACCCTCAGCCGCGGACGCTCGGGTATACTGCGCGTTTAGCCGAACCAACCCAGGTATATGCCGCGCATGCCCACCGCCATCCCTCTCCTCGACCTGCTGCTTGTGCCGGACTGGCTGGTCCCCGTGGAGCCGGCCGGCGTGGTGCTCGAAGGCCATGCACTGGGTGTGCTGGACGGCCAGATCGCCTGGCTCGGCCCCCGCGAACGGGCACCCCGGGCCCGGGAAGTGCGCGAACTGCCCGACTGCGTGCTGACGCCCGGGCTGGTCAACGCCCATGGTCACGCCGCCATGGCCCTGTTCCGTGGCCTGGCCGATGACCTGCCGCTGATGACCTGGCTGCAGGAGCATATCTGGCCGGCCGAGGGCCGCTGGGTGGACGAAACCTTCGTGCGTGACGGCACCGACCTTGCCATCGCCGAGCAGCTCAAGGGCGGCATCACCTGCTTTGCCGACATGTACTTCTTCCCCCGCGAAGCCTGCGACCGCGTGCACCAGAGCGGTATCCGCGCGCAGATCGCCGTGCCGCTGCTGGACTTCCCGATCCCCGGCGCGCGCACCCCGGACGAGGGCCTGCACCTGGCCATCGAGCTGTTCGGCGACCTGCGCCACCACCCGCGCATTACCGTCGCCCTTGGCCCGCACGCGCCGTACACGGTCAGCGATGCGAACCTTGAGAAGATCCGGGTAATCGCCGACCAGCTCGACGCACCGCTGCACATGCATATCCACGAGACCGCCGGCGAAGTCGAGCAGGCGCTCAAGGACAGCGGCGAGCGCCCACTGGCCCGCCTCGCCCGCCTGGGCCTGCTGGGGCCGAACCTGCAGGCGGTGCACATGACCCAGGTCAGCGACGAGGATCTGGCCCTGCTGGTAGAAAGCAACACCAGCGTGGTCCACTGCCCCGAGTCCAACCTCAAGCTGGCCAGCGGCTTCTGCCCGGTGGAGCGCCTGTGGCAGGCCGGAGTGAACGTGGCGGTGGGCACCGACGGCGCCGCCAGCAACAATGACCTCGACCTGCTCGGCGAAACCCGTACCGCCGCGCTGCTGGCCAAGGCCGTCGCCGGCTCGGCCACCGCCCTGGACGCCCACCGGGCGCTGCGCATGGCCACGCTCAACGGCGCCCGGGCGCTGGGCCTGGAGGCGACGACCGGCTCGCTCGAGGTAGGCAAGGCCGCCGACCTGGTCGCCTTCGACCTGTCGGGGCTGGCGCAGCAGCCGGTGCACGACCCGGTCTCGCAATTGATCTACGCCACCGGCCGCGATTGCGTGAAGGACGTCTGGGTCGCCGGCCACGCCCTGGTGCTGGACCGCCGCCTGACGCGGATGGACGAGCGGGCCCTGGCCGCCAATGCCCGCGCCTGGGGAGCCCGCATCGGCGGGCGCAACGAATAACCGGGCGCCAGCCACGGCTGGCGCCCCGTGACACTTTCATAGAAGCTTCAGAGGACTGTTCAGATGAGCAACGTCGACCACGCCGAAATCGCCAAGTTCGAAGCCCTGGCTCACCGCTGGTGGGACCGCGAGAGCGAATTCAAGCCACTGCACGACATCAACCCACTGCGGGTCAACTGGATCGACGAGCGCGTCGCCCTTGCCGGCAAGAAGGTGCTGGACGTCGGCTGCGGCGGCGGCATCCTCAGCGAGGCGATGGCCCAGCGCGGCGCCACCGTGACCGGCATCGACATGGGCGAGGCGCCACTGGCGGTGGCCCAACTGCATCAGCTGGAGTCCGGCGTGGCGGTGGAGTACCGGCAGATCACCGCCGAGGCCCTGGCCGAAGAGATGCCCGAGCAGTTCGACGTGGTCACCTGCCTGGAGATGCTCGAGCACGTGCCCGACCCTTCGTCGGTGATCCGTGCCTGCTACCGCATGGTCAAGCCGGGCGGCCAGGTGTTCTTCTCGACCATCAACCGCAACCACAAGGCCTACCTGCTGGCAATCATCGGCGCCGAGTACATCCTCAAGATGCTGCCGCGCGGCACCCATGACTTCAAGAAATTCATCCGCCCCTCCGAGCTGGGCGCCTGGAGCCGCGCCGCGGGCCTCGAGGTCAAGGACATCATCGGCCTGACCTACAACCCGCTGACCAAGCACTACAAGCTCAGCAACGACGTCGACGTCAACTACATGATCCAGACCCTGCGCGAGGAATGAGCATGCGCCTGCGAGCAGTACTCTTCGACATGGACGGCACCCTGCTGGACACGGCGCCGGACTTCATCGCCATCTGCCAGGCGATGCTCGCCGACCGCGGCATGCCGGCCATCGACGACGAACGCATCCGCGAGGTGATCTCCGGCGGCGCCCGCGCCATGGTCGCCGCAACCTTCGCCATGGACCCCGAGGCCGACGGCTTCGAGGCCCTGCGCCTGGAATTCCTCGAGCGCTACCAGCGCGACTGCGCGGTGCACAGCAAGCTGTTCGACGGCATGCCGGAGCTGCTGGCCGACATCGAGAAAGGCAACCTGCTGTGGGGCGTGGTCACCAACAAGCCGGTGCGCTTCGCCGAACCGATCATGCAGCGCCTGGGCCTGGCAGAGCGCTCGGCCCTACTGATCTGCCCAGACCACGTGAAGAACAGCAAGCCCGACCCCGAACCGTTGATCCTGGCGTGCAAGACCCTGGACCTGGACCCGGCCAGCGTGCTGTTCGTCGGCGATGACCTGCGTGACATCGAGTCTGGCCGCGACGCCGGCACCCGCACCGCAGCGGTGCGCTATGGCTATATTCATCCAGAGGACAACCCCAACAACTGGGGCGCCGACGTGGTGGTGGACCACCCGCTGGAACTGCGCAAGGTGATCGACAGCGCGCTGTGCGGCTGCTGAACCTTCGCGCAGCCCCCATTGATCGCAACCGATTTAAGGACAGACCGATGTTCGACTACACCGCCCGCCCCGACCTGCTCAAGGACCGGATCATCCTGGTCACCGGCGCCGGTCGCGGCATCGGCGCCGCCGCCGCCAAGGCCTACGCCGCCCTGGGCGCCACCGTGTTGCTGCTGGGCAAGACCGAGTCCAACCTCAACGAGGTCTACGACCAGATCGAGGCCGCTGGCCATCCGCAGCCGGTGGTGATCCCGTTCAACCTGGAAACCGCCCTGGCGCACCAGTACGACGAACTGGCGGCGATGATCGAGGAGCAGTTCGGTCGCCTCGACGGCCTGCTCAACAACGCCTCGATCATAGGCCCGCGCACGCCGCTGGAGCAGCTCTCGGGCGATAACTTCATGCGCGTGATGCACATTAACGTCAACGCCACCTTCATGCTCACCAGCACCCTGCTGCCGCTGCTGAAACTGTCCGAGGACGCCTCGGTGGTGTTCACCTCCAGCAGCGTCGGGCGCAAGGGCCGGGCCTACTGGGGTGCCTACGGGGTGTCGAAGTTCGCCACCGAGGGACTGATGCAGACCTTGGCCGACGAGCTGGAAGGCGTGGCGCCGGTACGCTCGAACAGCATCAATCCGGGCGCCACGCGCACGGCGATGCGCGCCCAGGCCTACCCAAGCGAGAACCCGCAGAACAACCCGCTGCCCGAGGAGATCATGCCGGTGTACCTGTACCTGATGGGGCCGGACAGCAAGGATGTGAACGGACAAGCGCTGAACGCGCAGTAAGGCCCGCTTCGCCGGCAAGCCAGCTCCTACGGAATCGACTGTAGGAGCCGGGTTGCCGGCGAA
Organism: Pseudomonas sp. P106(2024); assembly: GCF_057480815.1. Classification (NCBI taxonomy): domain Bacteria; kingdom Pseudomonadati; phylum Pseudomonadota; class Gammaproteobacteria; order Pseudomonadales; family Pseudomonadaceae; genus Pseudomonas; species Pseudomonas sp. P106(2024). The sequence continues at coordinate 137,253 of NZ_JBLIYU010000003.1, read as the reverse complement.
CTGTTTCAGCCCGCCGCCAATGCCGGGCGCAGACGCCCCTGCTGACGCCCCTCGAGCTGCATGCAACGCTCCAAAAACAGGAACATGCAGTCATAGCTCTTGCAGATCGCCCGACGCAGTTCGGTGCGCAACCCCAACGTGGGGTTCTCGCCGGCCAGGGTGCAGATGATCTCAAGCGCTTCCCAAGGGTGCGCATCATCGTACTGCGCATGCATCTTCAGCCACTTCATCGCGCGCTTGCGGGTGTCCTCGGGGAACCCTTGGGCATAGGTGTCCTCAGCGCACACCACCGCCGACCACTCGCCGGTGGCACCTTCGATGGCGTAGTTGGTGGCCGCCATGGCGATAGCCAACGACTCGGTGGCGCACACCCGCCAGCACCAGTCGTTGAGGCCGTTGAGCTCCGGCGGCACTTCCTGGGACTGCAATTCATGCAGATGGATACCGTGTGCCTGGCACCAGTTCACCCAGTAGTCGGCATGGTTGAGCTCGACCCGGATGTTGCGCATCAGCCAGCGGCGCGCCATGTCTTCGCCAGGGTGCCGGGCGTAGCGGGTCTTGGTGAGGTTGTGGGCCATGTAGAGGGAAAACTGCTCGACCACCGGCCAGCCACCGATCAAGTACTGGCGGATGGTCGACTGCTTGAGCTGGCCATCGCGCAATCGCTGGTAGAACTCATGCTCCACCACCCGGCGCTTGCTTTCGCGGCAATCCTCTATCAGTTGTTGAGCCCACTGCGGATAACTGGCCGGATCCATCAATGGTCCGATCCTTACGAACGCGTCGATCACTGTCAGCTCCTTGATTCCCTGTGATTTCCGGGCGTTGTTCAGCGAAAGGTCCCCGGCGCCCGGTGCAGAAGGGGCCTCGCGGCAATCCGTTGGCGCTGCAGGCTGTCGCAGGTGAAGACCTGCGGGCGTTCGATAAGGTATCCCTGGGCGTAGTCAACGCCGATCTCCTGCAAAGCCTGCTCGATCAGCGGTGTCTCGACAAACTCGGCGATGGTCCGCTTGCCCATGACGTGACCGATGTGATTGATCACTTCGACCATCGCCCGGTTGATCGGGTCATCGAGCATGTCCTTGACGAAACTTCCGTCGATCTTCAGGAAGTCTACAGGCAAATGCTTCAAATAGGCGAATGACGACATTCCGGCGCAGAAGTCGTCGAGCGAGAATTTGCAGCCCAGTCCTTTCAATTCATTGATGAATCGGATCGCACTGCCCAGATTGGCGATGGCGCTGGTTTCGGTAATTTCAAAACAGATCAGTCGAGGCGGGATGTCGAACTCGCCAAACAGGCGTTGCAAGTACTCGAGGAACTTGTCATCGCCGATACTTGAGCCGGATAAATTGATGGCGCACATCGCCAGGGGGCCCTCCCGGCCTTCGTCCACGCACTGGCGGATCACCTGGAACACACTGCGCACCACCCAACGGTCGAGCGCGGTCATCAGCCCATAGCGCTCCGCTGCGGGGATGAAGCTGTCGGGCAGGATGGTGCGCCCGCTTTCGTCGTGCAGGCGCAGGAGGATCTCGATATGCCCAGGGCCCTCATGGGGATGCAAGGGCGCGATCTCCTGGGCGTAGAGGCAGAAACGGTTCTCCTCCAGCGCCACGTGCAATCGCTGGATCCAGGCCATTTCGCCAAAGCGCATGGACAGCTCACTGTCATCAGCATGATAGACCTGGACCCGATTGCGTCCTTTCTCCTTGGCCATGTAGCAGGCCATGTCCGCCGCGCGCAACGAAGCTTCCAGGGTACTGGGCACCTGGGCGATGTGCACCAGGCCGAGGCTGACCGTGGTTACGAAGGGGCGCCCCTTCCATACGAAATGCAGGCTCTGCACGGACTGGCGCAACTGTTCGGCAATGCGCTCGGCCTGCTCCGGCGGGCAATTCTCCAGGAGCACGCCAAACTCGTCGCCACCCAGGCGCGCGAGGGTATCACCCTCGCGCAGGCCCGACTGCAGCACCGCGCAGATATGCCGCAGCAATTCGTCACCAGCGGCATGGCCGCAGGTATCGTTGACCAGCTTGAACTGGTCGAGGTCGAGGAACATCAGCGAATGGCGCCCGGCCTGGCGCGCCAGGCCGTTGAGCGCCTGCTCCAGGCGATACTCGAACTCCCGGCGGTTGGCCAGCCCGGTCAGGGCGTCATGGGTGGCCTGCCAGGACAAATTGGCAATGTACTGGCGCTCCTGGGTCATGTCGTGTAACACCACCACGACGCCACTGACCTGCCCTTCGGTGAGGATGGGCGAGCCCACCAGGTTAACCGACACCGTGCTGCCGTCCAGGCGCTGGATCAGCCGGGCGTGCTCGGCGCCGCCCTTGAGGCTGCCGCTGAGCACCTGCTCGACCAGCGTCAGGCTGTCACCCTCGGCGTTCTCGTCGAGCAGGCTGAACAACGCCGTCAGCGGCAGGCCCTGGGCCTGCACCGCCTGCCAGTGGGTCAACTGCTCGGCGGCCGGGTTCATATAGCTGATGCAACCATCGACATCGGCGGTGATCACCGCATCGCCGATCGATTCCAGGGTGATCTGCGCCCGCTCCTTCTCCTCCTGCAGTGCACTGGCGAACGCCTGGCGCTGGGCCAGCAGCTTGCTCGAACGTCGCCAGGCCATGGCGATCAGGAACAGCGCGGTGGCCAGGTTGGTGAGCATCAGCACCTTGAGCAACATCCGCGAGCCTTCACCCAAGGCATCGCTGAACGCCTTGGCGGCGGGGGTGACACCGTCATTGATGGCGACGATGCGCGCCTTCCAGTTGGCCACCTGGTGGGGATCGATAACACCGCTGGCGAAACCTTGACGCATCTGCTGGGCCAGCACGTCGAGCTGGCGCAGGTAGTCGTCACCGATGTTCCAGTAATCGATGGCGGTTTCCATATAGCTGATATGACGGAAGTTGCGGTAGAACCAGATGATCCGGGCAACGTCCTCAGGGTGGTTGCCGCCCTGTAGCACGCCCTGGCGCGCCGCCTCCAGGTCCGGCTCGGGTCGATCCAGGGCCAGGCGCAGGTTATGGTCGCCCTGGGGCACCAGGATGGCCCGGCGGTAGCGAGCATAGGTCAACGGATCGCGGTCGTCGGCGTAGAGGTTGAGGTAATAGATGGCGTCCTTCTGCGCCTTGGACCACAAACTCTCGCCTGCCACGTAGGCGCGCACGGCGGACAATGCATAAAGGCTCAGACTGCCCAGCAGCACCTGGAAAACCACAACGGCGACGAAAGGCCAGATGATACCCAGCAGCCTTGGCGCTTCGAGAGTCCGATTTACCTTCATGTAGTCCCTGTCATGGCGGCAGATAAGGCACGAATCGACCTAGACAAGCACAGCGTAGGCCATTTGCCATGAAGGAGCGACAAGCTACCAGCGCCAAGCAGCAAGAAAAAGTGTGCTGACTGCGACTTGCCGCTTGCAGCTCGAACCTTGAGGCTGTTTTCAGGTCTGCTGCAGATGGCCGTAGAGCTTGGCGTACAGGCCGCCCTCGGCGATCAGTTGCTGATGGCCGCCGTCCTCGGCGACATGGCCGCCGTCGAACACCAACACGCGGTCGGCCTGCTTCACCGCCGACAGGCGGTGGGCGATGATCAGCGTGGTGCGACCGCTGAGGAACCGCGCCAGGGCCTGGTGCAGGTTGTACTCGGTGGCGGCGTCCAGCGCCGAGGTGGCTTCGTCGAGAATGACCACCTTGGGCTCGGCCAGCACCATGCGAGCGATCGCCAGACGCTGGCGCTGGCCGCCGGACAGGCGCACGCCGGAACGCCCGACGATGCTGTCCAGGCCCTGGGGCAGCGCGGCGATGGTGGCGTCCAGCTGGGCGATGCGCAGCGCCTGCCAGCAGGCATCGTCACTGCAATCGCGGCCCATGGTCAGGTTGGCGCGCACACTGTCGTTGAACAGCGACGGGTGCTGCAGCACCACCGCGACGTGCTCGCGCAGGGTCTCCAGGCCGATCTCCTGCAGGCTGGCGCCGCCGAAACGGATGGTCCCGGCCTGGGCGCTGTACAGCCCCAGCAGCAGCTGCACCAGGGTGCTCTTGCCGCCGCCGCTGGCGCCAACGATAGCGACCTTCTCACCCGGGGCGATGGACAGGTTCAGCTGGTCCAGCACCGGCTCGTCGGCGTAGGCGAAGCGCAGGTCGCGCACCTCGATGCCGACCGTCTCGCGCCCGGCGAACGGGTCGCTGGCCGCCGGGTACTGCGGCTCATCGGCCCGCGCCAGCAGCTCATTGAGGCGACTGAGCGCGCCACCAGCGGCGTAGTAGGCATATTGCAGGTTCAGCAACTGCTCCACCGGGCCGATCATGAACCACAGGTAGCTGAACACCGCCAGCATCTGGCCGATCGACAGGTCGGAGAACAGCACGGTGAGCATCGCTGCGGCGCGGAAGATGTCGATGCCGAACTGGAACAACAGGCCGCTGGCCCGGCCACTGGCATCGCTCTTCCACTGCGAGGCCACGGCATAGTCGCGCACCTCGCGGGCGCGCAGGCCCAGGCGACCGAGGAAATACCCCTGACGGTTGCCGGCGCGGATCTCCTGGATCGCATCGAGGGTTTCGGTCAGCGCTTGGGTGAAGCGTGCGGTGCTGTCGTTCTCGAGCTTCTTCAAGTGCTTGACGCGCTTGCCCAACTGCACGGTGAAGTAAATCACCAGCGGGTTGAACAAAAGGATCAACAGCGCCAGCTGCCAGTGCATCCAGATCAGGATGGCGGCGGTGCCGGTCAGGGTGAGCACGGCCACCAGGAAGCGGCTGAGGGTTTCGCCGACGAACTTGTCGAGGGTGTCCAGGTCGGTGACCAGATGGGTGGTGACCGTACCGCTGCCCAGGCTTTCGTATTCCTTGAGCGAAATACGCTTGAGCCGCTCGATCAGGCGGATGCGCAGGCGGTAGACGATGTCCTTGGCCAGGCCAGCGAACAGTTTGGCCTGGACCACGTTGAACGCCAGCGCCGCCAGGCGCAGGCCCAAGGTGGCGCACAGCATCAGGCCAATATAGCCCGCGGCCACCTGCCAGCCTGCGGGCAGGAAGTTGTTCATCCACTTCAGTGCGGCGTCGCCATGCCCCAGCAGCACTTCATCCACCAGCAACGGCAGCAGCAAGGGGATGGGCACGCTGCACAGGGCAGCGAGCACGGCCACCAGGTTGGCGGTCCACAGGGCTCGCTTGTGGCGCAGGGCCAGGCGGCGGATTTCCGCCCAGCTCAGGCGATCGGGCACAGCGGGGGACTTCCCTGGCACAGGGTCTGGCGACCCTGGCAGGTCAAGCACAGGCGGCCTGCTGCAGCCAGCGGCCGAGCAGCGGCTGCAGGCTGTCCAGCGACTGGTAGCCGTTGGTCAGCAGGGCCAGCTGGCCATTGCGCTCGGCCAGCAGCGTCGGAAAGCCGGCGATGCCCAGGTCCTGCACCCAGCCGAAGTCGGCACTGGTGGCGGCACGGGTATCGGCGCTGGTGAAGCGCTGCGAGAACGCCTCGCGGTCGAAACCGGCCTGTTCGGCCAGCTCCACCAGTTGCGGGGCGCGGGTGACATCCAGCCCCTGCTCGTAGAACGACCGCTGGATCAGCTTGAGCAACGCCCAGGCCCGCTCATCGTCCAGCTCGCGCGCCGCGACCAGCGCGCGGCACGCAGGCTCGGTGTCGTAGACGAAACCGTCAGGCATCGCGCCATCGAAACGAAACGGCTGCCCGGTGGCGTCATGCACCGCCTGCCAGTGCTCGAGGATGTACTTGCGGGTCGAGGCATCCAGGGCGCTGCCGCCGCTGCGCAGGCCACCGGGCACCAGGCGGGTGACGACGCCCGCCTCACGCGCCTGGGCGATCAGCGCCTCGGCCACCGGGGCAAAACCCCAGCACCAGGAGCACATCGGGTCCATCACATAGAGCAGGCGTGCGGACATGCATCAGGCCTCGGCTTTGTAGTTGTAGCCGATCGGGTGTGGCTGGTTGCGCGCCTTGGCCAGTTCAATCTGCTTCTGGCGGTCGATGGCGCTGCGCCGGGTCTTCTCGCTCAGGCTGTCCCAGCAATGCGGGCAGCTCACGCCTGGCGAATAGTGCTCCGACTCCCGGTCCTTCACGTCGATCGGGTGGCGGCAGGCATGGCACTGGTCGTACTCGCCCTCGCTCAGGTCGTGACGCACGGTGACCCGGTTGTCGAAGACGAAACAGTCGCCGTCCCAGAGGCTTTCTTCCTGGGCTACTTCCTCGAAGTATTTCAGGATGCCGCCCTTAAGATGATAGACGGCTTCGAAGCCCTCACCGAGCATGTAGCTGGAGGCCTTTTCGCAACGGATGCCACCGGTGCAGAACATGGCGACCTTCTTGTGCTTGCTCGGGTCGAAGTTGGCCTTGATGTAGTCGGGGAACTCGCGGAAGGTCTCGGTCTTCGGGTCGATCGCGCCCTTGAAGGTGCCGATGGCCACTTCGTAGTCGTTGCGGGTGTCGATCAGCAGCACTTCAGGGTCGCTGATCAGCGCGTTCCAGTCTTTCGGATCGACGTAGGTGCCGACCGCCTTGTTCGGGTCCACGCCCGGCACGCCGAGGGTGACGATCTCTTTCTTGAGCTTGACCTTGGTGCGATAGAACGGCTGCTCGTCGCAGTACGACTCTTTATGGTCGACATCCACCAGGCGTGGGTCGCTGCGCAGCCAGGCCAGCAGCGCGTCGATGCCTTCACGGGTGGCCGAGACGGTGCCGTTGATGCCTTCGTTGGCCAGCAGCAGGGTGCCTTTGACGCCGTTGTCGACCATGGCCTTGAGCAGCGGCTCACGCAGTTCGACGTAGTCTTCCAGGGTGACGAACTTGTACAGCGCCGCCACGACGATCGGTTGGGTCATGAATCTGAAACTCCTGGTGGTTGCCCTCGTAAGGGGCGGACCGGGTTTGACATGAAAAAGCATAGGGGCGCCTTACGCCCCTTTCGCGACACAAGGCCGCTTCCACAGGGGGATGCGTATTCCTGTGTGAGCGGCCTTGTATCGCGAAAGGGCCGCAAAGCGGCCCCCGGATTTTGCGAGATTGTACCAGAACGACGGAAAGGATTCAGTGCCCACCGCCGGCGCACACCGGCGAGGCAGGCGCCACGCCGACCGCCGCCCACTCCTCGGGCGTATAGGTGTGGATCGCCAGGGCGTGGATCTCGCCCATCAGATCACCCATGGTGGCGTAGACCTTCTGGTGGCGCTTGACGCTGTTCAGCCCGGCGAACTGCTCGCTGACCAGCACCGCCTTATAGTGCGTTTCCTGGCCACGGCTGTGCATGTGGCTTTCGTTGCGCACTTCGAGGTGGTCTGTGCCCAGCGGCGCCAGCTGCTGCTCGATGCGTTGCTGCATGTTCATCGCGTCAGGCTCACTTCTTAGCCGGAGCGGCTGCCTTGCCAGCGCTCGGGTCGAGTTCCTTGGTCATGTCGTCGAGCAGCTTGTTGACCACCGGCACCGCCGGCTCCAGGCTCTGCTGGGTCAACTGGGCCGACTGCTGGGTGACCTTGGGCATCTCGCGCAGGACTTTCTTGCCCAGCGGCGACTCGTAGAACTTGACCAGGTCGTTCAGCTCGGCCTCGGTGAAGGTCGCGGTGTACAGGTCGACCATCTTCGGCTTGAGCTTCTTCCAGCCGATGGCGTTGTCCAGGGCGGCGTTGGCCTTGGCCTGGTAGCTGTCGAGCACCGTTTTCTTGGCAGCCGGCGCCTTGGTCTGTTCGAAACGCTGGGCGAACATCTGCTGGACCTGCATGTACACCGGGGTGCCCAGCTTGTCGGCATTGGCCAGGGTCAGGAATTTCTCGGCAGCGGCATTGTGGCTCGCGGTGGCGGCGAGTACCTGGCCGCTGGCGCAGGCCAGGGCAACGGCAGCACAGAGGACACGAAGACGGGTCATTGCATTTCCTTCAAGAAAGGGAGGCGGGTACCTCAGAGTAGAGCATTCTGCGCCGTGGTGGCGAAGTGCTCAAGTGGCACGACGAGCGACTGAACCGCTGCGACGAATCAGGGCCTAAACTGCGATTTCTGACTACAAAGGAGTGAGCGCAGCATGAGCCGTATCGAGACAGACAGCCTGGGCCCGGTCGAAGTTCCAGAGGACGCCTACTGGGGTGCGCAGACCCAGCGTTCGCTGATCAACTTCGCCATCGGCAAGGAGCGCATGCCGCTGGCGGTGCTGCACGCCCTGGCGCTGGTCAAGAAAGCCGCTGCCCGGGTCAATGACCGCAACGGCGACCTGCCCGCCGACATCGCCCGGCTGATCGAGCAGGCCGCCGACGAAGTGCTCGACGGCGATCACGACGACCAGTTCCCACTGGTGGTGTGGCAGACCGGCAGCGGCACCCAGAGCAACATGAACGTCAACGAGGTGATCGCCGGGCGCGCCAACGAACTGGCCGGCAAGGGCCGTGGCGGCAAGGTACCGGTGCACCCGAACGATCACGTCAACCGCTCGCAAAGCTCCAACGACTGCTTCCCCACCGCCATGCACATCGCCGCCGCCCAGGCCGTGCACGACAAGCTGCTGCCGGCGATCGCCGAACTGTCGGCGGGCCTGGCCGAGCTGTCGGCGCGCCACATGAACCTGGTCAAGACCGGGCGCACCCACATGATGGACGCCACGCCGATCACCTTCGGCCAGGAGGTGTCGGCCTTTATCGCCCAGCTCGACTACGCCCAGCGCGCTATCCGCGCAACGCTGCCGGCGGTCTGCGAACTGGCCCAGGGCGGCACCGCGGTGGGCACCGGCCTCAATGCCCCGCACGGTTTCGCCGAAGCCATCGCCGCGGAGTTGGCGGCCCTGTCAGGGCTGCCGTTTGTCACCGCGCCAAACAAGTTCGCCGCCCTCGCCGGTCACGAGCCGCTGACCAGCCTGGCGGGCGCGCTGAAAACCTTGGCCGTGGCGTTGATGAAGATTGCCAACGACTTGCGCCTGCTGGGTTCGGGCCCGCGCGCCGGGCTTGCCGAAGTACGCCTGCCGGCCAACGAACCCGGTAGTTCGATCATGCCCGGCAAGGTCAACCCGACCCAGTGCGAGGCCTTGTCGATGCTGGCCTGCCAGGTGCTTGGCAACGACGCGGCGATCGGCTTTGCCGCCAGCCAAGGCCACCTGCAGTTGAACGTGTTCAAACCCGTGATCATCCACAACCTGCTGCAGTCGATCGAGCTGCTGGCCGATGGCTGTCGCAACTTCCAGCAGCACTGTGTGGCCGGTATCGAGCCGGACGCCGGGCAGATGGCCGCGCACCTTGAGCGCGGCCTGATGCTGGTGACGGCGTTGAACCCGCATATCGGTTACGACAAGGCGGCGGAAATCGCCAAGAAGGCCTACAGCGAGGGCAAGACCCTGCGCGAGGCGGCGCTGGAACTGAAGTACCTGACCAACGAGCAGTTCGACCAGTGGGTAAGGCCGGAAAACATGCTGGCGCCTGGCGGCAAGGGCTGATCCGGTGGCCTCATCGCGGGGCAAGCCCGCTCCCACGCCTGCCACAAAACGCAGCGTGGGAGCGGGCTTGCCCCGCGATGAAATTATCCATCAACCCGCACCCGACGTACCTTCCACCCCGCGATCAGCGACGGCCCCAAGGCCACCAACGCCGACCCCAGCACCACCGTCACCGCCCCTACATAGCCCAGGCCATTGATCTGCTCGGCATGCACGTAATCCGGCCACAGCCAGGCCGCCAGCGCCACCGCAACAAAGGTCACCAGCGGTGTCAGCGCCAGGGTCGCGCTGACCCGCGAGGCCTCCCAATGCGCCAGCGCCTCGGCGAACGCGCCATAGGCCACCAGCGTGTTCAGGCAGCAGGCCAGCAGCAACCAACCCTGCACCGGACTGAGCTGCAACGCCTCCAGCGGATGCACCCAGGGCGTGAGCAGCAGCGCGCAGCACAGGTAGATCACCATCATCACCTGCTGCGAATTCCACACCGTCAGCAGCTGCTTCTGGCTCAGGGCATAGAACACCCAGATGCTGGTCGCCAGGATGATGGTCAGCACACCGGTGGTGTAGGTGCCAAGCGAAGTGAGCAGCTCTTCCAGGCGCTGGTTGAAGAACAACCCGAACCCCACCAGCAACACCAGCAGCCCCAGGCCCTGCCCCAGGCTGAAGCGCTCCTTGAACACAAACACGCTGGCCACCAGCAACAGCACCGGTCCCAGCTGGACCACCAGTTGCGCGGTGCCGGGGCTAAGCAGGTTCAGGCCGACCAGGTACAGCACATAGTTGCCGACCAGTCCGGCCACCGCGACGGCCACCAGGCCCTTACCCTTGATTCCGAGGCGGCTGAACGATGGCAACCTCCGATTAGCCGTCAGCCAGGCGAACAACAGGCCGCCGGAAACACTCAGGCGGTACCAGGTGACGGTTACCGGGTCCATCACCTGCAGCACCTGCTTGAGCTTGATCGGCAGGATGCCCCAGAGAAACGCCGTCAACAGCGCCAACAGAAGGCCCTGGACCCAGCGTCCGGAAGAAATGTGCATGGTGTCCTCGAGTCGGACCTTGGTGGGGGAAGGTGCAGTCTAAAGGCTTGCCGGGGAGGATGTGGCGGGAAAAGATTTCATCAGGTCATTCCCTGGACGCATGCTCAATGCCCGGGCGGGCTATCGTGGAGCAGGCTTGCCCCGCTAAAAGCCAAGCCCCCCCTGCACGATCCGCCTACTTCTTGTCCTTGGCGAACGCCGCCTCCAACGCCTGATTGATCGTGCGCAGCACCTTCACCCGCGCCCAGCGCTTGTCATTGGCCTCCACCAGGGTCCACGGCGCGATCTCGGTGCTGGTGCGGTCGACCATGTCGCCCACCGCCTCGGAATAGACGTCCCACTTGTCGCGGTTGCGCCAGTCTTCCTCGGTGATCTTGTAGCGCTTGAACGGAATCTGCTCGCGCTCCTCGAAACGCTCCAGCTGGGTCTGCTGGTCGATGGCCAGCCAGAACTTGACCACCACCACCCCAGCGTTGCTCAGTTGCTCCTCGAAGTCGTTGATCTCGCCATAGGCACGCATCCAGTCCGCCGGGCTGCAGAAACCCTCGACCCGCTCCACCAGCACCCGGCCATACCAGGAGCGGTCGAAGATGGTGAACTTGCCCCGTGCCGGGATGTGCCGCCAGAACCGCCACAGGTAAGGCTGGGCACGCTCTTCCTCGGTGGGCGCGGCAATCGGCACGATGCGGTACTGGCGCGGGTCCAGCGCCGCCGCCACGCGGCGGATCGCCCCGCCCTTGCCGGCCGCGTCATTGCCTTCGAACACCGCCACCAGGGCGTGGCGGCGCATGCGCTTGTCGCGCAGCAGGCCGGCCAGGCGCGCCTGTTCGGTGACCAGCTGTTCCTGGTAGTCGTGCTTGTCCAGGCGCAGGGTCATGTCCAGGGCGCCGAGCAGGCTCTTCTGGTCGATGCTGCGCCCCAGCGGCGCGACGTTGCCCTGATGCTTGCCTTTGGGGTTGTTGGCCAGGGCCGCCTGCAGGCTCTCCAGCAGGATGCGCCCCACTGCCAGGCTGCGGTAATGCGGGTCGACGCCCTCGACCACATGCCAGGGCGCGTAATCGCGGCTGGTGCGGCGCAGCACCCGCTCGCCGAAACGCACGAAGCGGTCGTAGGTTTCCGACTGCTGCCAGTCCAGCGGACTGATGCGCCAGTTGTGCAACGGGTCATCCTTGAGCGCCTTGAGCCGGGCTTTCATCTGTTTCTTGGACAGATGGAACCAGAACTTGATGATCAGCGCGCCTTCGTCGCAGAGCATCTGCTCCAGGCGCTCGGCCCCGGCGATGGCCTGGTCGAGCACGGCATCCTTGAACTGGCCATGCACGCGGCCCTCGAGCATCTGGCTGTACCAGTTGCCGAAGAACACGCCCATCCGCCCCTTCGGTGGCAGCGCCCGCCAATAGCGCCAGGCCGGTGGCCGGGCCAGTTCCTCGTCGGTCTGCTGGTCGAAGGTGCGCACTTCGATCAGCCGCGGGTCCATCCACTCGTTGAGCAGCTTGACCGTCTCGCCCTTGCCGGCGCCCTCGATGCCGTTGATCAGCACGATCACCGGGAAGCGTGCCTGCTGCTTGAGATCATACTGGGCTTCGAGCAGCGCCTCGCGCAGGGCGGGGACTTCCGCTTCGTAGGTGTCCTTGTCGATGCTGTGACCGATTTCGGCGGATTCGAACATGGAGGGCTCCTTCAATGGATAAGCAAGATTAGCGGATTTGCGCCATGCGTATCGATTCTGTCGCGCCTTGCGATAGGGCCGACACTCGCCACGCGAATCGCTTAAAATCCGTCATCCGCTGCAACCGAGCCGACCATGTCCGATACCACCCTCCCCCAGCACGCCCAGATCGACTGGGACGACCAGGGCCGCCCCCACTCTCGGCAATACGACGATGTCTATTTCGCCATCAACGAAGGCATCGACGAGACCCTGCACGTGTTCATCGAGCAGAACCACCTGCGCCAGCGCTTTGCCGAGCTGGCGCCGCGGGACTGCCTGGTGATCGGGGAAACGGGCTTCGGCACCGGCATGAACTTCTTCTGCGCCTGGCAGTTGTTCGCAGAGCTGGCTCACGCCGAGGCGCGCCTGCACTTCGTCAGCGTGGAAAAATACCCCCTGAGCCGCGCCGACCTGGAGCGCGCCATGCAGTTGTGGCCGACACTGGCGGCCTTCACCCGGCCCCTGCTCGATCAGTACGTGGCGATCCATCCGGGTTTCCAGCAACTGAGCCTCGATGACGGCCGCGTCACCCTGACGCTGATGATCGGCGATGCGCTGGAGCAACTGCCACAACTGGACGCGCGCATCGACGCCTGGTTCCTGGACGGCTTTGCCCCGGCGAAGAACCCCGACATGTGGACGCCCGAGCTGTTCGCCCAGCTGGCGCGCCTGTCATACCCCGGCACCACCCTCGGCACCTTCACCACCACCGGCTGGGTGCGCCGCTCGCTGATCGAGGCCGGGTTCACCATGAAGAAGGTGCCCGGTATCGGCAAGAAGTGGGAGGTAATGCATGGCGTCTACAGCGGCGCGCCCGCCGCCCCTGCGGCGCCCTGGTACGCACGCCCAGCACCCTTGCCGGGGCCACGCGAGGCGCTGGTGATCGGTGCCGGCCTAGCGGGCAGTGCCACCGCGCGCAGCCTGGCGGCCCGGGGTTGGCAAGTCTGCGTGTTGGAGCGCCACGACGGGCCGGCCCAGGAGGCCTCGGGCAACCCCCAGGGCGTGCTGTACCTCAAACTGTCCGCCCACGGCACCGCCCTGTCGCAGATGATCCTTTCCGGCTTCGGCTACACCCGTCGCTGGCTCGAGCACCTGCAACGCGGCCAGGACTGGGACGCCTGCGGCGTGCTGCAACTGGCCTTTGACGACAAGGAAGGCGAACGTCAGGCCAAGCTGGCAAGTGCCTTCGACAACAGCCTGCTGCGCCAGCTCGACCGGGCACAAGCCGAAGCCGCGGCGGGCGTGGCGCTGGCCAGCGGCGGCCTGTTCTACCCCGAAGGTGGTTGGGTACACCCACCGGCGCTGTGCCAGGCCCAACTGGAGCATCCGTGCATCCGCCTGCTTGGCCATGCCAACGTCATCGCGCTGCGCAAGACCGACGGCCTGTGGCAGGCCTGGGACGGCGAGCGCCTGCTGGCCAGCGCGCCGCTGGTGGTGTTGGCCGGGGCTGCCGATGTCCGTCAGTTCCCGGCCTGCGCCGGGCTGCCGCTCAAGCGCATACGCGGGCAGATCACCCGCCTGCCGGCCACCGTGGCAAGCCGGGAGCTGCGCACGGTGGTTTGCGCCGACGGCTACGTGGCGCCATCTCGTGGCGATGAACATACCTTGGGCGCCAGCTTCGACTTTCACAGCGAGGACTTGGCGCCGACCGTGGCCGAGCACCGGGACAACCTGGCGCTGCTGGATGATCTTTCCGCAGACGTGGCCACCCGCCTGCGCACCGCCGAACTGGACCCGGCACAACTGCAGGGCCGGGCGGCGTTCCGCTGCACCAGCCCGGACTATCTGCCCATCGTCGGGCCGCTGGCCGATGTCGAGGCGTTCAACCAGGCCTACGCCATGTTGGCCAAGGATGCACGACAGGTGCCGGATGTGGCCTGCCCGTGGCTGGAGGGGCTGTATGTGAACAGTGGGCATGGCTCGCGGGGATTGATCACCGCACCGTTGTCGGGTGAGCTGATCGCCGCCTGGGTCAGCGGCGAGCCCTTGCCGCTGCCCAGGGCGGTGGCCGAGGCCTGTCATCCCAACCGTTTCTCGCTGCGCCGGCTGATTCGCGGCAAGTAGCACTACCGCAGGGGGGCGCCTTGCGCTCCCGGGACCACTCACCCCATATAACAGATCGATCTAAAACTCTCACAACCTACCTCGGTCCCTACCTAAGTGTCCCTTATTTCGGGCACCTTCCCCAACGGCAAAACCGGTAAGGACTTATGTGCGGATTAGCAGGAGAGTTACGTTTCACCCCCATCGACCAAGCCCCACGCCCGGCGGACCTCGCCGCGGTGGAGCGCATCACCCACCACCTGGCGCCCCGCGGCCCCGACGCCTGGGGCTTCCATAGCCAGGGCCCGATCGCCCTCGGCCACCGGCGCCTGAAGATCATGGACCTGTCCGACGGCTCGGCCCAGCCCATGGTCGACAACACCCTGGGCCTGGCACTGGCTTTCAACGGCGCCATCTACAACTTCCCGGAACTGCGCCAGGAGCTGCAGGCCCTGGGCTACAGCTTCTGGTCCGACGGTGACACCGAGGTGCTGCTCAAGGGCTATCACGCCTGGGGCGCGGCGTTGCTGCCCAAGCTCAACGGCATGTTCGCCCTGGCCATTTGGGAGCGCGACAGTCAGCGCCTGTTCCTGGCCCGCGACCGCCTGGGCGTCAAGCCTCTGTACCTGTCGCGCAACGGCGAGCGCCTGCGCTTCGCCTCAACCTTGCCGGCACTGCTCAAGGGCGGCGATATCGACCCGATGATCGACCCGGTGGCACTGAACCACTACCTGAACTTCCACGCCGTGGTGCCGGCGCCGCGCACGCTGCTGGCCAATGTGCAAAAGCTCGAGCCCGGCACCTGGATGCGTATCGACCGCCATGGCGAGGTCGAGCGCCAGACCTGGTGGCAACTGCACTACGGCCCGAACCCGGACGAGCGCGAGCTCGACCTGGAGGGCTGGACCAGCCGCGTGCTCGATGCCACCCGTGACGCCGTGGCGATCCGCCAGCGCGCCGCAGTGGACGTCGGCGTGCTGCTCTCCGGCGGCGTCGACTCCAGCCTGCTGGTCGGCCTGCTGCGCGAGGCAGGCGTGGACGACCTGTCGACCTTCTCCATCGGTTTCGAGGACGCCGGCGGCGAGCGCGGCGACGAGTTCCAGTATTCCGACCTGATCGCCAGCCATTACCACACCCGCCACCACAAGCTGCGCATCGCCGAGCACGAGATCATCGAGCAGTTGCCAGCGGCCTTCCGCGCCATGAGCGAACCGATGGTCAGCCATGACTGCATCGCCTTCTACCTGCTCTCGCGGGAGGTGGCCAAGCATTGCAAGGGCGTGCAGAGCGGCCAGGGCGCCGACGAGCTGTTCGCCGGCTACCACTGGTACCCGCAGGTGAACGGTGCCGAGGACGCCTTCGGTGCCTATCGCGACGCGTTCTTCGACCGCAGCCACGCCGAATACCGCGACACCGTGCAGGCGCCGTGGCGCCTGGACAACGACGCGGCCGGCGACTTCGTTCGCGAGCACTTCGCCCGCCCCGGCGCGCCGGACGCGGTGGACAAGGCCTTGCGCCTGGACAGCACGGTGATGCTGGTGGACGACCCGGTTAAGCGGGTGGACAACATGACGATGGCTTGGGGCCTGGAAGCGCGCACGCCGTTCCTCGACTACCGCCTGGTGGAGCTGTCGGCGCGCATACCGGCGCGCTTCAAGCTGCCCGACGGTGGCAAACAGGTGCTCAAGCAGGCGGCGCGCCGAGTCATTCCACACGAAGTGATCGACCGCAAGAAGGGCTACTTCCCGGTGCCCGGCCTCAAGCATCTGCAAGGCGCCACCTTGGACTGGGTGCGCGAGCTGCTGACCGACCCCAGTCAGGATCGCGGGCTGTTCGATCCGGCCATGCTCGACCGCCTGCTGAGCAACCCCCACGGCCAGCTTACCCCGCTGCGCGGCTCCAAGCTGTGGCAGCTGGCGGCCTTGAACCTGTGGCTCAGCGAACAAGGAATCTGACCAATGAAAGCCCACGAGATCGCCTACGGCCAACGCCTGCTGCGCGGTCAGGCGCCGTCTTACGAGCGCCTGCAGGCACGCCTGGCCGGTGACGGCAGCGAGCCCCATGACCAGCCACGGGCCGTGCATTGTGGCTGGGGGCGGCTGCTGATCGGGCACACCTACCCCGATCCGCTCAGCCTGGCCGAAGCGCTGCTGCAAGAACAGGCCGGCGAGCGCGATATCGCCCTGTACGTCGCCGCGCCGCAGCAGGTGCTGGCTCAGGCGCCGCAACAGCTGTTCCTCGATCCTTCGGACACCTTGCGCCTGTGGTTCAGCGACTACCGGCCAGCGCAACGCGTGTTTCGCGGCTTTCGCATTCGGCGGGCGCAAGGTGCGGCGGACTGGCAGGCAATCAATGCGCTGTACCAGGCCCGCGGCATGCTGCCGGTCGATCCCGAGCTGCTGACCCCGCGCCACCTCGGCGGCCCGGTGTACTGGCTGGCCGAGGACGAAGACCGCCACACGGTAATCGGCAGCGTCATGGGCCTGGACCACGGCAAGGCCTTCGACGACCCCGAACACGGCTGTAGCCTGTGGTGCCTGGCGGTGGACCCACACTGCACCCGCCCGGGCGTCGGCGAAGTGTTGGTACGCCACCTGATCGAACACTTCATGAGCCGCGGCCTGGCCTGTCTGGACCTATCGGTGCTGCACGACAACCGCCAGGCCAAGCGGCTGTACAAGAAGCTTGGGTTCCGCACCCTGCCGACCTTCGCCATCAAGCGCAAGAACGGCATCAACCAGCCGTTGTTCCTCGGCCCAGGGCCCGAGGCCGGCCTCAACCCCTATGCACGGATCATCGTCGACGAGGCATTGCGCCGAGGCATCGAAGTTCAGGTCGATGATGCCGATGCCGGGCTGTTCACCCTGAGCCTGGGCGGACGGCGCATCCGCTGTCGCGAATCGTTGAGTGACCTGACCAGCGCCGTCACCATGACCCTCTGCCAGGACAAGCGCCTGACCCGCCAGGCCTTGCACAACGCTGGCCTGCAGGTACCGGCGCAGCAACTGGCGGGGAGCGTCGATGACAACCATGCGTTCCTCGACGAGCATGGCGCGGTAGTGGTCAAGCCGGTGGATGGCGAACAGGGTCAGGGAGTGGCGGTCAATATCACCACCCTCGAAGCGCTGAGCCATGCCGTGGAGCAAGCCCGCGCCTTCGACAGCCGCGTGCTGCTGGAGAGCTTCCATGCAGGCGTCGACCTGCGCATCGTGGTGATCGGCTACGAGGTGGTGGCGGCAGCAATCCGCCATCCGGCCCAGGTGATCGGCGACGGCAGGCACAGCCTGCGTGCCCTGATCGAGGCCCAGAGCAGACGCCGCCAGGTGGCCACCGGTGGCGAAAGCCGCATTCCACTGGACGAAGAGACCGCGCGCACGCTCAAGGACGCGGGGCTGGGCTACGACGACATCCTGCCCGCCGGGCAACGGCTGGCCGTGCGCCGTACCGCCAATCTGCACACCGGCGGCAACCTGGAGGATGTCACCGCGCGCCTGCACCCGGTGCTGGCCGATGCCGCCGTACGTGCCGCCCGCGCCCTGGAAATCCCGGTGGTGGGCCTGGATTTGATGGTCCGCGATGCCGAGCACCCGGACTACGTGATCATCGAGGCCAACGAGCGTGCGGGATTGGCCAATCATGAACCGCAGCCTACGGCCGAGCGCTTTGTCGACTTGTTGTTTCCCCACAGCCGCCCCTTGGCCTGACAGCTCCTCGGATCTTTGTGGGAGCGGCCTTGTGTCGCGAAAGGCCCGCAAAGCGGGCCCGGCAATAGATGCAGCGAAGCTGACATCCCGGGGGCGCTTCGCCCCCCCCTTTCGCGACCCAAGGCCGCTCCCACAAGACCTTGCCCACAGTTTGAAAATTTCACCCCGACCGGAGACCTGGACATGTCCGAACGACTTCCCGAACCCGATCTCGACTACCTCAAACGTGTACTGCTGGAGATGCTCGCCATCCCCAGCCCCACCGGCTTCACCGATACCATCGTGCGCTATGTCGCCGAGCGCCTGGACGAACTGGGCATCCCCTTCGAGCTGACCCGTCGCGGCACCATCCGCGCCACCCTCAAGGGCCGCCAGAGCTCGCCCGACCGCGCCGTCTCGGCGCACCTGGACACCATCGGCGCCAGCGTGCGCCAGTTGCAGGACAACGGTCGCCTGGCGCTGGCGCCGGTGGGGTGCTGGTCGAGCCGCTTTGCCGAGGGCAGCCGGGTCAGCGTGTTCACCGACACCGGCGTCTACCGCGGCAGCGTGCTGCCGCTGATGGCCAGCGGGCACGCGTTCAACACAGCCATCGACCAGATGCCGATCAGCTGGGAACATGTGGAGGTGCGCCTGGACGCCTACTGCGCTACCCGCGCCGACTGCGAGGCGCTGGGGATCGCCATCGGTGACTGCGTGGCCTTCGACCCGTTGCCGGAGTTCACCGAAAGCGGCCATATCAGCGCCCGCCACCTGGACGACAAGGCCGGCGTGGCGGCCTTGCTGGCGGCGCTCAAGGCCGTGGTGGAAAGCGGCCGCCAGCCCCTGATCGACTGCCATCCCTTGTTTACCATCACCGAGGAGACCGGCTCCGGCGCCGCCGCTGCCCTGCCCTGGGACGTCAGCGAGTTCGTCGGCATCGACATCGCCCCGGTGGCGCCGGGGCAGGCGTCCAGCGAACACGCGGTGAGCGTGGCCATGCAGGATTCCTCCGGGCCCTACGACTATCACCTGTCGCGTCACCTGCTCAAGCTGGCCGGCGATCAGGACCTGCCGGTACGCCGTGACCTGTTCCGCTACTACTTCAGCGACGCCCACTCGGCGGTGACCGCCGGGCACGATATCCGCACCGCCCTGGTGGCCTTCGGCTGCGATGCCACCCATGGCTACGAGCGCACCCATATCGACAGCCTGGCGGCGCTGAGCCGTCTGCTCGGTGCCTACCTGCTCAGCCCGCCGGTATTCGCCAGCGACTCGCAACCGGCCAATGCCTCACTGGAGCGCTTCAGCCACCAACTGGAACACGACACGCAGATGGAAAGCGACACCCGGGTGCCGGCGGTGGACAGTCTGGTGGGCAACAAAGGGTGATCGAGCGGGAATGGGGCGCACCAGGCCCCCAAATTCACGTAGCATGCCTCCATTCCCACAACCACCGCCCAGACCATGCTGATCCCCTACGAGCAACTTGAAGCCGAAACACTGACCCGCCTGATCGAGGACTTCGTCACCCGCGACGGTACCGACAACGGCGACGACACGCCGCTGGAAACCCGCGTGTTGCGGGTACGCCAGGCCTTGGCCAAAGGTCAGGCCTTCATCCTGTTCGACATGGACAGCCAGCAGTGCCAGTTGCTGGCCAAGCATGAAGTTGCGCGTGAGCTGTTCGAGTAGCGGGCCCTCAAGCCTGCTGCTTCTCGAGCTCAAGTGCCTTGATGCGCTTGTACACCTCGGTCCTGTGCACCTCCACGTCCCGCGGCGCGCAGATACCGAAGCGGACCTGGCCGTTCTCGACGGACATCACCTGGATCTTGATGTTTTCGGAAATGACGATGACTTCGCCCACTTCTCGTCCAATTACCAGCATGTTCCGATCCTCCAGCTCAAGGGAAAATCGGAGACTGCCCCGCCAGCTTTGGCCTACTCAATCCTTCTCAGGACAAATAGACGCAACCTACTGGCAAAGGTAAAAAAACCTACAGAAATCTCTCTCAATGCGCGGTTTTGCGCGCCTTCGCCCGCATTTTTACCGCCATGTCCGCCATTTCGTCGTAAAGCCGCTGAGGCGCCTGGCACTTGAGCTGCCAGGCGTGGCGCCCGGCCTCATGGGGCAGGATCAGGAACTCGCCAGCGGCGACCCGCTGGTGGATATGTTCGGCGATATCCGCAGCATTGATCGACGAACCTTCCAGCAGTTTGCCCACCTGCGCCTTCATCGCCGGATCTGGTCCGCGGAACGAGTCGAGCAGGTTGGTCTGGAAGAACGACGGGCACACCACATGCACCGCCACCTCGACCTGGCGCAACTCCACCAGCAGGCTCTCGGACAAGGCCAGCACCCCAGCCTTGGCCACGTTGTAGTTGCTCATGCCCGGCCCCTGCATCAGGGCGGCCATGGAGGCAATGTTGATGATCCGCCCACGGCTGCGCTCGAGCAGCGGCAGGAACGCCTTGCAGCCCTTGACCACGCCCATCAGGTTGACCGCGATCTGCCAGTCCCAGTCCTCCAGGGACAAATCGGCGAAGAATCCACCCGACGCAACCCCGGCATTGTTGACGATCACGTCGATGCCGCCGAGCTTTTCCTCGCAGGCCTGGGCCAGGGCGGTGAGCTGGCTGTAATCGCGCACGTCGCAGCGCTGGGAGAAGCCGTCACCACCGGCTTGGCGCACCAAGGCCAGGGTATCGCGCAAGCCCGCCTCATTGACGTCTGCCAGAGCCAGCTGCCAGCCCTCGCGAGCCCAGCGCAGGGCAATCTCGCGGCCAAGGCCGGAGGCGGCGCCAGTGATCATCATTCGGTTGTGCATGGTGGAGCGCCTTGAACAGTGGGAATGGCTGGAGTCTAGCCACAACACCACGGCTGCCGGTACGGCATCAAACTGCTGAATACGGCGCCATTGGGCGGCAGGCCATTCAATCGTCAGGCAGGTGGATTGAATTTTTATACAAGGGCACCAGTCGGAAACATTAAGCGGCTACCGCTATGCCCCAGCCCTTCCATAACGCAAGGACTTCGCCATGACCACCATCCTCATTATCATCCTGATCTTACTGCTGATCGGCGGCTTACCGGTCTTCCCTCACTCCCGCGCATGGGGTTACGGCCCGTCCGGCATAATCGGGGTGGTACTGGTGGTCTTGTTGATCCTCTTGTTGCTGGGCAGGATATGAACCTGGCCTGGCATGACGCTCAGCCTTGAGTCCGGCTGCCCAGATAGTGCTCCAGGTCTTGCATCACCGCATGCAAGGCCTGAGCATCACGGCGAAGTCGTTCAAGATCCAAGGGGGCGCTGGCGCAACTGCCCTCCAGGCGCTCGCAGGCATTGATCAGATCGCCAGCGCGCAAGATGCGTGCGCCGCCCTTGACCCGGTGCGCCAAGGCAGCCAGAGCCTTTGGATTGTCGCCTGAATCTGCCAGGCGGGTGAGATCATCACGATTGCTGCGACGCAGATCGGCAAGCAACGCTTCCAGTGCGCCCTGATCATTGTCCGCCAACTGTCGTAGATGATCGAAATCGAATATCGACGTGCGCGCGCCCTCAGCCCCCAGACATTTGCCCTGCTGCGCAACACTGCCGCCCAGGGCACCGATCAGCGCCTGCAAACCGAGGGGTTTGAATAGGCAATCATCCATGCCTGCCGCTAGGCAGCGTCGGCGTTCGTCCGCCAGCGCGCTGGCGGTGAGCCCGACTAGTCGACACGCCGTCCCTCCATTGCGACGCTCATGCAGACGAATCGCCCTGGCCAGACCATAGCCGTCGAGGCGCGGCATGCTGCAATCGCTGATGACGACATCGAAGTGCTCGCTCAACCACAGCCGTAGGGCCTGCGCTCCATCCTCGGCAACCCGGGCGTGATGCCCCAGGTAATCAAGTTGCTGGGCCAACAGCAATCGATTGGCCGGATAGTCGTCCGCCACCAGCACGCGCAGCGGTACTGCATTCGACGGGACATCACTGCGTGGTGCCACCACGGGCTCTGACGGATCCAGCGGATGAATTGGCAGCTCCAGGTGGATTTGCGCCTGGGTGCCCTTGCCCAGTTCGCTGCTCAACTGCAAGTTGCCGCCCATCATCTGGCACAAGCTGCGGCAGATGCCCAATCCAAGCCCCGTGCTGCTGCGCGGCGACTGGGACTGATTGCTGGCTTGGCGAAAGGGCTGGCCCAGCTCGGCCAATTCGGCCTTGGCAATGCCGATACCGGTGTCCTCGACGATCAGGCGTACCACCAGGCAATCGCTGCGGGACTGAGCACAGACGCTCACCTGTACCCGCCCCTGCTGGGTGAACTTGATCGCATTGCTCAACAGATTTGCCAATACCTGCCGCAAGCGCACCGGGTCAAGCAATACCGGGCGGTCAACTTCGCCCTCAACGGTGAGATCGAGCCGCAATCCCTTGACACGAGCCTGATGATCGAACAACTGGATAACCTGCGACACCTGTTCGCGCAGGCATGCCACCGCTGGCGTCAACTGTAACTCGCCCGCCTCGATACGGGTGACATCGAGGATATCGCCGATCAGTTCCTGCAGTCCCCGGGCAGCGTCAGCGGCCACCTCGATGGCCAAGTGATCGAGCACGCCCCGTCCGGCCTTGCGTTGGGCGAGCTCCAGCATGCCCAAAAGGGCATGCAACGGCGTGCGGATCTCATGGCTCATGGCTGCCAGGAAATGAGTCTTGGCATGGCTTGCTGCCTCGGCCCCTTGCTTGGCCCGCCGCAGCTGCACCTGCAGACGGCGTAGGTAGCGGATCCACAGCAGCGCTACCAGCAGTGCGGCAAAAGCAGCGAGAAATCCCAGCAGCAGCGGAGTCCGGTACCGCTGCCAGGCACTGGCGGCAACGATCAGCGGACTGCGCCAGCGCCGGACCAGCACATCGATTTCGCGTGGTGCCAGATCGAGCAATGCCTTGTCGAGGATGCTCTGGAGATGAACCGCACCCGGACTGCTGGCGAACGCGAAATGCTCCGCTGGCAAGGCCAGGCTGCTGATCCGCAGCCGCCCCGGGTACCAGCGAGCAACCAGTAACCGGGCCTGGACGAGTGGCAGCACGGCTGCCGCGACTCTCCCGGCGGCCACCGCGTGCACCGCCTCCAACGCACCATTGACCGGTGACTGCACGACCCTCGGATATGCCTGGGCCAGCAACGCCTGTGCCACGCTGCCTTCCTCCAGTGCCAGCCGCCGCCCGTTCAGCTGGGCGAGATTACCTGGCCGCTCGGCGTGCCCCTGCATCACCAGCACATACGCAGAACTCAGAAAGCCACGAGTGAATCGCAGGCGCTCTCCACGCGCCGGGCTGTAGGGCAGGCCCGCGATCAATTGTGCCTTTCCCATGCGTACCTGCTCGACCATCTGTGCCGTAGTGCCACCTGCCTCGACGTCAAACTCCAAGCCCGTTCGCCGGCCAAGCAATTGCAACAGATCGAAGCTCAACCCTTGCAGTTGGCCTTTACCATCGCGATAGCTCAGCGGCATTGCCTGTTCATTCACCAGCACCTTGATGCGTGGGTTTTCGGCCAGCCAGTGCCGCTCGACATCGCTCAGCGGGATGCCTGGCGACCTGTGCACGGCAGCAGGTCGGGCATGCCAACGCTCGTGAATATCCGCATGTTGATCGCCAAGGCCGTCCAATACTCGATCAACCAGGCCGATCAACGCCTTGTTGTCGCGGGCCATGGCAAAACCGACAGCTTGGCTGGTCAGGGCCGCATGGCCAATTTCCTCGGCACCGTTCCATTGGTTGCGGCCCAGGAGATAACGGCTTCCGAGCGTGCTGCCCAGATAAAGGTCGGCGTCACCCAGCGCGAGTGCCGCCAAGGCGCTGAACGGCGAGGGATGAAGCTGGATTTCGGCCAAGGGGTATAACGCCTGTACCTGTTGGCGCGGACGATATCCGTCGACCAGCGCCAACCTGAAGCTGGCGCCGCTGCGGCCCCGTTCCCGCGCATGCTCCTGCGGGGCGATCAGCAAGGGGCGATCCTGGGCATAGGGCGCAGACAGATGCAGACCTGCCTCGAGCGCCTGCTGCGGGCTGACGGACCCGAGCAGGTCGATACGGCCTTGGCGCAGGGCAGCTGCCGTCTCGGCGAACGATGCAAACACCTGCAACTGCACTTCGAGGCGCAGTTGACTCGCCAGCAGCCCGACGTAATCGGCGGTGATGCCCTCGTAGGCCTGCCCCGTGGTAAGCATGTCGAACGGTGGGTTGTCACGGGCGATCACGCCCAGGCGTAACACGCGGTGCTCCCACAGCCAACGCAGTTCCTCGTGATCCAGAACCGGCGGTGGTGTCTGCGGGGCGGGGCGTGCATGCAATTGCACGGCCGCGCAAGTTGGCAGGTAGCCAAGCCCCCCCAGTATCCCTATCAGCAAGGCACGCAGGAACACGGGACTACAGCGCTCAGATGAGCGCGTTGCGACGGGCGAAATCCGCCAGGTCGATCAACGAGCTGAGTCGCAGCTTTTCCAGTAGGCGAATCTTGTAGGTACTGATGGTCTTGTTGCTCAACAACATGGCCTCGCCGATGGCTTTGTTACTATAGCCACGCGCCAGGTGCTGGAGGACCATCAACTCGCGATCGGTCAAACTGGCGATGCACTGTGCCTCGGTTGCCTGCAGGTCACGGCGGTTGACCGAGCTGAGCGCCACTTCGGGAAAGTAGCTATAGCCAGACAGCACAGCGCGCACCGCTTTGCCGAGTTCATCGAGATCATCGGTTTTAGACACATACCCAACGGCCCCAGCCTGCATGCAGCGCAATGAGTAGGACTCGGCCAGTTGCGAGGTCAGCACCACTATACGCGTGAGCGTCCCCAGGGCCTTGATCCGGGCGATCACTTCCAGCCCATCCAGGCCAGGCATGGCGATATCGAGAATTACCAGGTCCGGCGCATGCTCACGGGCCAGGCGCACCGCGTCGATGCCATTGTCGGCCTGGCCGATTATCTCCAGGCGTTGCTGGCGCAGCAGCATACAGACGGTGCTGCGGATGAAAGGATGGTCGTCAACCACAAGTGCTCTGTGCATAGCGTTTACCTCGTGCGCTACCTCAGCCGGTTAAAGCTCGGCGTCGAAGACCACGGTGACCTGGCCGGCATAAGTACTGCCAGGGTGCTTGAGCATCGCTTGGACATCACTGCGTCCCACCTCGAAATGCAACTGGCCTGGTCGATTCAACGTTGGCATGGCCGCCTCGAACTGAAGCGCCGCGAAGCGGCCAGTAGGCAACTGCAGGCGTTCCACCGCCTGGCCCCGGTGCTGGATACCCGCAGGCAGACTCATGGCGACCTCCACAGCCACCTGTTCCCCTTCGTCACTGCGGATCGCGCAGTGCGCGCCCATGTCGTGCTGGCAAAGCTTATAGACCTTGAACGGGCCGGTGGACCACACCCTGAACGGCAGGTCGCGATAGATGCGCTGCGGCGCCTTGCCACCGGCCAACCAGGCCTGCCAGCCGTTCCTGGGCTCCAGCACAGCCCGGTCGGAACCAGGCGGAAACTCGAACATGAAGGCGTGCTGCACATCGAGTTCGAAATTGATGGTGAGGCTGTCACCACTCAGGTTGCTGACATCGTTGCCAAAGTCGAAATCACCACCCGGGCCGATGCGAAAGGTGGTCGAGCCCCGGTACTTGCCGGCCTTGAGCCGGTAAGGTGGCGGTATGTTCAGGTTGAAACCCACACTGAGTTCTTCAACGTCAGCCTGCATCACGGTGCCTGCGGGAGCATAGATGCTACGCGACCAGCAAGCGCCAGGCGTGAGCGAATCACTTAGACGCCAAAGCACCCGCGCCCTGCCGTCTCCCCAACTGCCGGACGATCCACCACCGGAAACACATCCTCCGAGTATCCGGTTATACGTTGGATTGCGATCGAGCCTTGCGCTCTTCGCAACCACGCTGAACAACGTCCACTCGAAGGCCATTCGCCGTGGCTCACCGGTTTCATCGTGGTAGACGTCCACCTCACGCCGCCCGGGAAGCTGCAGGAAGAACTCGTCGCGCGGATCCGCCGCCTCCTGTACCGCTTTTTTCGTGAAGGTAATCGGCAAGTCGACCGTCGTGGCCCCTCGGCACGTGGCGGGCCAGTACCTGCACACCCCACCCGGAGGCGTTGTGTTTTCGAAGCGACCTGATCCGCCACCCCGGTACTCTGCGCTGATAGTCACGTCCAATGCGCTGGCCACTGGCATGACCCCGCACAGTACTATCGCGCAGCCCCAGCGTGCCCACCCTCGCTGTCTGATGGATGAAAAAAACACGATCATCCCTCCACCACCATTGCCTTGGTATTACCGCCCTCAATTAACTCGAACTGATGCACCTTGCCGGTCTCCCCGTCGAACTGCCGGGTGCGACCCGGCAGGACGTGGTGTTTGGTGGCGGGCGCACATCCCTGCCCTGCGGCTTGGCACAGGCGAAAATGATCGAGCACAACCGTGGCGTTACCCTGGTTCACGACAGTCAGTTGCCCGCCTGCGCGCCGTATGTGGGTCTGATAGCGTGTCTCGGCAGGCCGGACGAACAACAGCGAGCCATATCCGGCCAGCAGATTGACCCCGGCCTTGAGGCTGTCACGGTACTTTTCCGCCTCCTGGTCATCCACCATGAAACCATCGCCCGACTCCGGAAGCACCGGTACGAAGCGCAGACGGAAATAGCGCTCCTGCTCCCGTGAGCCACGATAAAGCAGGCGTACCGCCTGCATGCCTTGGGCGGGGATGATCAGCCGCGCCGGGCTGGCGATCAAGCCGCGCTGTTCCAGTGGCAGCCCATCGGTGGCAATTTCACGGGCAACACCAGTTGCGTCATACACCAGTTCAGCGACGCTGACCTTGACGAACGCAGTGGTGTCGCCGCTGTTGCGTACCCGCTTGAGCAAGGTGCTCTTGTCACCGTCGACGTAGTCATAAAGCGCGCCGACATTGAGCTCGGGAGCGGCACTGGCGACCAGAGGCAGCGCCAGCAGTGTCGAGGCCAGCAGGCGGAAAATATTCATGATGCGAACTCCGTGCGTCATTGACGGGAAAGTATTGATGGGGAGTGGCTGCGTGGCCATGGCCGAACCTGCGGGAACCTTCCCGCATGGCCATCTGAAACGCCCTAAACGGCAGTAGGCCTTTGCCCTGAGCAGGGATCATCCGAGCTGCACCTTACTGAACGGCTTAACCCTGCCCGTTGCGTGCAACCGCCTCGACCTGCGCCACCCCAGGCACACAGCGTTGGTCGCCAGCCAGCAGCACATCGTCCTCCCGCGCCAACGTGCTCACGTCCAGACTCAGCAGGCATACCGCCTGCCCCTGCTGGCGAATCTCCAAGGTAGGGTTCAACTCGCTCATCTCGACCGCAAAGAAGCCATCGGTTTCGGTGACACTGCGGCTGGCGTGGTTGATCAACTGGGCGCCGCGCATCGGCTTGCCATGCTCGTCAAACAGGCGCCCAAGCACGGTAACAGTGCGAAACACCCGCAGTTCACGGTATTCGATGCCGCCACGGTTGAGGTGATAGTCCAGGCTCGCGGGCTGGATAACGGCTGCGGTGACCGCGCTGCCCTCAAAATCGAACTGCACATGCCCGGCCTTGTAGGCTGCAACCGGGATCAGGTTGCGCCCAGGCTGCAGGTTGGCGGAACCGCCATGGCGGTCGTCGGCGCGCAGCTTCAACCCCTCGATATCGGTCTCGACATCAACGATCAGCCCGGCCTGGTGCGGCAGGTACTGACCACTCATGGCCGCCTTGCCTGCTCCCACGGCCAACATGCTCTGCAGATTCAGGCCACCGGTGAAGTCGCCGCTGTAGGACGAACGCTGGACATAGGCATCGCCGTGCACGACCTGACTCTCGAACTGGGTATCGCCGCCAAGCCCTGCGCCGTAGCGGTCCGCACTGAGCGTTGCGCCGACGCTGCGCAGCGGGCCGATATCGATATCTTGCTGGTAGGCCAGCGAGGCGTTGAGATCGCGCCCGCCGTCGCGCGAGGTGCGGCTACCGACACTGGCGGACACACGCCGACCACTGCCGCCACCCAGACTCATGCTCAGGCTCAAGTTGACGCCGCGGCTGCGAGATTCGCCGGTGGCTGCCGTTCCTGGACGATCGAACAGCGACAACCGCCAGTTGGCATCGGAGCCCAGCAGCCGACCATAGTAAGCCCACCCCAGGTCGAGACCGGTGCCGGCATTGACGTCTTCAGACTGCGAAAGCCGCATGCTGACGGTATTGCGCGGATCGAGGCGATGGTTCAGCGACAGGGACGACTGTGTCTGGCGCGCCTGGAATGGCCGCCGCGCTCTATCATCGAGGCGGCGCCAGTCAGGGCGCGCCAGCCAGGTTCGGCTGTGGCTGGCAACCAACGAACCGCTGTCATAGGCATGGATCAGCTGGATGTCGTAGCCGTTGCCCTGCCCTTGCGTCTGGAACAGGTTGGCGTACAGCTTGAAACGCTCACGCATATCCCAGTCCAGCGAGGTGCCATACTGCATGGCGTCATCAACCCGTTGCGCCGACATACCCAGGATCGCCCGCGGATGCAACATGTAGTTGGCCAGCACGCCAGCGGCGATGCTGTCGTCGGTATCACGCTCCCAGTTGCTCAGCAATGTGCTCTGGCGCCCCAGGTAAAGGTTGTAGCGCCAGGGCGCATCGGTGCTGCGCCAGTTACTGGGTTTGTAGATGAACTCCTGACTGCGCGAGGTTTCCTGGCCGTCTTCGACCAGCCGTACCTCGACTTCGTAGATGCCCCCGGGCAGGACCTTGGTGTCGAGGGTCTGCAAACCAGGCTGCACCGGTTGACTGTTGATCAGCACGCCATTGCGATAGACCTCGGCGACGGCGGGACGATTAGGGGTAACGTAGATCGGCGTGGTGCTGGGTGCGCCAGTATCGATGGCCAGGCTGTCGCTGCTGCCCAGCATCAAGCCGAAGGTGGTATCGGCCGTGCTTCCCATCAACCGCGGCTGGCGGGTCACCCCCTGGGCACTGGGGGTGAAGTAGCCCAGCCGATAAAACTGGTTTTCTACCAGGCGCTCGGCATACAGCTGGTCGACCCGGTGGCGCGTGCCCTGGCGGCTGTCGCTACCCCGGTCAAGCTGGCCATCGGCCAAGGTGGTCCAATTGCCGACGCTGCCCTGGCCCTGCAATGCATAACGACCACTGGTGGCATGGCCGTCATTGACCAGGTTGAGCTGGTTGCGTAGTAGCAGCCCATAGCTGCCCTGCTCCGGCTGGCGGTAAAAACGTTCACTGACCTCAGCGATCTCGGCCTGGTCGGTCAATAGTGACAGCTGCGAGTTCACTAGGCTGTAGTGCACCGCGCGCAGGCCGTCGGGGCAATCACCGCGGCAGTCCCCCAAAGGACGGCCGTCAAACAGGCGCTCGTGCCAGCGGCGGCGCAGGCTTTCCGGTTCACGGCTGTCGAGGGTATCGGTGAACTCCAGCAGCTGCACGCGCTGATCGCGACTGAGCACCACCATGGCATCACCCAGGTAGCGCCCATCAAGGTCGACCCGGACCGCCAGCGGCACATCAAAAAAATGCGCTTCGAACTCGCGCGGCAGGCCATCGACGGCACCAAGTGCATTGCCGGCGGCCTGGCTAGCGGGCGCGTGGACGGCCAGCCAGGCCGGCAACAGCAAGCAGCGGCCCATGGCCGCCAGGATGGAATGATTGGTCATGAGGTGTCGCTTGCAGGCAATACCCACCCGTCCCTCGGCGGGAGCCGAGGGTCAGGGGGAACAACGGATGAACGAAGAGAGAAGGCTCAGGGTGCGGCGGTTTCGAAGATCATGCTCACCAGGCCCTGGTAATTGCCAGGCACATAACCGCTCGCCGGCGCGGGCTGGGCCGCCACCTCGAAGCCGATGATCGCGCCCGGTGCCGCCTGGGTGGCGCTGACGACTTCGGCCGGGGTGGTCTGCAGCACGGTGTCGCCGACCTTGACGTCGAGGCCGATGTTTTCGGTGCCGCTGGCGATGACCGCCGGCGAAACCAGATAGGCGGTGATCGGGCCCACAGTGCTCTTGACCTGCAATTGCTTGCGGATCGGATCGAGCTTGGCCTGATACGAGTTCCAGGCCATTTCCTGCGGGTCGTTCATCCAGTTGCCGCCTACCGGCTCGACGAAGAAAGCGTCGGTCGGCACCTGGGCGGTCACCTGTACCTGCTTCTCGATCGGGTCCACCGCAAAAGCGGAGCCTGCGAAGAACATGGCCAGGGGAAGGGCGAGTAACGTGCGGTTCACGAATCTGATCTCCTTAAATTGGTCAATGCCTGCCGGCGCGCGGCCAGCGGGTGAGGAGAAGTATTGGCGAACACGTCGCGGCGATGACTAAGACCGTTCCGAGCGGGCCTAAGAAATTTCCTAGCGGCAGGTAATGCGACAACTCTGAAAGCACAATGCCCCGGCATAGGCCGGGGCATTGTGTGTTCAGCTCAAGGTATCAGTGCGATACCGCGCCACTGGCTCCCAGGCCGGTCTGCGAGCGGACGAACTGTGGGAAGAACAGCGCGCGCTCGTTCTCGGCAGCCTTGGACTTGTCGGTAACCGAGAAGAACCAGATGCCGGCGAAAGCGATGATCATCGAGAACAGCGCCGGGTACTCGTACGGGTAGATGGCTTTCTCGTGACCGAGGATCTGCACCCAGATGGTCGGGCCGAGAATCATCAGGCCCACCGCGCTGATCAGGCCCATCCAGCCACCGATCATGGCGCCGCGGGTGGTCAGCTTCTTCCAATACATCGAGAGCAGCAGCACCGGGAAGTTGCAGCTGGCGGCGATGGAGAAGGCCAGGCCGACCATGAAGGCGATGTTCTGCTTCTCGAACAGGATGCCCAGACCAATCGCCAGCACGCCCAGGGCGATGGTGGTGATCTTCGACACGCGGATCTCGTCTTTGTCGTTGGCCTTGCCCTTGCGCCAGACGCTGGCGTACAGGTCATGGGACACCGCCGAGGCACCGGCCAGGGTCAGGCCGGCGACCACCGCCAGGATGGTGGCGAAGGCCACTGCCGAGATGAAGCCGAGGAACACGCTGCCACCCACGGCATCGGCCAAGTGCACCGCCGCCATGTTGTTGCCGCCGATCAGGGCGCCGGCGGCGTCCTTGAAGTCGGGATTGGTGCTGACGAGCAGGATCGCGCCGAAGCCGATGATGAAGGTCAGGATGTAGAAGTAGCCGATGAAACCGGTGGCGTAGAGCACCGACTTGCGCGCTTCCTTGGCGTCGCTGACGGTGAAGAAGCGCATCAGGATGTGCGGCAGGCCCGCGGTGCCAAACATCAGCGCCAAGCCCAGCGAGAACGCCGAGATCGGGTCCTTGACCAGGCCGCCCGGGCTCATGATCGCCTCGCCCTTGGCATGCACCTTGATCGCTTCGGAGAACAGGGTGTTGAAGTCGAAGCCCACGTGTTTCATCACCATCAGCGCCATGAAGCTGGCACCGGACAGCAGCAGCACCGCCTTGATGATCTGCACCCAGGTGGTGGCGAGCATGCCGCCGAACAGCACGTACAGGCACATCAGGATGCCCACCAGGATCACCGCCACGTGGTAGTCCAGGCCGAACAGCAGCTCAATGAGCTTGCCGGCACCGACCATCTGCGCGATCAGGTAGAACGCCACCACCACCAGCGAGCCCGAGGCCGACAGGGTGCGGATTTCCTTCTGCCCGAGACGATACGAGGCCACGTCGGCAAAGGTGTACTTGCCCAGGTTGCGCAGGCGCTCGGCGATCAGGAACAGGATGATCGGCCAGCCGACGAGGAAGCCGATGGAGTAGATCAGACCGTCGTAGCCCGAGGTGAACACCAGCGCGGAAATACCCAGGAACGAGGCCGCCGACATATAGTCGCCGGCGATCGCCAGGCCGTTCTGGAAGCCAGTGATCTTGCCGCCGGCGGCGTAATAGTCGGCCGCCGACTTGTTGCGTTTGGAGGCCCAGTAGGTAATGCCCAGGGTGAAGGCGACGAAAGCCACGAACATGGCGATCGCCGAGACGTTCAGCGGCTGTTTCTGCACCTCGCCGGTCAGGGCATCGGCGGCCCACACGGCGGGTGCGAAGGCACCGCAGGCCAGGACGGCCAGGGCTTTGGCGTGACGGATCATTGCTTGGCCTCCTCGAGAATGGCCTTGTTCAGTTCATCGAACTCGCCGTTGGCGCGACGCACGTAGAGCGCGGTGAGCACGAAGGCCGAGACAATCAGGCCGACGCCCAGGGGAATGCCCCAGGTGATGGACGAATCGGGGCTGAGCTTGGCGCCCAGCACGTGCGGGCCATAGGCGATGAGGAGGATGAAGGCGCAGTACAGGCCGAGCATGATCGCCGAGAGAATCCAGGCGAAGCGCTCACGCTTGGTGACCAGTTCCTTGAAGCGCGGACTGTTCTGTATCGATTGGTAAATGCTGTCGTTCATTGTTTTTGTCCTAGCAGCACAGAGTAGGGAGAACCCGACTCCAACTTTATGCTGCCGCTGGACGCCAACCAGACGACCTTAGTCTTAGATGCAACGGTGTTTTGCAAGATCGGTAACAAATCCTGGGGACGCTGCGCGCCCTTTTCGCCGGCAAGCCGGCTCCGACAGGGGATCTGCGCCGACACTGCGGGAGCCGGCTTGCCGGCGAAAGGGCTGCACGGCAGCCCCATCTCAAGCCATCACTTGCCGGTCCACTCCTTGACCCGCTCCGGATGCTTGGCCAGCCAGTCCTTGGCCGCGGCCTCCGGCTTGGCGCCTTCCTGAATCGCCAACATCACTTCGCCGATCTCGTCCTTGGACTGCCACTGGAACCTCTTCAGGAACTCGGCCACTTCCGGCGCCTTGCTCGCCAGCTCCTTGCTGCCGATGCTGTTGACCGTCTCGGCGGCGCCGTACACGCCCTTGGGATCCTCGAGGAACTTGAGCTTCCACTTGGCGAACATCCAGTGCGGTACCCAGCCGGTCACGGCGATGGACTGCTGCTTGGCGTAGGAGCGGCCCAGCTCGGCGGTCATCGCCGCGCCGGAACTGGCCGTCAGTTTGTAGCCGGTCAGGTCGTAGTCCTTGATGGCCTGCTCGGTCTTGAGCATGACCCCGGAGCCGGCATCGATGCCGACGATCTTGTTCTTGAAGCTGGCATCGGTCTTGAGGTCGGCGATGCTGTTGGCCTTGACGTACTCGGGGACGATCAGGCCGATCTTGGCATCCTTGAAGTTCGGTCCGTAGTCGACGACGTTGTCCTTGTTCTTGGCCCAGTACTCGCCATGGGTCACCGGCAGCCAGGCCGAAAGCATGGCATCGAGCTTGCCGGTGGCCACGCCCTGCCACATGATCCCGGTGGCCACGGCCTGCAGCTTCACGTCATAGCCGAGTTTCTGCCTGATCACTTCGGCGGCCACGTTGGTCGTGGCCACGCTGTCCGACCAGCCATCCACGTAACCGATGCTCACTTCCTTGGCCATGGCCTGCGCAGTGCTCATGGTCAATACCAGGGCGGCGCCCACACTCAGGAAACGTCGTACTCTTGTAAAAGTCGCCATCAAAGCATCCCTCGTCAGGTCTTGGAGAGAGCATCATCGACCTGCCCCCGCGCACGACCTGCTCTGTCAGCGACCTCCAGCGAACGATCAGCGACAGCACTGTGCCATTAACGCCATGGCACTCGATCGACCTGCGCGATCCTTGCATGCCAAAGGCTTGGCGCCGGTCATTTGCGGCTATCATCTAGCCCTTTGTGCTTGACGACGGACTGCCCGATGCCCAGTAACACCCGACTGCTCCTGCCTGCGTACCTGCTCGCCTGCCTGCTCGCCCTTGGCGGCCTGTGGGCGCTCTGGTACGGCCTCGGCAAGCCGGTGCACCTGCCTGATGCAGCGAGCCCGACGCACAAGCTGCAGTGCGCGTCCTACACCCCCTTCGACAAGGACCAGTCGCCGTTCGACCAGCCGTTTCGCCTACGCCCGGCGCGCATGGACGCCGACCTGGCGTTGCTGAGCGAGCGATTCCAGTGCATCCGCACCTATTCGATGACCGGCCTTGAGGCAATCCCGGCGCTGGCCCGCAAGCATGGCCTGAAGGTGATGCTCGGCGCCTGGGTCAACGCCAACCCGGTGGACACCGACAAGGAAGTCGAACGGCTTATCGCCGCGGCCAATGCCAACCCCGACGTGGTCAGCGCGGTGATCGTCGGCAACGAGGCGCTGCTGCGCAAGGAAGTCACCGGCGAGCGCCTGGCCGGGCTGATCGAGAAAGTGAAAAGCCAGGTCAAGGTGCCGGTGACCTACGCCGACGTCTGGGAATTCTGGCTGCAACACCCGCAGATCGCACCGGCGGTGGACTTCCTCACCATCCACCTGTTGCCCTACTGGGAAGACGACCCGCGTGGCATCGATGCGGCGCTGGCCCATGTGGCCGAGGTGCGCCAGGTATTCGGCAACCGCTTCGCGCCCAAGGACGTCCTGATCGGCGAGACCGGCTGGCCCAGCGAAGGACGCCAGCGCGAAACCGCCGAGCCGAGCCGGGTCAACGAGGCGCGTTTCATCCGCGGCTTCGTCGCCTTGGCCGAAGCCAACGGCTGGCGCTACAACCTGATCGAGGCATTCGACCAGCCCTGGAAACGTGCCAGCGAAGGCGCCGTGGGCGGCTACTGGGGGCTATACGATGCCGACCGCCAGGACAAGGGCGTGCTCGAAGGGCCGGTGAGCAACCTGGCGTTGTGGCCGCAGTGGTTGCTGGCCAGCGTGTTGCTGATGCTGGCGACCCTGACCCTGGCCGGGCGCCCGGCAAGCCGCCGTGCCGCCCTGCTGCTGCCGTTGCTGGCGGCCCTGGGTGCCGGCAGCCTGGGGCTGTGGGGGGAACTGATGCGCACCAATGCCCGCTTTGTCGGGGAGTGGCTGTGGGCGGGTGCCCTGGCTGGCTTGAACCTGTTGGTGCTGGCCCACGGCGCACTGGCCCTGGCTCGTCCAGACGGCTGGCGCCAGCGGCTGTTCACCTGGCTCGAGGCGCACGCGGGCACCTGGTTGCTGGCGGCGGGATTCGCCGCGGCAGTGAGCATGCTGGCGATGGTGTTCGACCCGCGTTATCGCAGCTTTCCCAGCGCGGCGTTGCTGTTGCCGGCGGTGGTCTATCTGCTGCGACCGGTGCCGGCGCGGCGGGCGGAGGTGGCGTTGCTGGCCTTTATCGTGGGCGCTGGAGTGGCACCGCAGTTGTTCCAGGAAGGGTTGGCGAATCGACAGGCATGGGGCTGGGCGGTGGTCAGCGTGTTGATGGCTGGCGCGTTATGGCGAAGCCTCAAACTGCGCTTGGCGTGAACCGATTGCGAGGACTTCGTCCTCGATTCGCCGGCAAGCCGGCTCCCACAGGCCAGGCGTCATGCCCTGTGAGAGCCGGCTTGCCGGACCAGCCGCAATCCCGCCAATACCACGGCAAACACTGCGATGCTCGCGGTATAGAGCACCAGTGCCGGAATCCCGAACAGCAGCGCCAGCGCCGCCAGCCACCACCCGCCTCGGCCAGACGTCAGTTGGCTGAGCAACGCCAACCCCAATGCCCCCCAGGCAATGGCCTGGAAATGTATCCCCAAGCCCAG
Organism: Pseudomonas sp. P106(2024); assembly: GCF_057480815.1. NCBI lineage: Bacteria > Pseudomonadati > Pseudomonadota > Gammaproteobacteria > Pseudomonadales > Pseudomonadaceae > Pseudomonas > Pseudomonas sp. P106(2024). The sequence goes on along the minus strand of NZ_JBLIYU010000003.1, from coordinate 101,773 downwards.
CAGCGAACGCGCCTGGCATTGCCAAACCTCTCCCGGCACGCTGCACAGCCCGACCCACCGGGCATCCTCCATGAGCCCATAACGCACGCCATAACTGGCGGCCAGCCACAAGGGCAGGAACAGCAACAGGGCAACGACCGGCCACCAACGCGCCATGCGGATCTCCAATAGCGGTAATCTAAGCATTGCATGATCGCCCACGGGCCGCGACAAGGCAAAATCATGGCCCTGCAGCTATGTTGCACAAGACAAATGTTGTCCGGCGCGGCAACATCTTGTGCGACGAACGACAGGGCAACGGGCAACTTTGTCCAACACGCCGTGGTCCTAGCCTGCATATTGCACGACCTTGCGTTTTCCTTGGGGGACTACATGCTTCGATCTTTGCGCCTCGCCGCCCTGCTCGGCGGCCTGCTCCTGGCTGCGGCCGCATCGGCGCGGGATATCGACGCGGCGAGCTACGGCTATCCGTTGACCAACCCGTTCGAGGCGACCATCGCCACCACGCCGCCTGAACAGCGCCCGACGCTGCCCAGCGACGACGATATCGACCAGGCCGACTACAGCCTTACCCTGCGCCCGGAGCGCGAGTTCACCCTGCCCGACAACTTCTGGTCGGTGAAGAAACTGCGCTACCGCCTGGCCAAGCAGGACCACGAGGCGCCGTTGATCTTCTTGATCGCCGGTACCGGCGCGCCCTACTCCAGCAGCATCAACGAGTACCTGAAGAAACTGTTCTACCAGGCCGGCTACCACGTGGTGCAGCTGTCATCGCCGACCAGCTGGGACTTCATGAGCGCCGCTTCGCGCTTCGCCACTCCCGGGGTGACCAGCGAGGACGCCAAGGACCTGTACCGGGTCATGCAGGCGGTGCGCGCCCAGCAGGCACGCCTGCCGGTCAGCGAGTACTACCTCACCGGCTACAGCCTCGGGGCGCTGGACGCGGCGTTCGTCAGCAAGCTCGACGAAACCCGCCAGAGCTTCAACTTCAAGCGCGTGCTGCTGCTCAACCCGCCGGTCAACCTGTACACCTCGATCACCAACCTGGACAAGCTGGTGCAGACCCGGGTCAAGGGCATCGACCGCAGCACCACCTTCTATGAGTTGATGCTGGAGAAACTGACCCGTTACTTCCAGGACAAGGGCTACATCGACCTCAACGAAGCGCTGCTGTATGACTTCCAGAAGTCGCGCCAACACCTGTCCAATGAACAGATGGCCATGCTCATCGGCACTTCGTTCCGCTTCTCGGCCGCCGACATTGCCTTCACCTCCGACCTGATCAACCGCCGTGGCCTGATCATTCCGCCTAAGTTCCCGATTACCGAGGGCAGCAGCCTGGAGCCGTTCTTCAAACGGGCGCTGCAATGCGACTTCGACTGCTATCTGACCGAGCAGGTGATCCCCATGTGGCGGGCGCGCACCGACGGCAACAGCCTGCTGCAACTGGTCGACCAGGTAAGCCTGTACGCGCTGGAGGACTACCTGCGCGCCAGCCCCAAGATCGCCGTGATGCATAACGCCGACGACGTGATCCTCGGCCCCGGCGACATCGGTTTCCTGCGCCGGGTGTTCGGCGAACGGCTGACGCTCTACCCCCATGGCGGCCATTGCGGCAACCTCAACTACCGCGTCAACAGCGACGCCATGCTGGAGTTCTTCCGTGGTTAACAGACTGCTGCTCGTCACCGCCCTGCTCGCCAGCGGCTGCGCCCTGGCCGAGGAAGTCGCGCCGCGTGCCAGCGTGGTCGAGGCCGACAAGACCGAAACCCTGACCGTGGAGGCCGACGGCTTCGTCGATCCGCTGCGCGAACTCAAGTTCAACCCCGGCCTGGACCAGCGCGAGTTCGAACGCTCGACCCTGGCCGCGCTGAACATCTACGACCCGCTGGAGTCGCTGAACCGGCGCATCTACCACTTCAACTACCGCTTCGACCAGTGGGTGTTCCTGCCGGTGGTCGATGGCTACCGCTACGTCACTCCCAGCTTCGTGCGCACCGGGGTGAGCAACTTCTTCAACAACCTGGGCGACGTGCCCAACCTGTTCAACAGCGTGCTGCAGCTCAAGCCCAAGCGTTCAGCAGAAATCACCGCGCGGCTGATGTTCAACACCATCATCGGTGTCGGCGGCCTGTGGGACCCGGCGACCAAGATGGGGCTGCCCCGGCAGAGCGAGGACTTCGGCCAAACCTTGGGCTTCTACGGGGTACCGGACGGGCCATACCTGATGCTGCCGATCCTCGGGCCATCGAACCTGCGCGATACCACCGGACTGGTGGTCGACTACGTGGGGGAGAAGGAGATCAACTACCTGAACGTGCCCGACACCGCCAGCGACCACCCGGAGCTCACCGTGCTGCGGGCGGTGGACAAGCGCTACAGCACCAACTTCCGCTACGGGCAGACCAACTCGCCGTTCGAATACGAGAAGCTACGGTATGTGTATACCCAGGCGCGCAAGTTGCAGATCGCCGAATAAGCGCTGTGGGAGCGGCCTTGCCGAGGCGTCGGACCGGTCGGAAAGGGCCGCAAAGCGGCCCCGGCAATCTTGAACCGGGCACACATCCTGGGGCTGCTTCGCAGCCCTATCGCGACGCAAGGCCGCTCCCACAGGAGTGTTCAGCCAGGCAGTCCGAGGAACTGACACAGCTCCCGTTTCTTGGCCAACGCATCCTTGCGCCCCAACTCGATCAGTTCGCTGCAATAGCTCGCCTCGAACAGCAGGTAGCTCAGCACCCCCGCACCGCTGGTCTTGGTAGCGCCAGGCCCACGCAGGAAAAGCCTCAGCGCCGCTGGCAGCTCGCGCCGATGACGGGCGGCGATCTCGTCCAGCGGCTGGCTGGGCGCCACCACCAGCACCTCGATCGGCGCCAGCCCCAGGCGCCGGGCGTCCAGGTGCGCCGGCATCAGGTGGCTGAGATGGTTGAGCCGCTGCAGCAACTCGATATCGTCCTCGAGACTGTCGATGAACGTGCTGTTGAGCATATGCCCGCCGATCTGCGCCAGGCTCGGCTGCTGGCCGCTGAACACGCGCTGGGTGGGCAAGGGCGGCGCCGGGCGCTGGGGGTTGCCACTGACGCCGACCACCAGCACGCGGCTGGCGCCCAGGTGCAGGGCCGGGCTGATCGGCGCCGACTGGCGCACCGCGCCATCTCCGAAGAACTCATCGCCCAGGCGCACCGGCGCGAACAACAGCGGGATCGCCGAGCTGGCCAGCAGGTGGTCGATGGTCAACGGCGTGGGCATGCCGATGCGCCGGTGGCGCAGCCAGGGCTCGATGGTGTCGCGCCCCTGGTAGAAGGTCACCGCCTGGCCGGACTCGTAGCCAAAGGCGGTCACGGCAATGGCGCGCAACTGATTGGCCGCCAGGGAGTGGGCGATGCCGTCCAGGTCCAGGTGCTCATGCAGCAGGCGGCGCAGCGGGCGACTGTCGAGCAGCGCCACCGGCACCTGGCCGCCGAGCCCCAGCAGGTTGTGGCCGACGAAGCGGCTGGCCTGGCGGATCACCCCGGGCCAGTCGCTGCGCAGCACCAGGTGGCTGCGAAAGTTCTGCCAGAAGGCGGTCAGGTGCTGCACCGATTCGGCGAAGCGGGTAGCCCCGCTGGCCAGCTTGACGGCATTGATCGCGCCAGCGGAGGTACCGACGATCACCGGGAAGGGATTGGCCGCCCCAGGGGGCAGCAGCTCGGCGATGCCGGCCAGCACGCCGACCTGGTAGGCCGCGCGGGCACCGCCGCCGGAGAGGATCAGGCCGGTGGTTGAGGTCATTGCTCCTCCCTGGAATCAGTGCTTGCCAGTGACCGCCCTATCGCGGGGCCAGCCCGCTACCACGCGGCCCCAGTGTCATTTTTTCTTCTTGTCGTACAGCCGTGGCTCGCCCTCGGGCCGCGACTTGAAGCGCCGGTGCGCCCACAGGTACTGCTCCGGGCACTCGCGCAGCACGCCCTCTACCCACTGGTTGATGCGCAGGCAGTCGGCCTCCTCGGTTTCGCCGGGGAAGTCAGCGAGCGGCGGATGCACCACCAGACGATAGCCGCTGCCGTCCTCCAGGCGCCGCTGGGTGAACGGAATCACCCGGGCCTTGCCCAGCCGGGCGAACTTGGTGGTGGCGGTGACGGTGGCCGCGGGAATGCCGAACAGCGGCACGAAGATACTCTGCTTGATGCCATAGTCCTGGTCCGGCGCGTACCAGATCGCCCGGCCCTTGCGCAGCAGCTTGAGCATGCCGCGCACGTCGTCGCGCTCCACGGCCAGTGAATCGAGGTTGTGGCGCTCGCGACCGCGGCGCTGGACGAAGTCGAACACCGGGTTGCCGTGCTCGCGGTACATGCCGTCGATGGTGTGGGCCTGCCCCAGCAGCGCGGCGCCGATCTCCAGGGTGGTAAAGTGCACGGCCATGAGGATGGCACCCTCGCCTTCGCGCTGGGCGGTCTGCAGGTGCTCGATGCCCTCGATGTGGGCCAGGCGCGCCAGCCGGGCCTTTGGCCACCACCAGCTCATGGCCATCTCGAAGAAGGCGATGCCGGTGGAGGCGAAGTTTTCCTTGAGCAGATATTGCCGTTCGTCGCCGGACAGTTCGGGGAAACACAGCTCGAGGTTGCGCGCGGCAATGCGCCGGCGCTCGCCGGCTACCCGGTACATCACCGCGCCCAGGGCGCGGCCCAGGCCCAGCAGGGCACGGTACGGCAGTTGGGCGACCAGCCACAGCAGGCCCAGGCCCAGCCACAGCCCCCAGAATCGCGGGTGGAGGAAAGAGGATCGAAAACGCGGGCGTTCCATTGAAGCTTCCGGCAAGACATGAGCCCGGCATTCTACATCGGTTGCGGGCAATCGGTCTTATCGCTATAAGTCAGGGCACTTTTTTCGCAACAAGCCGTCTATGCAGACCATGAGCCCCAACCAGACACCCGACAACGCCCCCGTGTTCCAGCTCAAGGGCAGCATGCTTGCCATCACCGTGCTGGAACTGGCGCGCAACGACCTCGAATCCCTCGACCGCCAGCTGGCGGCGAAGGTGGCGCAGGCGCCGAATTTCTTCAGCAACACCCCGCTGGTGCTGGCCCTGGACAAGCTGCCCCATGACTCGGGCGCCATCGACCTGCCCGGGCTGATGCGCGTGTGCCGTCACCATGGCCTGCGCACCCTGGCGATCCGCGCCAGCCGCATCGAGGACATCGCCGCGGCGATCGCCATCGACCTGCCGGTGCTGCCGCCGTCGGGTGCCCGTGAACGCCCGCTCGAGCCCGAACCGGAAGCGAAGAAGCCCGAACCCGCGCCAGCTCCGCCACCGGCGCCGGCCGAACCCGAGGTGCGCCCGACCCGCATCATCACCTCGCCGGTGCGCGGCGGCCAGCAGATCTACGCCCAGGGCGGCGACCTGGTGGTGACAGGCTCGGTCAGCCCCGGCGCGGAACTTCTCGCCGATGGCAACATCCATGTGTACGGCGCCATGCGCGGCCGCGCCCTGGCCGGTATCAAGGGCAACACCAAGGCGCGCATCTTCTGCCAGCAGATGACCGCGGAAATGGTCTCCATCGCCGGCCAGTACAAAGTGTGCGAAGACCTGCGCCGCGACCCGCTGTGGGGCTCGGGCGTGCAGGTCAGCCTGTCCGGCGACGTGTTGAACATCACCCGTCTTTAACGGATACTTGCCGGCATTTTTAGCGCAACTTTTTTCCCGTTGCCGTTTTTTGTATTTGCAGGGACACGCGTCCCGTTTATTTAGGGGTGAAACACCTTGGCCAAGATTCTCGTCGTCACTTCCGGCAAGGGGGGTGTGGGCAAGACCACCACCAGCGCCGCCATCGGTACCGGCCTCGCACTGCGCGGCTACAAGACTGTCATCGTCGACTTCGACGTCGGCCTGCGTAACCTCGACCTGATCATGGGCTGCGAGCGCCGCGTGGTGTACGACTTCGTCAACGTGGTCAACGGCGAGGCCAACCTGCAGCAGGCCCTGATCAAGGACAAGCGCCTGGAGAACCTGTTCGTGCTGGCCGCCAGCCAGACCCGCGACAAGGACGCCCTGACCCAGGAAGGCGTGGAAAAGGTCCTGATGGAGCTGAAGGAAACCTTCGACTACGTCATCTGCGACTCGCCGGCCGGTATCGAGAAAGGCGCGCACCTGGCAATGTACTTCGCCGACGAAGCCATCGTCGTGACCAACCCCGAGGTGTCCTCGGTACGCGACTCCGACCGCATGCTGGGCATCCTGTCGAGCAAGTCGCGCCGCTCCGAGAACGGCGAGGAGCCGATCAAGGAACACCTGCTGATCACCCGTTACCACCCCGAGCGCGTCGAGAAGGGCGAAATGCTCAGCATCGCCGACGTCGAAGAGATCCTGGCGATCAAGCTCAAGGGTGTGATTCCCGAGTCGCAAGCCGTTCTCAAGGCCTCCAACCAGGGCATCCCGGTCATCCTTGACGACCAGAGCGATGCCGGCCAGGCGTACAGTGACACCGTCGACCGTCTGCTGGGCAAAGAGAAGCCCCTGCGGTTCATCGACGTGCAGAAGCAAGGATTCTTCGCGCGTCTGTTTGGAGGCAAGTAAACCATGAACCTTTTTGACTTCTTTCGTGGCAGACAGAAACAGACCAGCGCGTCGGTAGCGAAAGAGCGTCTACAGATCATCGTGGCGCACGAGCGCGGCCAGCGCAGCACCCCGGACTACCTGCCCGCCCTGCAGAAGGAGCTGGTCGAGGTGATCCGCAAGTACGTCAACATCGGCAACGACGATGTGCAGGTGGCGCTGGAGAACCAGGGCAGCTGCTCGATCCTGGAGCTGAACATCACCCTGCCCGAGCGCTGATCTTTCAGTAGCTCAGGGTTACCTTGTGGGAGCGGGCTTGCCCCGCGATTGCCTCCAATGGCCGTCGCGGGGCAAGCCCGCTCCCACAATGCTTTGCAGAGAACACCTGAACATGCCGCTGTCGAACATCCAGATCCTTCACGAAGACGCCGCCATCCTGGTGATCAACAAGCCGACCCTGCTGTTGTCGGTGCCGGGCCGCGCCGAGGACAACAAGGACTGCCTGATCACCCGCCTGCAGGAAAACGGCTACCCGGATGCCCTGATCGTCCACCGCCTGGACTGGGAAACCTCGGGGATCATCCTGCTCGCCCGCGACGCAGACAGCCACCGCGAGCTGTCGCGCCAGTTCCACGACCGCGAGACCGAAAAGGCCTATACCGCGCTGTGCTGGGGCCAACCGACCCTGGACAGCGGCAGCATCGACCTGCCGCTGCGCTATGACCCGCCGACCAAGCCGCGCCATGTGGTCGACCATGAACAGGGCAAGCACGCCCTGACCTTCTGGCGCATCGTAGAACGCTGCGCCGATCATTGCCGGGTCGAGCTGACACCGATCACCGGGCGCTCGCACCAGTTGCGCGTGCACATGCTGTCGATCGGCCACCCGCTGCTGGGCGACCGGTTGTACGCCAACCCCGAGGCGCTGGCGGCCCATGAGCGGCTGTGCCTGCATGCGTCGATGCTGAGCTTCACCCACCCGGTATCTGGCGAACGCCTGAAGTTCGAGTGTCCGGCGCCGTTCTGATTACTCGAGCCGTATAGTGCCAGCAACAGGGCCGGCACAAATTTTCGAGCAGTTACGCTAAACTCGCGCCACTGCTGTCTGGAGTGACTTATGCGCGATGCCCTGAATGCCGGCCTGATCGAATTCCTCAAGGCCTCCCCGACGCCGTTCCATGCCACCGCCAGCCTCGCGCAGCGCCTCGAGGCCGCCGGCTACCAGCGTCTGGACGAACGCGACAGCTGGGCCACCGTGCCCGGTGGTCGCTACTACGTGACCCGCAACGATTCCTCGATCATCGCCATCAAGCTCGGCAAGCTCTCGCCGCTGCTGGGCGGCATCCGCATGGTCGGCGCCCACACCGACAGCCCGTGCCTGCGGGTCAAGCCGCAGCCCGAGCTGCAACGCCAGGGCTTCCTGCAACTGGGCGTGGAAGTGTACGGCGGCGCCCTGCTTGCCCCTTGGTTCGACCGCGACCTGTCGCTGGCCGGCCGGGTCACCTTCCGCCGTGATGGCAAGGTGGAGAGCCAGCTGATCGACTTCAAGCTGCCGATCGCCGTAATCCCCAACCTGGCGATCCACCTCAACCGCACCGCCAACGAAGGCTGGCAGATCAACCCGCAGACCGAGCTGCCGCCGATCCTGGCCCAGGTGGCCGGCGACGAGCGCGTCGACTTCCGCGCCCTGCTCACCGAGCAACTGGCCCGCGAGCACGACCTCAACGCCGACGTGGTGCTCGACTACGAGCTGAGCTTCTACGACACCCAGGACGCCGCGTTGATCGGCCTGAACGGCGACTTCATCGCCGCCGCCCGCCTGGACAACCTGCTGTCGTGCTATGCCGGCCTGCAGGCCTTGCTGGGTGCCGACAGCGACGAGACCTGCGTGCTGGTGTGCAACGACCACGAGGAAGTCGGCTCCTGCTCGGCCTGCGGCGCCGACGGCCCCATGCTCGAGCAGACCCTGCAACGCCTGCTGCCCGAAGGCGACGACTACGTGCGCACCATCCAGCGCTCGCTGATGGTCTCGGCCGACAACGCCCACGGCGTGCACCCCAACTACGCCGACAAGCACGACGGCAACCACGGGCCCAAGCTCAACGCCGGCCCGGTGATCAAGGTCAACAACAACCAGCGCTACGCCACCAACAGCGAAACCGCTGGGTTCTTCCGCCACCTGTGCATGGCCGAGGAAGTGCCGGTGCAGAGCTTCGTGGTGCGCAGTGACATGGGCTGCGGCTCGACCATCGGCCCGATCACCGCCAGCCACCTGGGCGTGCGCACGGTCGACATCGGCCTGCCGACCTTCGCCATGCACTCGATTCGCGAACTGTGCGGCAGCCATGACCTGGCGCACCTGGTGAAGGTGCTCAGCGCCTTCTACCGCAGCCGCGAACTGCCCTGACGGCCAACCCGCTCCCACGCGGCCCCGTGGGAGCGGCGGTGTGCCGACGCGCCTTGCCCACCGCCTGCCCCCGGTCAATCCGCCTCGCTTGCAAAGCGCTATGCTTGATACATGGCCCCCAAAACAGAAGGATGCTGTTCATGTCATCGCCGTTCCTGTCCCTGTTCGTGCCGGTGTTCCTGTTCCTGATGCTGCTGACCATCGGCTTCAGCCTGCGCGAGCGCAATGTCGGCGTGTTGATGATGTGGATCGGCACCCTCGGCATTTTCGGCCTTACCTGCTGGAAGATCCTCGAGAAACTGCCGTCGTAAACCACTACACTCGGGCAAACGTTTGACCTGAGGTAGAGTTTCCGGTGCCAGCCCTCCTGCGTTGCATCACGCTGCTGTTCCTGCTGTTCATCACCCCGGTGCACGCCGCCGGCCTGCCGGGCCTGCTCGGTTCCAGCACACCCGCCCAGCCCGAAGCCAGCGAACCGCTGGGCAAGTCGCTGGACGAGGTGATCAAGAGCCTGGAGAACGACCAGCAACGGGCCAAGCTGCTGGCCGACCTGAAGAAGCTGCGCGACGCCAGCAAACAATCGCAACCCACGGTCGAACAGGGCGTGCTCGGCCTGATCGGTGGCGCCCTGCACGATTTCGAGCAGCAGTTCAGCGGCGATGCCAGTCCGTTCAAGCGCTGGTCGCTGGAAATCGACCAGGCGCAGGATGAGTTGGCCGCGCTGGTGGTGCCGGTGCACCAGTGGCCGGCGATCCTGTTCGGCTTTGCCGGGGTGATCCTGGTCTGGAGCCTGCTGGCCTACACCTTCAACTGGATCGGCCACCGCGTGCGCCTGCGCTTCGGCCTGACCGAGGAACTGCCCCAGCACCCGCGTACCTGGGACCTGGTGCGCTTCGCCCTGCGCAAGCTGGGACCGTGGCTGGTGGCGCTGGTGTTCACCGTGTACCTGAGCTTCGCCCTGCCCTCCTCGCTGGGCAAGTCGATGGCCATGGTGCTGGCCTACGCACTGGTGGTCGGCACACTGTTCTCGGCGATCTGCGTGATCGCTTTCTCGCTGCTCGACGGCCCGCATCGCCACCGCGCCCTGCATATCCTGCGGCACCAGGCGTTCCGCCCGCTGTGGCTGATCGGCAGCTTCGCCGCGTTCGGCGAGGCGATGAGCGACCCACGCCTGACCACTGCCCTGGGCAGCCACCTGGCCCACGCCCTGGCCACCCTGGCCAATGTCGTCGCGGCGCTGTGCACCGGGCTGTTCATCCTGCGCTTTCGCCGCCCGATCGCCCACCTGATCCGCAACCAGCCCCTGTCCCGACGCCTGACCCGGCGCACCCTGAGCGACACCATCGAGCTGCTCGGCAGTTTCTGGTACCTCCCGGCGCTGATCCTGGTGGCGATCTCGCTGTTCGCCACCTTCGTTTCCGCCGGCGACACCAGCACTGCCCTGCGCCAGTCGCTGATGTGCACGGTGCTGGTAGTGGTGTGCATGGTGCTCAACGGTCTGGTGCGGCGCCACGCCGCCAAACCCCGGCGCGCCAACAAGCGCCAGGCGGTCTACACCGAACGCCTGCGCAACTTCGGCTACGTGCTGGTGCACCTGTTCATCTGGCTGGTGTTCATCGAGCTGGGCCTGCGCGTCTGGGGCCGCTCGATGATCAGCTTCGCCGAGGGCGACGGCCATGAAGTGAGCCTGCGCCTGCTGGGCCTGGCCGGCACGCTGATCGTCGCTTGGCTGGTGTGGATCCTCGCCGACACCGCCGTGCACCATGCCCTGGTGCGCTCGCGCCGCGGACTGGCCAACGCCCGGGCACAGACCATGATGCCCTTGATCCGCAACGTGATGTTCGTGGTGATCTTCATCATCGCGGTGATCGTCGCCCTGGCCAACATGGGCATGAACGTCACCCCGCTGCTGGCCGGTGCCGGCGTCATCGGCCTGGCCATCGGTTTCGGCGCCCAGTCGCTGGTGGCCGACCTGATCACCGGGCTGTTCATCATCATCGAGGACTCGCTGGCCATCGACGACTACGTCGACGTCGGCGGCCACCTGGGCACGGTCGAAGGCCTGACCATCCGTACCGTGCGCCTGCGGGACATCGACGGCATCGTGCACACCATCCCGTTCAGCGAGATCAAGAGCATCAAGAACTACTCGCGGGAGTTCGGCTACGCGATCTTCCGCGTGGCCATCCCGCACAGCATGAACATCGACCAGGCCATCACGCTGGTCCGCGAAGTGGGCCAGAAGCTGCGCAACGACCCGCTGATGCGCCGCAACATCTGGTCGCCGCTGGAGTTGCAGGGGGTGGAGAGCTTCGAGTCGGGCTCGGCGATCCTGCGGGCGCGGTTCAAGACCGCGCCGATCAAGCAGTGGGAGGTGTCGCGGGCGTTCAACCTGGCCTTGAAGCGGCAGCTCGATGAAGCCGGTCTGGACCTGGCGACGCCACGGCTGTCAGTGCAGGTGGTGACGGCTGGCGGTGGCGGCATGGCTGAGACCGGAGGCGCTAGCAGTTAGGGCCGCTTCGCGCCCCTAACCCGCCTCGGCGCGGATGCGGATCGCATCGTGCCGCCAGTATTCCAGGTCACAGTCGATCAGATGCCCATGCTGGTCGCTGTTGACCCGGGTGATGTGCAAGCCCGGGCTGCCCGTCGAGACCTTCAGCGCCCCTGCCGCCGCCACTGGCAACGCGGTCGGCAGGATCTCGAAGCACACCTGCCCATAGTGAATGGCGTACTCCCGCGCATAGATCTCGGTCAGCGACCGGGCCAGGTCCAGCTCGAGGATCCCCGGGAAGTAGCGCGGGTTGAGATAGTGCTCGGCGTACAGCACCGCCCGCCCATCGATGCGCCGCAAACGGCAGATCCGCACCACGCTGGACAACGCCGGCAGGCGCAGGCGCGCGCAGATCGCCGCCGAGGCCGGTTGCAGGCGTGCCGACAGCAACTCGGTGCTCGGCACCCGCCCCTGGTCGCGCACCATCGCATGGAAGTGGCTGCGCTCGATCAGGTCGTAGGTCAGACGCTCGGGCGCGACGAACCAGCCACGGCGCTCCTCGCGGTAGATCAGCCCTTGGGCCTCCAGCTGCACCAGTGCCTCGCGCAGGGTGATGCGCGTGGTGTCGAACACTTCGCTGAGCCGACGCTCGGCCGGCAGCTTGCCGCCGGGGGCCAGCAGGCCGTGTTCGATCTGCTCCTGCAGGGCATGGCAGATGGCTGTTACCGCGCGCGGTGGCGTCGCTTGCATCAAAGGTTACCTATCTGGACTAGTCCAGCCCCATAAAGGGGCATGTGGCGATGGCTACAAGCCTAGGCAAGGCTGATGAACATCCTGTGACAAAGTCTCGCCCAGGGACTTGCCAGATCCGGGCCAGGCCACGCGATTCAAGGCTTTCGATGTGGTCTACGCTGTATCCCGAGAGCCATCGGCCTGCCACCCACTCCTTCTTCTTACATCAAACTGTCACGCAACAGGCCTACCTTGGCTCAAGGTTTGCTGACCTAGACCAGGGGTTCGCAAGCACCGCTTCTGTTCATAACAACGAATGCAAGGCACCCACCAAAGGAGCTTCGGATGAAAAAGTTGTTCATGGCGTCACTGCTCGGTTCGGCCATCGCTTTTTGCACCTCGGCCATGGCCCAGGACCTCAAGGCCCTTGAAGACGCCGCCCGCAAGGAAGGCACCGTCAACAGCGTGGGCATGCCCGATGCCTGGGCCAACTGGAAAGGCACCTGGGACGACCTGGCGAAAAAATACGGCCTCAAGCACAGCGACACCGACATGAGCTCAGCCCAGGAGATCGCCAAGTTCGACGCCGAGAAGGACAACGCCAGCGCCGACATCGGCGACGTCGGCGCCGCCTTCGGTCCGATCGCGGTCGCCAAGGGCGTCACCCAGCCCTACAAGCCGAGCACCTGGGACCAGGTGCCGGCGTGGGCCAAGGATCAGGACGGCCACTGGGCGCTGGCCTACACCGGCACCATCGCCTTCATCATCAACAAGGACCTGGTCAAGGAAGGCGAACGCCCGACCACCTGGCACGACCTGGAAAAGGGCAAGTACAAGGTCGCCATCGGTGACGTCGGCACCGCCGCCCAGGCCGCCAACGGCGTGCTCGCCGCCGCCATCGCCTACAAGGGCGACGAGAGCAACATCGAGCCGGGCCTGCAGCTGTTCACCAAGCTGGCCCAGCAGAAGCGCCTGTCGCTGGCCAACCCGACCATCCAGACCCTCGAGAAGGGCGAGGTGGAAGTCGGCGTGGTATGGGACTTCAACGGCCTGAGCTACCGCGACCAGATCGACCCGAAACGCTTCGAGGTGCTGATCCCATCGGACGGCTCGATCACCTCCGGCTACACCACCATCATCAACAAATACGCCAAGCACCCGAACGCGGCCAAGCTTGCCCGTGAGTACATCTTCAGCGATGCCGGGCAGACCAACCTGGCCATCGGTCACGCCCGGCCAATCCGCGCCGAGCACCTGAAGCTGCCAGCGGACGTGCAGGCCAAGCTGCTGCCCAACGAGCAGTACAAGGCCGCCCAGCCGATCAAGAACGCCGAAGCCTGGGAAGCGACCTCCAAGGCCCTGCCGCAGAAGTGGCAGGAGCAGGTGATCATCGAGATGGAGTAAGGCTGGGCCAACCCGGGGCAGCTGCGCAGCCCATCGCGACGCAAGGCCGCTCCCACAGGGCCCACGTCGCCCCAGAGGTTTGCACTACCTCTGTGGGAGCGGCCTTGCGTCGCGAAAGGAGGGCAAAGCCCTCCCCGCTTTTTCGGAGTCATAAATGAACCACAACGTCATCCTGGTCCTGCTCGACGGCCTCAACCACCAGGTCGCGCACCATGCCATGGGCCACCTGCACGCCTACGTCGAGGCCGACCGCGCCGCGCTGTACCGGGTGGAGTGCGAGCTGCCGTCACTGTCGCGACCGCTGTACGAATGCATCCTCACCGGCGTGCCGCCGATCGACAGCGGCATCGTCCATAACAACGTCAACCGCCTGTCCAACCAGCGCAGCGTGTTCCACTACGCCCGCGAGGCCGGCCTGGGCACTGCCGCCGCGGCCTATCACTGGATGAGCGAGCTGTACAACCGCTCACCCTTCGACCCCCTGCGCGACCGCCATACCCACGCGCCGAAGCTGCCGATCCAGCACGGCCTGTTCTACTACGCAGACCACTACCCCGACTCGCACCTGCTGGCCGACGCCGAATACCTGCGCCGCCGCCATGCGCCGAACTTCCTGCTGGTGCACCCGATGAACATCGACGACGCCGGCCACCGCCACGGCCTGGACAGCAGCCAGTACCGCAACGCCGCCCGCAGCGCCGACATCCTGCTGGCCGACTACCTGCCGCGCTGGCTCGAAGAGGGCTACCAGGTGCTGGTCACCGCCGACCACGGCATGAACAACGACCGCTCGCACAACGGCCTGCTGGCCGAGGAACGCGAAGTGCCGCTGTTCGTGTTCGGCGAGGCGTTCAGCCTCGATCCCGCGGCCAAGCCGTTGCAGACCGAGCTGTGCGGCACGATCTGCGAGCTGCTCGGCGCCGCCCACGACAAACCGGTCTGCCGGGAGCTGCTCAAGTGAATGCAAGCCATCGCGGCCGCTACCTGGCCCTGCTCTGCCTGCTGCCGTTCGCCGTGTTCTTCATCATCTTCCAGGTCGCGCCGCTGGCCTGGGTCGCCCTCAACAGCCTGCAGGGCGAAAGCGGCTGGGGCCTGGCCAACTTCAGCAAGATCTTCGCCTCGAAGTTCTACCTGCAGGCGTTGCAACGCAGCCTGGAGATCAGCTTCTGGTCGAGCCTGTTCGGCATCGTCATCGCCACCCTGGGCGCCTATTCACTGCGCCAGGTCGACTCGAAACTGCGCGACTTCGTCAGCGCCTTCGCCAACATGACCAGCAATTTCGCCGGCGTGCCCCTGGCGTTCGCCTTCATCATCCTGCTCGGTTTCAATGGCGCACTGACGCTGCTGCTCAAGCAGATGGGCCTGCTCGGCGACTTCAGCATCTACTCCAAGACCGGCCTGATCCTGGTGTACACCTACTTCCAGATCCCCCTGGGCGTGCTGCTGCTCTACCCGGCCTTCGACGCCCTGCGCGAGGACTGGCGCGAGTCCGCCGCACTGCTCGGCGCCAGCCACTGGCAGTTCTGGCGGCATATCGGCCTGCCGGTGCTGACCCCGGCGCTGCTCGGCACCTTCGTCATCCTGCTGGCCAACGCCCTCGGCGCCTACGCCACTGTCTACGCCCTGACCACCGGCAACTTCAACGTGCTGCCGATCCGCATCGCGGGCCTGGTGGCCGGCGACATCAGCCTCGACCCGAACCTGGCCAGCGCCCTGGCGATGGTGCTGGTGGGCCTGATGACCGTGGTCACGGTGGTCCATCAATGGCTGCTCAAGAGGAGCTACCATGCGCGCTGAAAACAACGCTGGCGGGCTCTACCACCGCGTGGTGGTGTACCTGCTGTTCCTGATCCTGCTGCTGCCGCTGGCCGGCACCCTGCTCTACTCGTTGGCCACCAGTTGGTCGGCGACCCTGCTGCCCAGCGGGCTGACCTTCAAGTGGTACGTCGCACTGTGGAGCGAGCCGCGCTTTCTCGCCGCCTTCGGCCAGTCGCTGCTGGTATGCGTCGGCGCGCTGCTGCTCTCGGTGCTGCTGATCCTGCCGTTGCTGTTCGTGGTGCACTACCACTTCCCCAAGCTCGACGCGCTGATGAACGTCCTCATCCTGCTGCCGTTCGCCGTGCCGCCGGTGGTGTCGTCGGTGGGTCTGCTGCAGTTGTACGGCAGCGGGCCGATGGCCATGGTCGGCACGCCGTGGATCCTGATCGGCTGCTACTTCACCATCGCCCTGCCGTTCATGTATCGAGCCATCACCAACAACCTGCAGGCCATCAACCTGCGCGACCTGATGGACGCCGCCCAGCTGCTCGGCGCCAGCACCTGGCAGGCGGCGTTCCTGGTGGTGCTGCCCAACCTGCGCAAGGGCCTGATGGTGGCGCTGCTGCTGTCGTTCTCGTTCCTGTTCGGCGAGTTCGTGTTCGCCAACCTGCTGGTGGGCACCCGCTACGAGACCCTGCAGGTGTACCTGAACAACATGCGCAACAGCAGCGGCCACTTCAACAGCGCGCTGGTCATCTCCTACTTCGCCTTCGTGCTGGTGCTGACCTGGGTCGCCAACCGCCTGAACAAGGACAAGACCTGACATGAGCTTCGTCAGCGTACAGAAACTGCAAAAGAGCTACGCCGGCAGCCCGGTGTTCGAGAACATCGACTGCCAGATCGAGCGCGGCGAGTTCGTCACCCTGCTCGGCCCCTCCGGCTGCGGCAAGTCCACCCTGCTGCGCTGCATCGCCGGGCTGACCCCGGTGGACAGCGGGCGGATCCTGCTCGACGGCCAGGACATCGTGCCGTTGAGCCCGCAGAAGCGTGGCATCGGCATGGTGTTCCAGAGCTACGCGCTGTTCCCCAACATGACCGTGGAACAGAACGTCGCCTTCGGCCTGCGCATGCAGAAGGTCAAGGCCGACGAGAGCCAGGCGCGGGTGCGCGAAGTACTCGACCTGGTGGAGCTGGGCAGCTTCGCCGGGCGCTACCCGCACCAGCTGTCCGGCGGCCAGTGCCAACGCGTGGCCCTGGCCCGCTCGCTGGTCACCCGCCCGCGCCTGCTGCTGCTCGACGAGCCGCTGTCGGCACTGGATGCGCGCATCCGCAAGCACCTGCGCGAGCAGATCCGCGCCATCCAGCGCGAGCTGGGGCTGACCACCATCTTCGTCACCCACGACCAGGAAGAGGCGCTGACCATGTCGGACCGCATCGTCCTGATGAACCAGGGCCGCATCGTCCAGAGCGGCGATGCCGAGACCCTCTACACCGCGCCCGTGGACCTGTTCGCCGCGGGCTTCATCGGCAACTACAACCTGCTCGACGCCGACAGCGCCAGCCGCCTGCTGCGACGCCCGGTCAACGGTCGCCTGGCGATCCGCCCGGAATCCATCACCCTGGGCCTGAACGGCGAACTGGACGGCGAGATCCTCAGCCACAGCCTGCTGGGCAACGTCATCCGTTATCGGGTGCGGGTGCGCGACGTCGAGCTGGTGGTCGACGTGCTCAACCGCTGCGCGGCCGACCTGCACGCGGACGGGCAGCGGGTATCCTTGTCGATCGACCCCACGGCGCTACGGGAAGTGGCCTAAGGAGCATCAACGCATGGCACTGGCAATCTTCGATCTGGACGAAACCCTGATCCACGGCGACTGCGCGTCGCTTTGGAGCGAGCAGATGGCCCGGCTGGGCTGGGTGGACGGCAAGGCTTTCCTCAAGCGCGACCACGAGCTGATGGAAGCCTACGGCAAGGGCCACCTGGCGATGGAGGACTACATGGCCTTCAGCCTGGAGCCCATCGCCGGGCGTACCCTGGAAGAGGTCGAGCACCTGGTCGAGCCCTGGGTGGAAGATGTGATCGAGCCGATCATCTACGGCGACGCCTGCCGTTGCATCGCCGAACACCGCAAGCGCGGCGACCGGATCCTGATCATTTCGGCCAGCGGCACCCACCTGGTCGGACCGATCGCGGCGCGCCTGGGCGTCGACGAGTACCTGGCCATCGAGCTGGAGGCGGTCAACGGCGTGTTCACCGGCAAGACCCACGGCGTGCTCACCTACCGCGAAGGCAAGATCACCCGCCTGCTGGAGTGGCTGGACCAGGAACAGGAAAACCTGGAGGGCGCGAGTTTCTACTCGGATTCACGCAACGACCTGCCGCTGCTGCTGAAGGTCGATCACCCGCACGTGGTGAACCCGGACCAGGTGCTGCGCGAGCATGCGCAGACCAATGGCTGGCCCATCCTGAGCTGGTCTTGACGTAGGTGTACATGCGTACCGGCCAGCCAGTGACGATGGCCGGTACAAGCACCATTGATCCGTCACGCTTGCCTCGCCCGCGGCAAATGTGCAGTATAGTGCGCACTGTGAGGACGGCCTCACGACGCTGTGCGTGAACATACCGGGGACGGCCCCATCATTGAATCGATGGAGACTTACCATGTCCTGGATCATCCTGTTCTTCGCCGGCCTGTTCGAAGTCGGCTGGGCTGTCGGCCTCAAGTACACCGACGGCTTCACCCGCCCCCTGCCGACCATTCTCACCGTCGGCGCCATGGTCATCAGCCTCGGCCTGCTGGGCCTGGCCATGAAGGAACTGCCGCTGGGCACCGCCTATGCCATCTGGACCGGTGTCGGCGCGGTCGGCACGGTGATCGCCGGGATCATCCTGTTCGGCGAATCCATGGCGCTCATCCGCCTGGCCAGTGTCGCCCTGATCATCACCGGCCTGGTCGGCCTGAAGGTCAGCGCCAGCTGACCTCCCTCCGTTTCCCTTAGCGAACGTCGCCGCGCAGCAGGCTCACCTGCTCGCGCAGCGCCTCGGGCTGCGCCGCCTCCACCGGGATAGCGGCGCCGGCCACCAGGGTCACCCGCGACCACAGGCGCTTGAAGAAACCCTTGTTCGGGTCGCGACTGAAGAAACTGCCCCACAGCCCCTGCAACGCCAGCGGAATCACCGGCACCGGCGTCTCCTGCAGGATGCGGTTCACCCCGCCCTTGAACACATCGATCTCACCGTCCGAACTCAGCTTGCCTTCGGGGAAGATACACACCAGCTCGCCGTCGGCCAGGTACTGGGCGATACGGGCGAAGGCGCGCTCGTAGGTGGCCTCGTCCTCGCCACGCCCGGCGATGGGGATGGCGCCGGCGGTGCGGAACACGAAATTGAGCACCGGCAAATTGTAGATCTTGTAGTACATGACGAAACGGATCGGCCGGCGGATCGCCCCACCGATCAACAGCGCATCGACGAACGACACATGGTTGCACACCAGCAGCGCCGCGCCCTCATCGGGAATGCGCTGCAGCTCGCGGTGCTCGACCCGGTACATCGAGTGGCTGAGCAGCCAGATCAGGAAGCGCATGGTGAATTCCGGCACGATGCGGAAGATGTAGGCGTTGACCGCGATATTGAGCAAAGACACCACCAGGAACAGCTGCGGGATGCTCAGCTTGGCCAGGCTCAGCAGGACGATGGTGATGATCGCCGACACCACCATGAACAGCGCGTTGAGGATGTTGTTGGCGGCAATCACCCGGGCCCGCTGGTCTTCCGGCGTGCGTGCCTGGATCAGCGCGTACAGTGGCACGATGTAGAAGCCGCCGAAGATGCCCAGGCCAACGATCGACAGCATGATCCACCAGGCTTGGCTAATGCCCAGCAACGCCAGCCAGTCATGGGGCACGACGCCGACCGGCACATCCCCCGAATGCCACCACCAGAGCAGGCCGAACAGGGTCAGGCCGAACGAGCCGAACGGCACCAGGCCGATCTCCACCTTGCGTCCGCTCAGGCGCTCGCACAGCAGCGAACCGACGGCGATGCCCACCGAGAACAGGGTTAGCACCAGAGTCACCACGGTCTCGTCGCCGTGCAGCCAGTCCTTGGCGTAGGCCGGGATCTGCGTGAGGTAGATGGCACCGACGAACCAGAACCACGAGTTGCCGACAATCGAGCGCGACACCGCCGGGGTCTGGCCAAGGCCCAGGCGCAGGGTCAGCCAGGACTGCTTGAAGATGTTCCAGTCCAGCTTCATCTGCGGCGCGGCGGCGGCGGCGCGGGGGATCCAGCGACTGGCCAGGTAGCCCAGCACCGCAGTGCCCACCACCCCGGCGGCGGCCAGCACCGCGTACTGGCTGGAGGACATCAGCATCCCGGCGCCGATGGTCCCGGCCAGGATCGCCAGGAAAGTGCCCATCTCCACCAGGCCGTTGCCGCCCACCAGTTCCTCCTCGCGCAGGGCCTGGGGCAGGATCGAGTACTTCACCGGGCCGAACAGCGCCGAGTGGGTGCCCATGGCGAACAGCGCCACCAGCATCAACTCCAGATGATGGGTGACGAAACCGGTCGCGCCGATGGCCATGATGACGATCTCGGCCAGCTTGATCACGCGGATCAACCGGTCCTTGGCGAACTTCTCGCCGAACTGCCCGGCCAGCGCCGAGAACAGGAAGAACGGCAGGATGAACAGCAAGGCGCAGAGGTTGACCCAGATCGAGCGGTCGCCTTCCAGGCTCAGCTTGTAGAGGATCGCCAGGATCAGCGACTGCTTGAACAGGTTGTCGTTGAAGGCGCCCAGCGACTGGGTGATGAAGAACGGCAGGAAGCGCCGTTTGCCGAGCAGGGTGAATTGCGAGGGGTGACTCATCGTCCTTGTACCTGGTTGGGCTTTGTCATTGGAGGCACGTACAGCGTGATAAGCCACAAATCTGCACGGGAATGTCCATAGGCACAAGGAACTTGTAGGAGCGGGCAAGCCGCCCCTACTGGATCACCCTCAAGACTGCGCGATGCATGGCGACACAAACAGCTCGCCGCGCCAGGCCCCGCGCAGGGTCCGGCTGGCCACCAGCAGCCAGAGCAGCGCCAGCGCCACCACCAGCACCTGGCCGAACACAGTGAAGAAGCCCAACTCCAGCCAGGCAGCCAGTTTCAACGTGGCCAGGCAGTACACCCCCAGCGGGAAGGTGAACCCCCACCAGCCCAGGTTGAACGGCATGCCCTGGCGCATGTAGCGCAAGGTGATCAGCACCGCTGTCAGCAACCACCACAACCCCGCGCCCCACAGCACGATGCCGGCCACCAGGCCCAACCCGTGTGCCACCTCGCCGAGGCCGCCGAGGCCATTGGCGGCGAACACTGCAGGGGCATCGCCGCCGAGCACCAGCATGCCCAAAGCACCGGTACCGATCGGGCCTAGCGCCAGCCAACTGGAAGCGGCCATGTTCGCCGGCGGCAGTTTATGCAGGGCCATGCGCAGCATCAGGATGGTGAGGATGCTGAACGCTACCGGCAACGACACCGCCCACATCACATAGCTGGTGATTACCACCAGGAATTGCCGGTGCATATCCACCAGGTGCGGCGCCAGCAGCCCGCCGCTGGCGGCGGCGACTTCAGCAGCCACCACCGGCAGCAACCACACCGCGGTCATCTGGTCGATGCTGTGCTCCTGGCGGGTGAACATCAGGTAGGGAATGGCCACGCCGCACAGCAGCGCCAGGCCCACGTCCAGCCACCAAAGCATTTCAACCCACGGCACCACGGCCTCACCCCAGCGCGCCATGCCGAACACCAGGGCGCCGTTGAGGATGGTGGCCAGCCCCATGGGGATGGTGCCGAAGAACATCGACACGGTGGAGTGCGCGAAAATCCGCCGCGCCTCATCGAAGAACATTACCCAACGGGCGCCGTACAGGACGCAGAACAGGGTAAACAGGCCGATGGTCAGCCACCAAAGGCCCTCGGCCACGCTGTCCAACCCCGGCACCTGGACTTGATGAAAGGCCAGGGCCAGCACGCCGGTACCCATGGTCGCGGCGAACCAGTTGGGGGTGAACTGGCGGATCACTTCGCGGGGGTGGGCCAATTGGCTGAACGGGCGCCAGGAAGGCGCGCGGGTCTGGATGCATGGCATAAGGTGTCTCCTGGCCTTGTGTAAGGTAGAGATATCTTATGCCTGCAAAGAATATCTATATAACGGGTAATTTCTCTATCTGTTATCGATTTTAAAGATATAGCAGCCAGGCCGGCACCTGGCATATGCTTGACCGCTGACAATGACAAGGATCGGTCGATGCTCCGCGCCCTTAAAGGCTACCCCGCTGCGGTTCGCCTGCTGTTGTTCACCACCTTCACCTTGACCATGGCCCGGGCGATCACCCTGCCCTATCTGGTGGTGTACCTGTCAACGCACCTGGGCCTGTCGGTCGGCCAGACCGGCCTGCTGGTCGGCGGCGCGATGCTCCTGGCATCAATGCTCAGCCTCTATGGCGGACACCTGGTCGACACCCTGCGCAGTCATACGCTGATCGTCGCCTGCACCTCGGTGTTCGCCCTGGCCTTCGTCGGCATCGTGGCCAGCACTTCGGCTGCGCTGTTCTTCTGCTTCCTGGTGGTGGCCTACCTGGCCCAGACCGTGGTCGACATTGCCGCCAAGGCCGGGTTCTGCGCCTTGCTGGCAGAGAACCGACGCGGCGAAGTATTCGCCATCAAGTACACCTTCAACAACATCGCCTGGGCCGCGGGGCCGATGCTTGGGGTGCTGCTGATCGAGGCGGACGACCACCTGCCGTTCGTGGTTTCGGCCCTGATCGGCCTCGGCCTGAGCCTGGTCTATTACCGCCTTGGCGAACGCAGCTTGCTGAGCCTGCGCGATGACCGGCCGGCAGCGGGCTTCGCCCAGGTCGCCCTGGGCATGCTGCGCGACCGGCGCCTGGTGTGCTTCACCCTGGGCGGCGTGCTCAGTGCCGTGGTGTTCGGCCAGTTCACCGCCTACCTTTCGCAGTACCTGGT
The DNA here is from genome assembly GCF_057480815.1 of Pseudomonas sp. P106(2024). Taxonomy (NCBI): domain Bacteria; kingdom Pseudomonadati; phylum Pseudomonadota; class Gammaproteobacteria; order Pseudomonadales; family Pseudomonadaceae; genus Pseudomonas; species Pseudomonas sp. P106(2024). The sequence continues at coordinate 79,434 of NZ_JBLIYU010000003.1, read as the reverse complement.
GGTGACCCTGAACGATCCCGCCGAGGTGGCGCGCCTGGCCGGCTACCTGGTAACCACCAATGCCCTGGGAGTGATCGGCCTGCAATACCTGATCGGCCGACGCATCACCCGTCAGCACCTGATGCCCTGGCTGATGGCTGGCATGGCCATGTTCGCTGCCGGGTTGCTGGGGTTCTCCGTGGCTGCTTCGGCGCCGGCGTGGTGCCTGGCCATGCTGGTGTTCACCCTGGGCGAGATCATCGTGATTCCGGCCGAGTTCATGTTCATCGACCTGATTGCGCCGGAGCATCTGCGCGGGGTTTATTATGGCGCGCAGAACCTCTCCAACCTGGGCGCTGGGCTCGGGCCGATCCTGGTAGGCCTGGCACTGGGGCATGTGGTGCCGGTGACGGTGTTCTATCTGTTGATCGGGTCGGTGATGCTGGCGGCGGTGTTCTACTGGCTGGGAACACGCACCGCCCGCCGGCCTTAGTTGGCAATACCGGCCGATCGCGGGCCCTGCGACGTCCTGCCACTGCGACCATCGTCGGCGCTGACGAACCGCGCCCTGCGTGCCAGACTGATTGATCGGGACCGCGTTTTCTTTTTTGCTCCGGAGTTTGCATGTCGTTGTCCAGCGGGCTGATCGCCGTGGTCGCCCTGGCCTACATGGCCATCATGTTCGCCATCGCCTTCTATGGCGACCGCCGCAGCACGCCGTTGCCGCCGCGCCTGCGCGCCTGGGTGTACAGCCTGTCGCTGGCGGTGTACTGCACCAGTTGGACCTTCTTCGGCGCGGTCGGCCAGGCCGCCGAGCAGCTCTGGGCGTTCCTGCCCATCTACCTGGGGCCGGTGCTGTTGCTGATCTTCGCCCCCTGGGTACTGCAGAAGATGGTGCTGATCAGCAAGCAGCAGAACATCACCTCGATCGCCGACTTCATCGCCGCCCGCTATGGCAAGTCGCAGACCCTGGCGGTGGTGGTGGCACTGATCTGCCTGGTCGGGGTGCTGCCGTACATCGCCCTGCAGCTCAAGGGCATCGTGCTGGGGGTGAACCTGTTGATCGGCGCCAACGCCGATGCCACCGGCAGCCGGGTGCAGGACACCGCGCTGGTGGTATCGCTGGTGCTGGCGCTGTTCGCCATTGTCTTCGGCACCCGTAGCCTGGACGTCACCGAACACCACCGCGGCATGGTCCTGGCGATTGCCTTCGAATCGCTCGTCAAGCTGCTGGCCTTCCTTGCCGTGGGCGTCTTCGTGGTGTTCAACCTGTATGACGGCTTCGACGACCTGTTCACCCAGGCGCGGCAGTCGGTGCACCTGAGCGACTACTGGGAAGAGACCATCAACTGGCCGTCGATGGTGGTGCAGACCGCCGTGGCGATGATGGCGATCATCTGCCTGCCCCGGCAGTTCCACGTCACCGTGGTGGAAAACATCGAGCCCCAGGACATGCGCCTGGCCCGCTGGGTGTTCCCGCTGTACCTGGCCCTGGCCGCGCTGTTCGTGGTGCCCATCGCCCTGGCCGGGCAGATGCTGCTGCCGGGCACGGTGATTTCCGATTCGTTCGTGATCAGCCTGCCGCTGGCCGAGGCCCACCCGAGCCTGGCTCTGCTGGCGTTCATCGGCGGCGCCTCGGCGGCCACCGGCATGGTCATCGTCGAGGCCGTGGCGCTGTCGACCATGGTCTCCAACGACATGCTGCTGCCCTGGCTGCTGCGGCGCAACAACGCCGAGCGGCCGTTCGAGGTGTTCCGCCACTGGATGCTCTCGGTGCGCCGGGTGACCATCGTCGTCATCCTGCTGCTGGCCTACGTCAGCTACCGGCTGCTTGGCTCCACCGCGAGCCTGGCGACCATCGGCCAGATCGCCTTCGCCGCGGTGACCCAGCTGACCCCGGCGATGCTCGGCGCGCTGTACTGGAAGCAGGCCAACCGCCGCGGCGTGTTCGCGGGCCTGGCCGCCGGCATCTTCCTGTGGTTCTACACCCTGGTGCTGCCGATCGCCGCCCACAGCCTGGGCTGGTCGCTGCAGCTGTTCCCGGGGCTGGCCTGGCTGCACGGCAACCCGCTCAACCTGCCGATCACCCCGCTCACCCAGGGCGTGGTGCTGTCGCTGGCGGGCAACTTCACCCTGTTCGCCTGGGTTTCGATCCTGTCCCGCACACGGGTTTCCGAGCACTGGCAGGCTGGGCGCTTCATCGGCCAGCAGACCAGCGCCCGCCCCTCCAGCAAACCCCTGCTGGCGGTGCAGATCGACGACCTGCTCAAGCTCGCCGCGCGCTTCGTCGGCGAGGAGCGCGCCCGGCAAAGCTTCATCCGCTTCGCCTACCGCCAGGGCAAGGGCTTCAACCCCAATCAGAACGCCGATGGTGACTGGATCGAGCACACCGAACGGCTGCTGGCCGGCGTGCTCGGCACCTCCTCGACCCGCGCCGTGGTCAAGGCCGCCATCGAAGGCCGCGACATGCAGCTTGAGGATGTGGTGCGCATCGCCGACGAAGCCAGCGAGGTGCTGCAGTTCAACCGCGCGCTGCTGCAGGGCGCCATCGAGAACATCAATCAGGGTATCAGCGTGGTCGACCAGAACCTGCGCCTGGTGGCCTGGAACCGCCGCTACCTGGAGCTGTTCAACTACCCCGACGGGTTGATCAGCGTCGGCCGGCCGATCGCCGACATCATCCGCTACAACGCCGAGCGCGGTCTGTGCGGGCCGGGCGAGGCCCAGGTGCATGTGGCGCGGCGCCTGCACTGGATGCGCCAGGGCCGGGCCCACTCCTCCGAGCGGCTGTTCCCCAATGGCCGGGTGATCGAGCTGATCGGCAACCCGATGCCTGGCGGCGGCTTCGTCATGAGCTTTACCGACATCACCCCGTTCCGCGAGGCCGAACAGGCCCTGCGCGACTCCAACGAGGGCCTGGAGCAACGCGTCGCCGAGCGCACCCACGAGCTGTCGCAGCTCAACCAGGCGTTGACCGAGGCCAAGAGCCGCGCCGAGGCGGTCAGCCAGTCCAAGACCCGCTTCCTCGCCGCCGTCAGCCACGACCTGATGCAGCCGCTCAACGCTGCCCGGCTGTTCTCCGCCGCTCTGTCGCAGCAAGCCGAGGCCATGAACGACGAGGCCCGGCAACTGGTGCAGCACATGGACAGCTCGCTGCGCTCGGCCGAGGAGCTGATCAGCGACCTGCTCGATATCTCGCGACTGGAGAACGGCAAGGTCACCCCCGACATCAAGCCCTTCGCCCTCAACGAGCTGTTTGACACCCTCGGCGCCGAGTTCAAGGTGCTGGCCGCCGAGAAGGGCCTGGAGTTCCGCCTGCGCGGCAGCCGCCTGCGGGTGGACAGCGACATGAAACTGCTGCGCCGGGTGCTGCAGAACTTCCTCACCAACGCCCTGCGCTACGGCAAGAGCCCGCTGCTGCTGGGTGCGCGGCGACAAAGTGGACGCCTGTGGCTGGAGGTGTGGGACCGTGGCCCGGGCATCGCCGACGACAAGCTGCAGGTGATCTTCCAGGAGTTCAAGCGCCTGGACAGCCACCAGACCCGCGCCGAGAAAGGCCTGGGCCTGGGCCTGGCGATCGCCGACGGCGTGTGCCGGGTGCTCGGGCATCCGCTGGAGGTACGCTCCTGGCCGGGCAAGGGCAGCGTGTTCCGCGTCAGCGTGCCCATCGCCCACAGCCCAGCGCCCGCGACGCCCGCCCCCGTGGAGCAGGCCGGGCAGCCGCTGGCCGGGCTGCAGGTATTGTGCGTGGACAACGAGGACAGCATCCTGATCGGCATGAACAGCCTGCTCAGCCGTTGGGGTTGTCAGGTGTGGACCGCGCGCAACCAGGCCGAATGCGAGGCCCTGCTCGGCAAGGGCCTGCGCCCGCACCTGGCGCTGGTGGACTACCACCTGGATGACGGCGAGACCGGTACCGGGCTGATGGGCTGGCTACGAACACGCCTGGGCGAGCCGGTGCCCGGGGTGGTGATCAGCGCCGACGGGCGCAACGAGACCATCGCCCTGGTGCATGCCGCAGGCCTCGACTACCTGGCCAAGCCGGTCAAGCCGGCAGCCCTGCGCGCCCTGCTCAATCGGCATCTGAGCCTGGTTCAGTAAGCGCCTCATCGTTTAGGGCGCGCTCAATCAACTCAGCCGGCAGGCTCTTGCTGGCCCGGGCGCCGAGCAGCTTGAGCTGCTCGCTGCGGCTGACCAGGTTGCCGCGCCCCTCGCACAGCTTGTTGCGTGCCGCGGCGTAGGCCTTGTCCACCTGGGCAAGGCGTGCGCCGAGCTCGTCCAGGTCCTGAATGAAGAGCACAAACTTGTCGTACAGCCAGCCGGCGCGCTCGGCGATCTCGCGGGCGTTCTGCCCCTGGCGTTCCTGCTTCCACAGGCTGTCGATCACCCGCAGGGTGGCGAGCAAGGTGGTCGGGCTGACGATCACGATCTGTCGGTCAAAGGCCTCCTGGAACAGGTTGGGCTCGGCCTGCAGTGCCGCCGAGAAAGCCGCCTCGATGGGCACGAACAGCAGCACGAAGTCGAGGCTGTGCAAGCCCTCAAGGCGGCTGTAATCCTTGCTGGACAAGCCCTTGACGTGATTGCGCAGCGACTGTACGTGCTGTTTGAGCGCGGCTTCGTCGTTGTTGCCGACGAACTGCTGGTAGGCCGTCAGGCTGACCTTGGCATCCACCACCACCTGCTTGTCGCCCGGCAGCATGATCAGCACATCGGGCTGGAAGCGCTCGCCATCGGCGCTGCGCAGGCTGACCTGGGTCTGGTATTCGCGGCCCTTTTCGAGGCCCGCGTGCTCCAGCACCCGCTCCAGGATCAGTTCGCCCCAGTTGCCCTGGGTCTTCTGGCCCTTGAGCGCCTGGGTAAGGTTGGTGGCCTCGTCGGACAGGCGCAGGTTGAGCTGCTGCAGGCGCTCGAGTTCCTTGCCCAGGGAGAAACGCTCGCGGGCCTCCTGCTGGTAGCTTTCCTCGACGCGCTTCTCGAACGCCTGGATACGCTCCTTGAGCGGGTCGAGCAACTGGCCCAGGTGCTGCTGGCTGGTCTGGGCGAAGCGTTGCTCGCGCTCGTCGAAGATCTTGGTGGCAAGGTCGGCGAACTGCGCGCGCAGGGTGTCGCGGGCTTCCTGCAGGTCTTCGAGGCGTTGCTGATGGCTCTCCTGCTGTTCACGCAGCTCGGCTTCCAGGCGTGCAGCCTGGGCCTCGAGACGGCGCAGCTCGGCCTCGCGGTTGGCGCGCTCCAGGTGCCAGGCATGGGCGGCATCACGGGCGTTGTCGCGGTCGATCTGCAGCAGCTCCAGTTCCCTGCCCTGGGCGGCCAGCTGGGTCTGCTTGATGGTGTTGGCCTCGCTGAGGTCGCTGATCTCGTCGCGACTGGCCTCCAGCTGGGCCAGCAGGCCGGCCTGGGTCAACTGGGCGGCATTCAGGCGCTCTTCGAGCAAGGCCTGCTCGGCCTTGCGCGCCCCCTGTCCGCGCTGAACCTGCATGACCCAGCCCAGGCAGGGCACGGCGCCCGCCACCAAGCCCAGCAAAATGCTGGTCAGATCCACTGTCATGCCTACCCCGATCGAACATTGACGAATGCTGCGCAGCTTATCAGCCTGGTGACAGGGTTGGGTGGTCAGTACCCAGCAAGAGAGCACCTCAGCCATGCGCCCCCCAACAAATGGTTATACACAGCTGCTCCGGTTAACTACCGAACCACTGGCGCAACAACCGCCGCGCCTCCTGCGAGCCCTGCCCCGCCGCCAGCTCCAGCCAATAGCGGGACTGCTCCGGCTCCTGGGCCTGGCACAACCGGCCATACTCCAGTTGGGCCCGGCGATCACCGGCGCGGGCCGCCTGGCGCAGCAGTTCATGACCGATGCGCCGGTCGCGGGCATTGCCGCAGTCGCGGCAGAGCATCTGCCCCAGGCGGCTCTGGGCCACCACCACGCCCTGGCGCGCCGGCTGCTTGAGCATGCGCCCGGCCAGGTGCTTGACGCTGGGCTTGTCCCCCAGGCGCGGGCTGTCGAGCAGCCACAGGGCCACTTTCAGGGAAAAACGCTTGGAGGAAGGCAGCGATGGCGAGGCATCAGGACTGGCGAGGTGTTTACCGCGAAGCTTCATGACCTACAGCAAGGGTGATTCGAGAGGCGCGCCACTCTACTCCTTTTTTTGTGGACTGACCTGGGCGACTTTCGGCTGATCGCCATTTTTTTCCACGATTTTTTCTTGACGTTTTCCCAAGGAAAATGCCGATGCCACCACTACCCACCGATTGTCGGACAATGGATGAAACAGCTGGCACGCCCGTCCTAGAGCAAGCGCCCGGGACAATCCACAGAACCTGTGGATAACTCGGTGGACAACCCCTTGAGGTAGCTCGCAAACCCCTGTGAAATGGGGCTTTCAGTCAAACTGACGATTTTTTCACCAGCAAAAATTAGTGTTTTTTTTCATTGACTTAAGCCCCCAGTCAAGTCATTGGCGAGCCGTCCACAGGACGTTGCAAGAGGGTTACAACTGTTCAACTGAGTGTGTACAACCGCACCAACAAATGGCATCGCGGTGCACGGAATCAGTACGGGAGGGTGGTTGGCTGAACATTTCACCCTCTTCACACCAGGCGCGATTGACGACATAATTATCGGCTTACCGCTAGAAAAGCCAAAAACTTGCCAACCCCGAAAAGTTCGTGTAGGGTTGCGCCCCGTTAGTACCCAGCTGAAGTCATTCTGGCCACTCAGTCCCTGCAGCCCAAGTGCTCGGTAACGAGCAAGCACTGCCCCATCGGGACCGGCCCATTCGATGATTCACTCGGCAAACCTTGCCCAGCACGAATCACGTTTCAGATTGATCAGGATCTTCCCCGACGCCCAGAACCCTGGTGTCGGTGTGCTGCCTGCCTTCTGTCGTACCTACCAGTCAGCCCAGCGCCCACTTATTGCATGCGCCCCTCTGGCTGCCCTGTTCCAGTCAGGTTCTGCGTCTCCTTAATAAAGACGTCACTGGAACGTTTCTATTGTGCACGGATCAAACACCGTGTCTTACGCAGGAACATCCAACAATATGAGTAACCATCAACAAATCCAGGTTGCCTTCGGCACCCTTTCCCAGGCCTTCGCCCCATTGAAGTGCCTCATCGTTGCCCCACGCAAGGGCAGCTTTAGCTTCACCCTGGTCGACGAGCATGGCATCGCCTGCCACAGCGAGCGCCTCTATCCGGAGCAGTACAACCGGGCAGAACCGCTGCAAGCGGTGATCGAGCGCACCCGCCAGTCGCTGACCGCATGAATGAATGGCGGGTAATTCACGCCATGAATACGCCATGCAAAACCCAGCCTGAAGGTAATTGGCCTAATCGCCAATGGGCATATGCCCTGCGCCTTCGGGCTGCAATCGATTTAAAAACAGCCTTTTACACCACTGTTATCACACTACACTTCAACTCGAGCGGCATCTGCCGCTTCCGGCGGGCCTGATCACTCACCAGCTGCCAAGCTCCAGCGCCCGTCGGCCCTTTTCAGCAGAGGGCATCATGGGCATCGCTGCGAACGAGTTGAGTCGATATGTGATTCGGCCGACCCTGATCTACCTGGGTCGCCACAGCGACAGCGCCGAAGCTTTGTTACTGGGCGTTGCCGCGAGCCAGTCTGCGCTGGGGGCCGCCCTGCATGACCGACGTGGCCATGGGCTTTACCGGATCGGTGGGAATCGTCACCGTTGCCTGTGGGACGAATACCTTGCCCGCGACCCCGAACTGGCCAGCCTGGTGCGCGGCCTGGCCAGCCAGCACGCCTTCCTCGGCGGCCCGCACCTCGAACTCACCGTCAACCTGCGCTACGCCACCGCCATCGCCTGGATGCTGATCGAAGAGCAAGCCCTGCCCTTGCCGGCGGCCGACGATCTGCTGGGCCTGGCACGGATTTGGCGGCAGACCTTCCAGCCCCAAGGGCGCCTGCGGGACTTCACCCACGCCTGGCACCACTGTATCGAGCCAATGCTCACCCCAGCCTCCTGAGCCAACGCGTCCTACACCCAAAAAAACGGAATTTTGGTCGGATTGTCCTACAAAACCGCTCTATCTCCTGCGTTCTAGCCTATAGCGTGGAGTGGAATTTATTGGTAGCTTTCCGCCTCGGAGATCCCAAGGAGTTTCTAATAATGAAAAAAGTATTGCTCAAAACCTCTCTCGGTATTGCCGTTGCCTTCGCTTCCAGCCACTTGCTCGCCAGCGGTTTCGCGCTGAACGAACAAAGTGTCAGCGGCATGGGAACAGGTTTTGCGGGGCGTTCTTCCTCTGCCGATGATGCCAGCACCGTTTACGGAAACCCGGCAGGCATGTCACGCCTCAAACGTCAGGAAGTCACCGTGGGTGGCGCAGCCATCTTCGCCAAGTCCGATATTTCAGGCCGTGGCAGCAACTTCGGGGGGGAAACCGACGGCAACATGGTCCCGACCGTCGGCGTGCCGATGGGCTACTACGTCAAGCCGATCGATGACCACTGGGCTCTCGGTTTCGGCGTCTATGTACCCTTTGGCCTGGTGACCGACTACGGCAGCGGCGATGCCGCACGCTACTGGGGCAAGAAGAGCCATGTCGAAGTGGTGACCTTCCAGCCCACCATCAGCTATGCATTCAACGACAAGGTGTCGATAGGCTTCGGCCCGACAATCAACCGTATCAAGGGCGAGCTGGGTTCGAACATCGTCAACCGCTTCACCCCTGGCCGTAACGATGGCGAAGTGAAAATCAAGGGCGACGATACCGCGGTCGGCTACAACATCGGCATCCTGGTCCAGGCCACCGACCACACCCGCCTCGGCCTGACCTACCACTCGATGGTGGACTACAAGCTCGAAGGCAACACCAAGGTCAACAGCGTCCTGATCGGCCCGTACAGTGGCAGTAAGTTCGATGCCGAGTTGAAGATCAAGACCCCTGAGTCGGTGGACTTCTCGGTCACCCATGAGCTCGACGACCAGTGGACCCTGTACGCAGGTACCACCTTCACGCGCTGGAGCCGCCTGAAGGACATCACCGTCGACAACGAAGTCCCAGCGGCGCTGCGTGGGCAATTCGGCACCATCACCGAGGAACAAAACTGGCATGACACCTGGGCAGGCGCGGTTGGTGCGTCCTACAAGGTGAACAAGCAGTGGACACTGCGTACCGGCTTCTCGGTCGACCAGTCGCCAACCAACAACCAGGACCGTTCGCCGCGCATCCCCACGGGCGATCGCAAGATCTTCAGCCTGGGTGCCGGCTGGAGCCCCAACGACGACATGACCATCGACGTGGCCTACTCCTACTTGTGGGAGGAAGACACCAAGGTCAACCTGGCAAGCCCGACCAAGGGTACTTACCAGGCCAAGTACGAAAACAGCGCTCACGGCGTCGGTGCTTCGCTGACCTATCGCTTCTGAGTCACTGTCGCAGCATGAAGAACCGCCCTCGTGGCGGTTTTTTCATGCCTGTGCGCACCACTGCTGGCCCAGGCACTGCTGCAGGTATTCCATGAACACTCGCACCTTGGTCGTCAGTGCAAAGCGGTCAGCCAGGCACAGGTATATATCCATCGGCTCGGTCTGGGCATAGGCCTGCCCGCTGTCGCCGAATTCAAACAGCGGCACCAGCCGGCCGGCATCCAGGTGCGGGCGCACGACGAACTCGGCCAGGCGGGTAATACCACCATCATTCAGCGCCATCTGGGTTAATGCGTCGATATCATCACTGATCAGCACCCGACCGAAGCGGGCCTCGAAGCGCATACCGTCACGCATGAATCCCCAGGGCAGGAATCGGCCATCCACCGGGTAGCGGAACACTAAACAACTGTGATCGTGCAAAGCCTCTGGTGTGGCCGGCAAACCGGCCCTGGCCAGGTAGCCGGGTGCTGCGCAGCAGATGAAAGGAATACGGGCTATATGCCTAGCCAACAAGTGGTCTTCCAGCTGCGGCGTGATGCGCAGGCTCACATCCACGTCTTCGCGGGCGTGATTGACCTTGCGATCAGCCATCACCAACTCTATCGAAAGCAGCGGATAACGGGCGCTAAATGCCGGGATGAGCGGCGCCAGCACGTGCCGTCCGAAGGCCGATGTCGAGGCAATGCACAAGCGCCCCTGAGGCTCGCTGTCCGGCGTGGTGACCGCAAGCTCGGCCTGGGCAAGATCACGCTCGATATGCCGTACGCGCTCGTAGTACAGGCTGCCGGGCGGCGTCAGGGCCATGCTGCGAGTGGTGCGGGTCAGCAAGCGCACCTGCAGATGCGTCTCCAGCCGCGCCAGGTTCTGGCTAACGGCTGCGGGGCTGAGACCCAGATTGCGAGCACCGCCGGCAATGCTGCCGGCTTCGACGACCTTGATGAAACTGCGGATGGCGTTGAGCAGGTCCATGGGATGCCTGGCTGATTCGTAAGTTTCTCTTTATAAAGAACTCAGTGAACAGCGTCTACAGCGTCGCGTACAGCCCTTGTTAACCTGCACGCTCATTCATTCGAACAGAGGCCCCCATGAACGAATTGTCCTCGATCCGGAATCGTCGCAAATTGCGCGCAGGCGCCACACCCTATGTGTTCGCGTTCTACATGTCAGCGATCATGGCATTGTTGATGTGCTTCGTGATTACCGCCGCCAATGGCGGGGTCTCTGCCGACTACCTGCACAACGTACTCAAGGCGTACCAGCTGGCGATGCCCGTAGCGTTCTTCTGTGTATTGATGGTGCGACCCGTAGTCATTCGACTGGTTGCGCTGACTGTGCACCCTGAGTAAGCGAGGCGCTTATCTACTAGCTAGACAATGTCACTTCGTAGCTGGGCAAAAATAATTGCAGCTTCACCAGTTGGCTAACCAGCAGGCGCGTATCCGGGCAATTACTGGCTCAGTGAAGCCATCAACATCCTCCTGCCGAAACTGGCCTATATACCAGTTCGGATAGGCCGCTCATGGTCCTCAAGGCTGCGAAGCAATCGCCTTGTCGATCGCCGCCCTGAACGCCGGATCATCAGGCTTGGTCAGGCTGGAAAAGTTGCCGATCACCTTGCCCTTGCGGTCCACCACATACTTGTAGAAGTTCCACTTCGGCGCGCTGCTCTGCCGGGCCAGCTCGACGAACAGCGGGATCGCGTCCTTGCCGCGCACCGGCTGGGCCTTGGTCATGGTGAAGGTCACGCCGTAGTTGGCATAGCAGACCTTGGCGGTCTTGTCGCTGTCGGCGTCTTCCTGCTTGAAGTCGTTGGACGGCACGCCGAGCATTTCCAGGCCCTGTTCGCGGTAGTCCTTATAGGTAGCTTCGAGGCCTTCGAACTGCGGGGCGAAGCCGCAGTAGCTGGCGGTGTTGATCACCACCAGCGGCTTGCCGGCGAAACGCTGGCACAGGTCAATCTGCTCCTTGCCGCGCAGCTCCGGCAGGCTGCCCTGGAGCAACGCCGGACAATCGGCTGCCCAGCTCGAAGTGGCTGCGGCCAGGGCCAGCAAAGGGAGGGTTAGCCAGCGGGCATGCATGATAGCGGTCTCCTGCACATGATTCCTTGATTGTGCAGGGTAGCGCTTAACACAGGCTCATGCCCAACTGCATCAACGCCAGCCCGCCCTTGTGCCAGCCCCACCACACCAGCGCCAGCACCAGTATCGCGGCGATCAGCAGCAAGCCACGCCCGAGCAGGCCGTTCACGCGGCCTGGGCCTGCAGGCGGGCGACCGGGCGCTCGCGCACCGGCCAGTTAAGGGCCGCGGCCAGCAGGCTGAGCAGGATCGAGATCTGCCACACCAGGTCATAGCTGCCGGTCTGGTCATAGACCACCCCACCCAGCCAGCCGCCGAGGAACGCGCCCAGCTGGTGGAACAGGAACACGATACCGCCGAGCATCGACAGGTTGCGCACGCCGAACAGCGTGGCAACGGTGCCGTTGGTCAGCGGCACCGTGGACAGCCACAGCAGGCCCATGGCAATACCGAACAAGTAGGCACTGAACTGGGTCACCGGCGCCCAGAGGAACAGCACGATGACCACGGCGCGCAGCAGGTACAAGCCGGTCAGCAGGCGCGGCTTGGACATGCGCCCGCCGAGCCAGCCGGCGGTATAGGTGCCGACGATATTGAACAGGCCGACCAGCGCCAGCACGGTGGTGCCGGTGATCGCCGGCAAGTGCTGGTCGACCAGGTAGGCCGGCAGGTGCACGCCGATGAACACTACCTGGAAGCCGCAGACGAAGAAGCCTAGCGCCAGCAAGCAGAAGCCGGAGTGCGAGCAAGCTTCGCGCAGCGCCTGGCCAAGGCTCTGTTCGGCGCCATGGCTAGGCAGCGGGTTATCACGCAACAGGCCTACGAACGGCACGATCAACGCCACCATCAGGCCCAGCACCAGCAAGGCCGCCGACCAACCCAGCCACTGGATAAGGCCCAAGGTGCCGGGAAGCATGGCGAACTGGCCAAAGGAGCCGGCGGCGCTGGCGATACCCATGGCCATGCTGCGCTTTTCCGGCGGCACGGCGCGCCCGACCACCCCAAGGATCACCGAGAACGAGGTGCCGGACAGGCCGATGCCGATCAGCAGGCCGGCGCTCAGCGACAGCGACCAGGCCGAGTCGGCCATGCCCATCATCACCAGGCCAGCGGTGTAGAGGATGCCGCCGATCACCACCACCTTGGCCGCGCCCAGGCGGTCGGCCAGGGCGCCGGTAAACGGCTGGGCCAGGCCCCAGATCAGGTTCTGCAAGGCGATGGCGAAGGCGAACACCTCACGGCCCCAGCCGAACTCGGCGCTCATCGGCGCCAGGAACAGGCCGAAACCATGTCGCACCCCCAGCGACAGCGCCAGGATCAGCGCCGCCCCCAGAAGTACCCAACCGCTGCTCCGCCAAAGGGAAGTCATTGTCGTTGTCTCCAGCCCATCGCAAGGTTTATGCGGGTATATACCCGCTTTCTATCGTAGTCGTTCAGGCAAGCTGCTCCAGCAAGCGCACCAACTCGTCACGCTGGCTTTCGCCCAGCCGTTCCACCAACTGCCTCTGGGCCTGCTGCCAAGCCGGGTAGGCGGCGTCCAGGCACGCCCTGCCCGCTTCGCTCAGCAGCACCACGCGATTGCGCTGGTCGTCGCCGTCGGCAAGACGCACCAGGCCGTCGGCCTCGAGCACCTTGAGATTGCGGCCCAAGGTACTGCGCTCCAGGCCCATGGCCTCGGCCAGGCAGGTGATGCTGGGACGGTCGAGGCGCTGCACCTGGCGCAGCAGGGAAAACTGGGCGACATTGATGCCGAAGCCGGCAAGGGCCTCGTCGTAATGTCGGCTCACCCCACGGGCGGCGCGACGCAAATGGGTACAGATGCATTCACTGGTCAGCATGGATACGTGTATATACCCGCATTATGGATGTTGCAAGAAACTTCACGGTGTCGGTTTGGGTAGCAGGCGCTGGCGGATCGGCTCGAACTCAGCCGTGGCCTTGCGCGGCAAGGGGGCCGGCGCGGCGTTCTCGATGGCTTGCCAATAGCGCCACGGCACCTTGGCCGAACCCAGCTCGTAATCCATGCCATCCCAACTGTCCTCACGGAAGCTGTAGAAGGCCCAATGCAGTTGCTGGTGGCCAGCAGACTGGCGAGCATCCAGGGGTGCATGGCAGGGGCTCCTGGTGGTTTTGAGGAGCGAACGAGGATAAGCGCAATACGTGGAATTGGTTTCCGAGATCCATGCAGGGCACATCCTGCCCCCTGTGGAAGCGACACAAACCCAAGGGCTGCTAGACTAACAGCGCCAGGGTAACCACCACCGTCAGTTCCAGCAGTTCCAGCAACGCCCCAGCCGTATCCCCTGTGGTTCCGCCCAACCGACGGCACATCAGCAGACGCAGCCACACGAATACGAGCAACGCCGCCAGCAGCGGCCACAACACCGCCCAGCCTCCCAGCGCCAGGCCGACCAGCGTACAGCCCAGCAATACCCAGCCCGCACCGCGCCGGGGCAGGTGTTCGGCCAAGGCCGCGCCCAGCCCGCCCGCGCGCACGTAGGGCGTGCCGAGAAACAACCCGAGCATCGCCGCCCGCCCCACCACCGGAGCCAACACCAACAGGCCGTCAGCGCCCCGCTCGACCAGCACCCAGAGGGCGCAGAACTTCAGCAGCAATACCAGCACCAGCGTGACCACGGCAATCGGCCCGCTACGCGGGTCCTTCATGATCTGCAAGGTGCGTTCGCGATCACCGAAGCCCCCCAGCCACGCATCAGCGCTGTCGGCCAGGCCGTCCAGGTGCAGCCCGCCGCTGAGCAGCACCCACAGCGCCAGCAACAAGGCCGCGTGCAAGGGCGCCGCAGTGCCTTGCAGCAGATGGCTGGCCAGCCACAGCAACAGGCCAAACAGCAGCCCCACCAGCGGATAGCACAGCAGCGAGCGCCCCATCTCGCGGGGCTCCGGCATGCCCGGCAAGCGGACCGGCAAGCTACTGAGGAACTGCAGTGCGATCCAGAACGGCAGCATCTCAACCTACCTCGCGCATTTGCCCGTCGTGATCCAGCATCAGTCGCACCAGCGCGCCGTGCCCGACCTCGACCTGCAGCAATTGCTCACGCGGCAAGCCACGTGCCCGTGCCAGGAGAAGACGCATCACCCCACCATGGGTGACCAGCAGCACGCGCTTGCCTGCATGCACACGGCGCAAACCCTCGACCGCCGCCAGCACCCGTTCGGCAAAGGCCAGCACCGGTTCGCCGCCCGGCGGGGTGAAGGTATACGGATCATTCCAGAACTGCCCCAGGGCATCGGCGTCGACCTGCATGATCTGCGCAGCGCTTTGCCCTTCCCACTCACCGAAGTGCAGCTCGCGCACACCAGCCTCGCGCAGCACCGGCAGGTTCAGGCGCGCGCCCAGCTCATCGGCGAACGCCGCGCAGCGCTGCAGCGGCGAACTGACCAGCACGTCCCAGGGGCCGACGTCGGTGACGGCCTGGCGCATCTGCGCCCAGCCAGTCTCGGTCAAGGCGTCGTCGAGGCTGCCGCGCAAGCCACCCCCTTTTTCCGTCTCGCCGTGGCGCAGCAGGTCGAGGATCATGCCGGGCGATCCGCCACCGCCGCCTCGGCGAAGGTTGCCATTTGCCCATGCAGCGCGCAGGCCAGGCGGATCAGCGGCACCGCCAGCGCCGCACCGCTGCCCTCGCCCAGGCGCAAGCCCAGGGTCAGCAGCGGCTCGGCTTCCAGGGCCGCCAGCAAGGCCTTGTGCCCCGGCTCGGCGCCCTGGTGGGCGAACAGCAGCCAGGGGCGGCACTGTGGATTGAGGCGTACCGCCACCAGGGCGGCGACACTGCAGATGAAACCATCGACCAGTACAGCCACGCCATGCTGGGCGCACGCCAAGTAGGCGCCGGCCAGCGCGGCGATCTCAAAGCCGCCGACACAGGCCAGCGCCTGCAACGGCTGGTCGGCGCGCAGACCGTGCAGCACCAGGGCGCGCTCGATCACTTCGGCCTTGTGCCGCACGCCGGCGCTGTCCAGGCCGGTGCCCGGGCCGCTCAGCTCACGCGCCGGGCAGCCCAGCAACGTGCTGGCCAGCGCCGCCGCCGCGGTGGTGTTGCCGATGCCCATTTCCCCGCCGATGAACAGCTGGGCGCCGTTGTCGAGTGCACGCAGGGCGCTGTCGCGTCCGGCCTGCAGCGCCGCAGCCAGTTGCGCATCGCTCATCGCCGGCTGACAGGCGAAATTGGCCGTGCCAGGCCCAAGACTCAGGTGATGGACACCGGGCAGTTGCAGCGTCGGGTCGATGGTACCGAGGTCGACCACCTCAAGGTCTGCGTCCAGCTGGCGCGCCAGCACGCTGATCGCCGCGCCACCGCCGACGAAATTGCGCAGCATCTGTCCGGTCACCGCCTGCGGGTAGGCAGAGATGCCCTCCTCCACCACGCCATGGTCGCCGGCGAAGATCGTGATGGCGATCCGCTCCAGTCTGGGACGCTCGCGCCCTTGCAGGCCGGCCAGGCGTATCGCCAGGCCTTCGAGTTGGCCGAGGGAGCCGGCCGGTTTGGTCAGCTGCTGCTGACGAGCGCGGGCCTGGTCCATGGCGGCGGTGTCGAGGGGTTGGCAGGCGTCACGCCACCACATCTGGGTCATAGGGCAGGTCCTTTGAGCATGAGAGGGAGACCAGCGACAGTCAGCACCACGCGTTGGCAGCGCTCGGCCACGGCCTGGTGCAGCGTGCCCGCCAGGTCGACGTAGCGACGGGTCAGTTCGCCCATGGGCACCACGCCCAGGCCGGTTTCGTTGCTGACCAGGACAAGGGTGCCCGGCAGCTGTTCCAGGCAATCGAGCAGCGCATCGCGCTCCTGCGCCAGGCGCAGGTCATCCTCGAGCATCAGCAGATTGGTCAGCCACAGGGTCAGGCAGTCCACCAGCAGGCAGCGCCCTTCGGCGGCTTCGGCGTACAGCACATCAGCCAGCGCCAGGGGTTCCTCCACCAGCCCCCAATGGGCCGGACGGCGCTCGCGGTGCAGACGCACGCGTTCATTCATCTCGCCATCCAGCGGCTGGCTGGTGGCGATATAGGTCACCGGCAGGCCGCTGGTCTCGGCCAGTTGCTCGGCCAGGCGGCTCTTGCCCGAACGGGCGCCGCCGAGGATCAGGCTGCGCATGTCAGACGACTCCACACAGTTGGCGCAGACGCGCGGTGTCCAGGTGCTGCTCGACCAGGTCGGCCAGGCGCTCGATATCGCGTTCGCGCAGGGCCTCGTAGTCGATGGCCTGCACATCGGCCAGACCCGCCCAGCGCAGCAGCGCGGCGCACGACTGGGTGCCCTCGAACAGGCCATGCAGGTAGGTGGCGAGGATCTGCCCGTCGGCGCTGATGGCCCCGTCGGCGCGGCCATCGGTTAGTAGCACCGCCGGACGCTCCAGCGCCGGACCGTGGGTAACCCCGGCGTGGATCTCGTAACCCGACACCGGAACCTGCTCGAGATCGAGCGTGCCGGCCACGTTGCGCAGCTGCTTCTCGGCCTCCAGCACGGTGCTGTAGGCCAGCAGGCCGAGGCCCGCACTGGAGCCGGCGGGCCCTTCCAGGCCCAGTGGATCATGCACCTGCTCGCCGAGCATCTGCAGGCCACCGCAGATGCCGATGAGCTTGCCGCCGTAGCGCAGGTGCCGGGCGATGGCGGTATCCCAGCCACGCTCGCGCAGTTGCGCCAGGTCGCCGCGCACGCTCTTGGAGCCGGGCAGGATGATCAGGTCGGCGGCTGGGATCGGCTGGCCCGGGCCGATGAACTGCAGGTCCACCTGCGGATGCAGGCGCAGCGGGTCGAAGTCGGTGTGGTTGCTGATTCGCGGCAGCACCGGGACGATCACCTTGAGCACGCGCTCGCCCTTCGCCCCCTGGCGGGTATCGATCCTGTCCTCGGCCTCCAGGTGCAGGTCGGTGATGTAGGGCAACACGCCCAGCACCGGCTTGCCGGTGCGCTGCTCCAGCCAGTCCAGGCCCGGTTGCAGCAAGGCAATGTCGCCACGGAAACGGTTGATGACAAAGCCCTTGACCCGCGCCTGCTCGCTCGCCGACAGCAGTTCCAGGGTGCCGACCAGGTGGGCGAACACGCCGCCGCGGTTGATGTCGGCCACCAGGATCACCGGGCAGTCGACCGCCTCGGCGAAGCCCATGTTGGCGATGTCGCCGGCACGCAGGTTGATCTCCGCCGGGGAGCCGGCGCCTTCGACCATCACCACCGGGTAGGCTTCGCTCAGGCGCTCGTGGGACGCCAGCACCGCCTGCATGGCGATGGCCTTGTAGTCGTGGTAGGCGACGGCGTTCATGCTGGTCACCGCGCGGCCATGGACGATCACCTGGGCGCCGGTGTCGCTGTTGGGCTTGAGCAGCACCGGGTTCATGTCGGTGTGCGGCGCCAGCCGGCAGGCCTGGGCCTGCACCGCCTGGGCGCGGCCGATCTCGCCACCGTCGGCGGTCACGGCGCTGTTGAGCGCCATGTTCTGCGGCTTGAACGGCACCACGGCGATGCCCTGGCGCAGCAGCCAGCGGCACAGGGCGGTCACCAGCGTGCTCTTGCCGGCATCGGAGGTGGTGCCTTGCACCATGAGGGTGGTCATGCCGATTCCTTCTGATAGTCCGCCAGGGCCTGGGCCAGGCGTTGTTCGTCAGCGGCCGTGGCGGGCAGGCCGAAACGCAGCGCGGGCGGCTGATCGAACAGGCGCACCAGAATGCCGCGGCGGGCGAGAAAGTCATGCAGGTGCGCGGCGCGCTCATCACGCACGTACTGGAACAGGTCGCAGCCGCCACTGGGTGGCAGGCCCGCGCCGTCGAGCAACGAGGCCAGGCGCTGGCTGGCCTGGGCGCAACGGGCAATCTGCGCCAGGTGCGCCGCGTCGTCGGCGAAACAGGCCTGCCCCAGCACTCGGGTCGGGCCGCTGACGGCCCAGGGCCCGAGTGCCTCGGCCAGACGTCGCAGCACATCCGCCTGGGCGACGACGAAGCCCAACCGCACACCGGCCAGGCCGAAGAACTTGCCGAACGAGCGCAACACGATCAGGCCAGGTTGCCCGGCCTGCTCGACCACGCTGTGTTCGGGCGTATTGTCCATGAAGGCTTCGTCCACCAGCAGCCAGCCACCGCGCTCGGCCAGACGCGCATGCCAGGCCAGCAGGCGTTCGCGGGTTACCCGACGGCCGGTGGGATTGTTGGGGTTGACCAGCACCAGGACGTCAAGGCTGTCGAGCACGTCCTCGACCTCGGTCTCGTCCAGTTCGACCAACGTGTGCCCTGCCCGTGCCCAGGCATGCGGATGCTCGGCATAGCACGGCGACAGGACCCCGACCCGCCCGCTCGGGCGCAGGTGCGGCAAGGCCTGGATCGCCGCCTGGGAGCCGGCCACCGCCAGCAACGGCTGCGCGCCATAGTACTTTCGCGCCGCCGTCTCCAGGCCGTCTTCGGTCTCCGGCAGACGGGCCCAGGCCTCCAGCGGAATCGGCGGTATCGGATAGGACCATGGCGCGATACCGCTGGACAGGTCGAGCCACTGCTCCCGTGGAATGGCGTACTGTTTCACCGCCCGCAGCAGGCGGCCACCGTGTTCAAGCATTCAGATAGGCTCCCACGCAGATCAACAGCACCCACAACCACACGCCGCGCTGCACCAGGCTCCAGCCGCGCTCGATGGCCTGGGCGTCGGCCATCGGCCCTTCACCCAGGCGCGGTCGTTCATGCAGCTCGCCGTGATACACCGCCGGGCCGCCCAGCTCCACGCCCAGCGCGCCGGCACCCGCGGCCATCACCGGGCCGGCGTTGGGGCTATCCCACAGCGGCGCCTGGTTGCGCCAGCAGGCCAGGGCCAGGCGGGTCTTGCCCAGCAGCGCATAGGTCAGCGCCACCAGCCTGGCGGGAATATAGTTCAGCCCATCGTCGATGCGCGCCGCGCACCAGCCGAAGCGTTCGAAGCGCTCGTTGCGATAGCCCCACATGGCATCCAGGGTATTGCTCAGGCGGTACAGCACCACCCCCGGCGCACCGGCCACGACAAACCAGAACAGCGCGGCAAACACCGCGTCGCTGCCGTTTTCCAACACCGACTCGGTGGCCGCCCGGGCCACGGCGGGCTCGTCCAGCTCGCGGGTTTCGCGGCTGACCAGGTAACCGACACGCCGCCGCGCCTCGGCCAGGTCCCCCTGGCGCAAGGCCTGGGCCACCGGCAGCACATGCTCGCCCAGGCTGCGCAGGCCCAGGGCGCAGTACAGCGCAAGCACATCCACCAGCCAGCCGATGTACGGCAGCCAGGACAGGATCAGCGCCAGCAGGGTCAGCGGCACCACCGCCAGGAACCACGCGGTGACGCCATGGCTGCGCCAGCCGCGCCCACCGGCGTTGAAACGTTGCTCCAGGCGCGAGGCGAAGTTGCCGAAGCCCACCAGCGGATGACGCCGGCGCGGCTCGCCCAGCAGCGCATCCAGGGCCACGCCCGCCACGGTCAGCAAGGCCACGCTCATGGACGCTCTCCCCAATGGTTCTCGTACAGCATCTCGCTCAAGGGCCGCTGTTCGGCCCAGTCTTCCAGCACCAGCATCGGCGCCGGATAGAACTCGGTCACCGGCCCCAGGCACAGCACCGCCATGGGCTTGGCGCCCGCGGGCATGCCCAGCAGTTCGGCCAGGGCCTCGGGGTCGAACAGCGATACCCAGCCCATGCCCAACCCTTCGGCGCGTGCCGCCAGCCACAGGTTCTGGATGGCGCAGGCCAGCGAGGCCAAGTCCATCTCGGGCAGGGTGCGGCGGCCGAAGACATGCGCCTCGCGCTTGTCCATCAACGCGGCCACCAGCACTTCGGCGCAGTCGTTGATGCCTTCGACCTTGAGCTTCATGAATTCATCGGAGCGCTCGCCCAGGGCCTCGGCGGTGCGCACCCGCTCCTGCTCCACCAGCGCCTGGATCCGCTCGCGCAAGGCACGCTGGCTGATACGGATGAACCGCCACGGCTGCATCAGGCCCACGCTGGGCGCCTGGTGGGCGGCGGCGAGCAGGCGTCCGAGCAACTCGGGGGCCACCTCGCCCCCGGCAAAATGGCGCATGTCGCGGCGTTCGCCAATGGCCCGGTAGATGGCCTGGCGTTCGGCTTCGCTGTAGGCGTGTCGGCTCATGGTCGCAGCAGCGCCGCCGCCGCGTCAGGGTTGGAGGGGAAGTAGAAGTGCACGTAGGAGGCGGTCAGACGCCCCAGACGATAGACCGCCTCGTTGCCCCGACCGCCGTTGGGGCTCTGGCCGCGGGCGATCGGCGCAAGCTCCGTGCTGGTCAGCGAGTGGTGGTAGGTGTGGCCTCGCAGGGTGCCTTCGGGTAGTTCGACCGCCTGCAGGGCCAGGGCCGCCAGGCGCTTCTGCATGGTCGCCTCGCCCGGCAGCAGGCCCAGCAGCGTGGCGCGCTCGCCCGCCACGTCGGTCAGCGCGTCGAGCAGGTAGAGCATGCCGCCGCACTCGGCCAGCAACGGCTTGCCGGCGGCATGATGGGCGCGGATCGCTTCCAGCATCGGCGCGTTGGCGGCCAGCGCCTGGTGATGCAGTTCGGGGTAGCCGCCGGGCAGGTAGAGACTGTCCACCACGGGTAGCTCGCGGTCATGCACCGGCGAGAAGAATTCCAGGTGCGCACCGAGGCCACGCAGCAGGTCAAGATTGGCGCCATAGGTGAAGGCGAAGGCCTCATCGCGGGCCACACCGATGCGCGCTCCGGCCAGCGACGCAGTCACATTCACAGGCTCAGGCTCGGCAAAACGGACCGGTGGCGGCAGCGCGGCATCGCAACTGGCGCCCAGGGCTTCGGCGGCGGCATCCAGGCGTGCATCCAGGTCGTTCAACTCGCTGGCCTGGACCAGGCCAAGGTGACGGCTGGGCAGTTCGATGCCGCGCTCGCGGGACAACCCGCCGTACCAGCGCAGGCCTTCGGTCAGGCTGCCTTCGAGCAGTTGCGCATGACGCAGGCTGCCGACCCGGTTGGCCAGCACCCCGGCGAACGGCAGGTCGGGCTGGTAGCGCGCCAGGCCTAGAGCCAAGGCACCAAAGGTCTGGGCCATGGCCGTGCCGTCGATCACCGCCAACACCGGCACGCCGAAGTGGCGCGCCAGGTCGGCGCTCGACGGCGTGCCGTCGAACAGGCCCATCACGCCCTCGATCAGGATCAGGTCGGCCTCGCCCGCCGCTTCCCACAACAGGCGGCGACTCTCCTCGGCGCCGATCATCCACAGGTCGAGCTGGTAGACCGGGGCACCGCTGGCGCGCTCGAGGATCATCGGGTCGAGAAAGTCAGGCCCGCACTTGAACACCCGCACCGTGCGCCCGAGGTTGCGGTGCAGGCGGGCCAGGGCGGCAGTGACCGTGGTCTTGCCCTGGCCCGAGGCCGGGGCCGCGATCAGCACGGCGGGACACTGGCGCGACTCACTCACAGTTCGACGCCCTTCTGCGCGCGGATACCGGCCTGGAAGGCGTGCTTGAGCATGCCCATCTCGGTGACGGTGTCAGCCAGTTCGATCATCTCCGGCTTGGCAGCGCGCCCCGTGACGATCACATGCTGCATCGGCGGACGCGCCTGGATATCCGATAGCACCTGGTCGAGGTCCAGGTAGCCGTGCTTGAGGGCGATGTTCAGCTCATCGAGCACGACGAACTGGATAGAGGGGTCCTGCAGCAACTGCCGCGACACCGCCCAGGCGGCCTCGGCAGCGGCGGTGTCGCGCTGGCGGTCTTGGGTTTCCCAGGTAAAACCCTCGCCCATCACGTGATAACGCACCTGCTCGGGAAATCGGCGGAAAAACAGCTCCTCGCCGGTGCTGTTGCGGCCTTTGATGAACTGCACCACGCCGCACTGCATGCCATGGCCAAGGGCGCGGGCAAGCATGCCGAAGGCCGAGCTGCTCTTGCCCTTGCCGTTGCCGGTCAGCACCAGCAGCAGGCCGCATTCATTGGGGGAATTGGCGATGCGCTCGTCGATGATCGCCTTCTTGCGCTGCATGCGCGCCAGGTGACGTTCGTCGCGTTCGATGGATTCGCTCATCAGGGGTCTCCGCAGGCTGTCGCAGCGGCGGCGACAGGTAAAAGGCAGGCAGACGAGGAGCGCGCAGGAGGCATGGCGAGGGCCACATCGCACCGCGCATCACCCTCCGTGATGCCGTTTGGCAGTGACAGGCCGGTCTCCGGGCTCATGAGCGGGCGCAGGCCCTGGCTACGCGCCTTCCCGGACATGGACATCCAGTGGCCTTGCGTAGCCGTCGACTCATCTACCGTTGCGGGGGCAGCGCCGGACTCGCGCCTACTGGCGCCCACCGGCTTCCCAGTTTCACCCTGCCGAACCGCAGCTCGCGGGGCACCTGAAGCACGCCGCGAAGGTTAGAGGGTTGCACCGGGAGCGTCAATCGAGCGAGGGCCGATCTGGCCTGGATCAATGGCCGATTCAACAGCTTGTGCCACACTCAGAGCAGCGATATCACATAGCCATCACTCGGCCGACCCGGATCACAATGACAAGGAGAGCGCAGCATGCAAGGCCTGATGATCAACAACCCGCGCCTGGAGTTCCTGCGCCCGGCCCTCGAGCGCTGGGTCGACTGCATCGACCGCTTCAACCAGTTGCAGGGCGACAACGAGGCGCCCTACTGGCACGGCACAGCCAGCAACGTCGGCCTGCTCGCCGCTGCCGCCTGGCAGGGTGAGTTGGTGGCGCTGGAACGGCACATGAGCAAGAAACAGCGCGACGAGGGCGAGCGCGACGGGCGCTGCGACCTGTCGATCAGCAGCGCCGAGGAGTCGCTGTACCTGCACGCCGGCCAGCGCTGGCCGCGCATCGCTCGCCTCGACCTGACAGCGGCCCTGCAGGAAACCGCCGCCCTGGCCAAGCCGATCGCCTATGGCAGCCAACTCAAGGCCGGGGCACTGTTCGTCACACCTTGGAAGGCCGGCCAGCATGCCAGCCCCGAGGAACTGCAGGACCTGGTGGACGATCTGCAGAAGCACACGGCCTGTGCGCTTGCCTGGTACTTCCCGTATGCCTACCGCAAGCTGCACAACGAACTGGGGCAGTACTATCCCGGAGTGGCGCTTCTGCTCAAACAGGCTTGATGCCAGCCAGGCAATACTGGACCAAGTTCATACCCTGCCCGCGCCGGTAGGTATCAGGGATTCTGCGCCAGATGCCCCGGCGGCAGCACCCGTTTGGCCTGGAGGTAGGCCTTGGCCCAGTAGCTGTTGGACAGGTAGTCCAGGCGCACGGTGCCGCCCGTCGACGGTGCATGCACGAAGCGCCCCTCACCGACGTAGATGCCGGCATGGCTGACCTGCGACCCGCCGCTGGTGGCAAAGAACACCAGATCACCCGACTGCAGCGAATTGATATCCACATTTGGCGCGCGCATGACGATCATCTCGCGGGTCGAGCGTGGCAGACTGATACCCGCCGCATCACGGTAGACATAGCCGATCAGGCCGCTGCAATCGAACCCGGCATCCGGTGTATTGCCACCCCAGCGATACGGTGTGCCCACCAGGCCGATGGCGCGAAACAATACATCGTCAGCCGCAGGTGACGAAGGCGCCTGATTGAACACCATCGGCTGTTTGGGCGTGGGCGCCGGCGCAGGTGCACGGCTGGAGCAGGCCGCAAGCAGGGCCACCAGGGAAAAGAATGCGAAGCGCGCCAACATCGCCATGATGCGAACGTCCTGTCGAAAATCCGACGGCCACGGCCGAAGGTAAAAAGAGTTGAGAATTTAGATTAGACGCTTTCTGTAAATGCGCACGGCGGCGAGCTTTTCAGCTACGCCGCCGTGCGAGGTTACAGCATTTTGATATCAAATCAATTGCGCGAGATCGTGGTCGGCGCCATGGCGAGCGCGCGTTTGGCCTCGATGAAGGTCTTGCTCCAATAGCGATCGCCCAGGCTGTCGATACGCACACCACCGCTGCGGCGGCTGCTGGAGTGGATGAACTGGTTGTCACCCAGGTAGATGCCGGCATGGCTCACGCGGCCACGGCCGTTGGTGCTGAAGAACAGCAGGTCGCCGGGCTTGAGCTTGTTACGGGCGACCTTGGGCGCGTCGACGTTGATCATCTCGCGGGTCGAGCGCGGCAGGTTCATGCCCGCCTCTTCGCGGAACAGGTAGCCGATGAAACCGCTGCAGTCGAAGCCGGACTTCTCGGAGGTGCCGCCGAAGCGGTAGCGGGTGCCGATCAGGGCCATGCCGCGTTCGAGAATGCTGTCGGCCAGCACAGGCAGCTGGTATGGCTTGCCGTTGCTGGAGAAGGCGTCCAGGTCGTCTTCGCTGGCCAGCTCTTCCTCGGTGAATACGGAAGAGGCGGAAGCCTTGGCCTTGACCGATTGCTCGGCGGCCACGCGGTGGTCCTGCGAGGGTGCGACCGGGCCGGTGGAGGCACAGCCGTAAAGAAGGGTGACAAGTGCAAGTGGCACGAGGGGTGCGAAGCGCTTCAGCATGGGCACGACCGTGTCTGTAGTCCTTTAGAAGGGGGAAACTATGCCTTCTATCGGACCCATTTGCAAATTTTATCGAAAAAGATGTGACTTTTCCGTTTTGATGCTCTGGCACCGTGTTCTCAGGGCTACCAGCCGAGGGTTTCCTTGAGGAACGGGATGGTCAGCTTGCGCTGGGCCTGCAGGGAGGCCTGGTCGAGGCGTTCGAGGAGGTCGAACAACGCGCTCATGCTGCGCGTACCGCGGGTGAGGATGAAGTGGCCGACCTCGTCGGTCAGGTGCAGGCCACGGCGCGAGGCACGCAGTTGCAGGGCGCGCAGCTTGTCCTCATCGGACATCCCACGCATCTGAAAGATCAGCGCCAGGGTCAGCCGCGACTTGAGGTCGGCCAGTTTGATCGGCAGTTCCCGTGGCGAACTGGACGCCGCCAGCAGCAGGCGCCGGCCGCTGTCGCGCAGGCGGTTGAACAGGTGAAACATCGCCTCTTCCCAGTCCGCCTTGCCGGCAATCACATGCAGGTCGTCGATGCACACCAGCTCGTACTGTTCGAGGTAGTCGAGCAGTTCGACGCCGCGATCGAGCAGTTGCGCCAGGGGCAGGTAGACAGCGGGTTGGCCCAACTGCTGGAAACGCTGGGTGGCGGCCTGCAACAGGTGGGTGCGGCCCACGCCCTGCTTGCCCCACAGGTAGATGAGGCTTTCGGTCCAGCCGGCGTCGGCTTCGCACAGCCGCTCGACATAGCCCAGTGCCGCGGCATTGGCGCCGGGGTAGTAGTTGATGAAGGTGGCGTCGTCGCGCAGACGCACACCCAGGGGCAACTGGATCGGTTTCATGCTCGCGGGCGGTCGCGGGGACCACAGGGGGCCTTTGATGAACAGTGTGCAAAGTCTATACCCGCAGCGCGGACGGCACAATCGGCGAGGGAAATAGCGCAAGTAAAATCAAGTAGTTGCACTGTTTCACAAGCATAGCGGGGCAAGCCCGCCCCCACGTTATAGCCTCTGCCAGGGTAGCGTGGGAGCGGGCTTGCCCCGCGATTGATCATAGGTCGGGGTCGATCTCCCCGGCATACATGTCCGATTCCTTGTACAGGTCATGCACATGCCGCAGCAGCACCATGATCACCGCCGCCACCGGCAACGCCAGCAACACGCCGGTAAAGCCGAACAGCTCGCCGCCGGCCAGGATCGCGAAGATCACCGCCACCGGGTGCAGGCCGATGCGGTCGCCCACCAGCAGCGGTGTCAGCACCATGCCTTCAAGCGCCTGCCCAACCATGAACACCGCGACGATGCCCAGCATCGGGTAGAGCTCGCCGCCGAACTGGAACAACCCGGCGACCAGCGCCGCACCGATGCCGATGATGAAGCCCATGTACGGCACGATCGCCGCCAACCCCGCGAGCATGCCGATCAGCAGGCCCAGCTCCAGGCCCACCAGCATCAGGCCGGTGGAATAGATGACGCCCAGCGCCAGCATCACCAGCAACTGCCCGCGCACGAACGCCCCCAGCACCTCGTGGCACTCGCCGGCCAGTCCCACTACCTGCGGTTCGCGTTGACGTGGCAGCAGGCTGCGCAGCTTGGCCATCATCAGGTCCCAGTCGCGCAGCAGGTAGAAGCCCACCACCGGGATCAGCACCAGGTTGGCCAGCCAGCCAATCAACGCCAGGCTCGAAGCAGTGGCCTGGGACAGCAGCACCCCGACGATGTCGGTGGTCTGGCCCATGTGCTCGCCGATGGCGGCCTTGATCTTGTCGAATTTCCAGAACCCATCGGCCAGGCCCAGGCGGCTCTGCACCCAGGGCAGCGCCACATGCTGCAGCCAGTCGAGCATCTGCGGCGCCAGTTCGTACAGGCGTAGCAACTGCTTGGCCAGCATCGGCACAAGCACCAGCAGCAGGGCCAGGAATATCAGGGTGAACAGGCTGAACACCACCACCACGCCCCAGGTGCGCGACAGGCCGAACCGTTCCAGGCGGTCGACCAGCGGGTCGGCCAGGTAGGCCAGCAGGATGCCCACCAGGAACGGCGAGAGAATGTTGTGCAGGAAGTACAGCAGCACGGCAATCACAAAAGCCGCGCCCAGCCAGATCCAGCGACGCAGGTCAGTCATTCAGCCACTCCTTACCAGCGAAAACGCAAGCCGTCGAACGGCTTGGCGGCGGTGGCCGGCGGCGTGGCGCCGGCCGGGTCCTGCGTGTTTGGCGCAGGTGTCGCGAGCACGGGCTCGGCAGGCAGTTCCTGGAGCTTGGCCAGACTTAACTGCGCGCGCAGTTGCTCACGATTGCCGCTGACGCGGTAGGTCAGGGTGCCGCCATCGGCCATCTGCAGGCGCGCGCCATAGGGCTCCAGGACTCGGCTGAGCTCGGCGTAGCGTTGCAGGTTCATGCCCTGGACCTGCACCTCTAGCTCGCTGCTGGCGCCGGGACGGGTGACGTAACGCGGCGCCAGGCGGTTGCTCACCGCCAGCAGCACGGCGTCGGCCAGGGCCGCCTGGTCGGCGCCGTCGGCGCTGCCCTGCTCGCGCTGGTCGCCCAGCCACAACTGCCACTTGCCCTGCCACTTGCCGTCGGCTTCATGGGCATGCACCGCCAGCAGCGCATCGGCGCCATAGCGCTCGGAGGCCTCGCGCAGCGGCGCCGGGTCGTTGCCTTCGAGCAGCTTGGCATTGGCCACCAGTTGCTCCTGCAGGTCGGCTAACGGCAGGCGCAACGGCAGGCCGCGGTGCTGGGCGGCCCGGCGCAGGGGTTCGGCGACAGCCTGGCCATCGCCGACCAGGCTACTGCCCTCGACGCTGTCATTCAGCCACCAGCCAAGAATCGACGGCCGGTTGCTGCCCCACAGCGCCAGGCCAGCTTGGCGCAGGGCGCGCTCGGTGCTGCCGGGGTCGAACTCGACCAGCACCGACTCCGGCGGCCCGGCTTCGGTGCCGACCTGGTTGATGATCTGCTGCGGGTCCTTGCGCAGCGCGGCCAATGCCGGGTTCTGCACCGCCTTGGGATCACCGGTCAGGCGCAGCACCAGGGTATCCAGGGCCTTGCCGGTCGCCTGGGCGCGGGCTTCGCTGCCCTGCCCTTCGACAGGCTCGCGCACCTGATACAAGCCAGAGATGGTTTCGGCCTGGGCCACGGTGCCGGCCACAACCAGGCAGGCGCCAGCGAGGAAATTGAGAAGACGCATTGAGGATTCCTGTCCAGATGACCTTGGGGCGACACGCCCTTGCCTGTCGGCTGTGACCGCGCAACCACGGCAAATACTCCGCGTTGCCGGCCCGTTGCGTGGGTCGCCATGCCTATACCTTATACAGGCACCGGCGCGCCAACCAGTCACAGGGGGTGAAACACGGTTTTTTGCCCAGATTTCCCGCCTGCCCGTCGGCCTGAGGATGGCCGCCTTGGGGCAACCCTGATAAAATCGCGCGCCTTCGCAGACCAGTGACGTACAGGCAGCCGCCGTTTCTGAAACCGGCCTTGGCCGTCCCGGTCGTTTTTCTGAATCCCTCCCTCCTAAAGGCCTGGATCAATGAGCAAGCAACCCTCCCTGAGCTACAAAGACGCCGGTGTAGACATCGACGCCGGCGAAGCACTGGTCGAACGCATCAAGGGCGTCGCCAAGCGCACCGCACGTCCTGAAGTCATGGGTGGCCTGGGCGGCTTCGGCGCCCTCTGCGAGATCCCGGCCGGCTACAAGCAGCCGGTGCTGGTCTCCGGCACCGACGGCGTCGGCACCAAGCTGCGCCTGGCGCTGAACCTGAACAAGCACGACAGCATCGGCCAGGACCTGGTCGCCATGTGCGTCAACGACCTGGTTGTATGCGGCGCCGAGCCGCTGTTCTTCCTCGACTACTACGCCACCGGCAAGCTCAACGTCGACGTGGCCGCCACCGTGGTCACCGGCATCGGCGCCGGTTGCGAACTGGCCGGCTGCTCGCTGGTCGGTGGTGAAACCGCCGAGATGCCTGGCATGTACGAAGGCGAAGACTACGACCTGGCCGGCTTCTGCGTCGGCGTGGTGGAAAAGTCCGAGATCATCGACGGCTCGAAAGTGGTCACCGGCGACGCCCTGATCGCGCTGCCATCCTCCGGCCCGCACTCCAACGGCTACTCGCTGATCCGCAAGATCCTCGAGGTTTCCGGCACCGACATCGACAACACCCAGCTCGACGGCAAGCCGCTGGCCGACCTGCTGATGGCGCCTACCCGCATCTACGTCAAGCCGCTGCTGCAACTGATCAAGCAGACCGGCGCTGTCAAGGCCATGGCCCACATCACCGGTGGCGGCCTGCTGGATAACATCCCGCGCGTACTGCCAAAGGGCGCCCAGGCCGTGGTCGACGTGGCCAGCTGGCAACGTCCGGCGGTGTTCGACTTCCTGCAGGAAAAAGGCAACGTCGACGAGCATGAAATGCACCGCGTGCTGAACTGCGGCGTGGGCATGGTCATCTGCGTGGCTCAGGACCAGGTCGACAATGCCCTCAACGTGCTGCGCGCCGAAGGCGAGCAACCGTGGGTGATTGGCCGTATCGACGTGGCCGCCGAAGGCGCCGCCCAGGTCGAGCTGCAGAACCTCAAGGCACACTGATGCCCTGCAATGTAGTCGTGTTGCTGTCGGGCTCCGGCAGCAACCTGCAGGCACTGATCGACAGCAACAGCGCCAGCGACAGCCCGGCACGCATCCGCGCGGTCATCTCGAACCGTGCCGATGCTTACGGCCTGGAACGTGCCAAGGCCGCCGGCATCGAAACCGCCGTGTTGTCGCACACCGGGTTCGACGGGCGCGAAGCCTTCGACGCGGCGCTGATGGCGCTGATCGACGGCTTCCAGCCCGACCTGGTGGTGCTGGCCGGTTTCATGCGCATCCTCAGTGGCGATTTCGTGCGCCATTACCAGGGCCGCCTGCTGAACATCCACCCGTCACTGTTGCCCAGGTACAAAGGCCTGCACACCCACCAGCGCGCGCTGGAGGCGGGCGACGTCGAGCATGGCTGCAGCGTGCACTTCGTCACCGAGGAACTCGATGGCGGGCCTCTGGTCGTACAGGCTGTGGTGCCCGTGGCAACGGATGACACCGCGCAGACGCTCGCCCAGCGCGTGCACCTGCAGGAACACCAGATCTACCCGCTGGCGGTGCGCTGGTTCGCCGAAGGACGCTTGCGTCTGGGCGGACAGGGTGCATTACTGGATGGCCAGCCGCTGGCGGCCAGCGGTCACTTGATTCGATCCTAGGAGAATTTATGCGTCGCGCCCTGCTCTTGGCTCTCGCCGTGCTCGCCCTGCCCCTCCAGGCAGCTGATCTGAAGCCTTTCGCGGCCAGCTACACCGCCGACTGGAAACAGCTGCCGATGAGCGGCACCGCCGCGCGCAGCCTGGAAAAGAACGCCAACGGCACCTGGAGCCTGAACTTCAAGGCTTCGATGATGATCGCCAGCCTGACGGAGCAAAGCACCCTCAAGTTCGACAACGACACCCTGCTGCCGCAGCAGTATCACTTCGAACGTGGCGGCCTGGGCAAGGCAAAGAAGGTCGACCTGAACTTCGACTGGGCCGGCAAGAAGATCACAGGCAGCGACCGTGGCGATGCCATCAACCTGCCGCTCAACCGCGGCGTGCTGGACAAGTCGTCCTACCAGCTGGCCCTGCAGCATGACGTGGCCGCCGGCAAGAAGAGCATGACCTACCAGGTGGTCGACGGTGACGAGATCGACACCTACGACTTCCGCGTGCTGGGCACCGAGAAAGTGACCACCAAGACTGGCCAGGTCGACGCGATCAAGGTCGAACGCGTGCGCGACCCGAGCCAGAGCAAGCGCATCACCGAGCTGTGGTTCGCCAAGGACTGGGACTACCTGCTGGTGCAGCTGCGACAGGTTGAGACCGACGGCAAGGAGTACGTGATCGTGCTGCAGGATGGCACGGTCGATGGCAAGGCGGTCAAGGGTAACTGATACCGCTGCCTGCAACGCCCGAAGCCCCGCCTTGTGCGGGGTTTCTTTTTTGCCGCACACCGCTCCCACAGGGATGCGTTGCCCTTGATGAAACTTGTTTCATCGCTGTTTTATTTACTTAGCCTGCTAACAAATTCTATAAAGGAGTCCTGCGACACAGTGCCGCAGCCAACCCAAGCAGTGGAGTTTGACGATGACAGTCCAGGTAACCGAACGCGACGAATCGAAAATGTCCCACGAAGGCCAGGCCGCTGGCCTGCGGATCTGGGACGTGCATCAGCAAGGCCAATTGGTCGGCATGTTCCATGACGAGCAACAGGCTCACCAGTACCGCATGGAGCTTGAATACCTCGAGCGCCAACGCCCGGCGCAGTGACCCGGCCCTGCAACGAAAAACCCCGCCAAGGCGGGGTTTTTCGTGCTTACCACATCAGATCGTCTGGGATCTTGTAGGCTGCGTACGGATCGTCCTCGTCCGCTTCCTCGACATGGGTGTTGAGCAGCAGGATACGGTTGGGGTCACGCTCCTGGATCTTCACCGCCGCCTCGCGCGGGATCACTTCGTAGCCGCCACCATGGGCGACGATGGCCAGCGCGCCATTGCTCAGCTTGCTGCGCATCAGGGCGTTGACGGCGATGCGCTTGACCTTCTTGTCATCGACGAAGTTGTAGTAGTCCTCGGTGGTCAGCTTGGGCAGACGGGTCGCCTCGATCAGTTGCTTGATCTGCGCGGCACGGGCCTTCTGCTCGGCCTTCTCCTGGACCTGGCGGTTCAGCTCCTGGTCCTTCTTGGCCTTCTCGGCCATGGCTTCCTTGGCCAGGCGTTTCTGGCTGTCGTCCACCTCCACCTGGCCCTTGTGTTCCAGGCGTTTCTGTTTCTTCTCGGCTTTGTTGGTCTGCGAGACCTGTTTCTGGTTGACCAGGCCGGCTTTGAGCAATTGGTCGCGAAGGGAAAGGCTCATGGGTGTTCTACTCACTTATGCATCGGCTCAGCCGCAGCTGGGCAGGTTCTTTTCCTGACGCTTGGCCTCGCCCCACAGGGCGTCCAGCTCGTCGAGGGTACGATCTTGGATGTTCAGGCCCTGCGCGCGCAATGCCTGTTCGATGAATCGGAAGCGCCGCTCGAACTTGCGGTTGGCACGGCGCAAGGCATTTTCCGGGTCGTGCTTGAGGTGCCGGGCCAGGTTGACGGTGGCGAACAGCAGGTCACCCAGCTCGTCCTCCAGCGCGTCGCTGTCGCCATCGGCCATGGCCTGCAGCACTTCGTCGAGCTCCTCGCGGACCTTGTCCAGCACCGGCAGCGCCTCAGGCCAGTCGAAGCCGACCGTGGCGGCGCGCTTCTGCAGTTTGGCGGCGCGGGACAGCGCGGGCAAGGCCGCGGGCACATCGTCGAGCAGCGACAACTGCTCGGGCTCGCTTTTTTCGGCGCGCTCCTCGGCCTTGATCTCCTCCCAGCGCGACTTGATCTGCGCCTCGCTCAACGCCGGGGTCTCCAGCGGCGCGTACAGCTCGCCGGTGGGGAACACATGGGGGTGGCGACGGATCAGCTTGCGGGTGATCGAATCGACGACGCCGTCGAACTCGAAGCGCCCTTCTTCACGGGCCAGCTGGCTGTAATAGACCACTTGGAACAGCAGATCGCCGAGCTCGCCCTGCAGGTGCTCGAAGTCGCCGCGTTCGATAGTGTCGGCGACTTCGTAGGCTTCCTCGAGGGTGTGCGGGACGATACTGGCGTAGTCCTGCTTGAGGTCCCAGGGGCAGCCATATTGCGGGTCACGCAGGCGGGCCATGAGGTGCAGCAGGTCTTCAAGGGTGTAGGTCATATCAAGTCTGTTCCTAGGCGAGGGCTTCGCCCTCGATCACCGGCAAGCCGGCTCCCACAGGGTACAGCGCGATCCTGTGGGAGCCGGCTTGCCGGCGATGGGCCGCACAGCGGCCCCGTTTCTCAAGGGGTGCGATTACGCCGCGTCTCGATGATGTTGGGCAACTGCGAGATCCGCCCCAGCAGACGTCCGAGGGCATCCAGGCCGGGGATCTCGATGGTCAGTGACATGAGCGCGGTGTTGTCTTCCTTGTTCGAGCGGGTGTTGACCGCCAACACGTTGATCTTCTCGTTGAGCAGCACCTGCGACACGTCGCGCAACAGCCCCGGGCGGTCGTAGGCACGGATGACGATGTCGACCGGGTAGGTCTGCACCGGGATCGGCCCCCAGCTGACCTGGATCATACGCTCCGGCTCCTTGCCCGCCAGCTGCAGCACCGAGGCACAATCCTGGCGGTGGATGCTCACGCCACGGCCCTGGGTGATATAGCCGACAATGGCATCGCCCGGTAGCGGCTGGCAGCACCCGGCCATCTGCGTGAGCAGGTTGCCGACGCCCTGGATCTGGATGTCACTGCGCTTGCCCGCGCGGATGCCCCGGGCCTGGCGCGGAATCAGCTCGACCGGTTCCAGGCGCTCGGGTTCGAGCAGTTGCTGGGCGGCGTTGACCATGTGCGCCAGGCGCAGGTCGCCGGCGCCAAGGGCGGCGAACATGTCCTCGGCAGTCTTGACGTTGGCCTTTTCCGCCAGGCGTTCGAAGTCCACCTGGGGCAGGCCCAATCGGCTCAGTTCGCGCTCGATCAGGGTCTTGCCGGCGGCCACGTTCTGGTCGCGGGCCTGCAGCTTGAACCAGTGGACGATCTTGGCCCGGGCCCGCGAGGTGGTCACGTAGCCCAGGTTGGAGTTCAGCCAGTCGCGGCTCGGGCTGCCGTGCTTGCTGGTGATGATCTCCACCTGCTCGCCGGTCTGCAGGCTGTAGTTCAACGGCACGATGCGGCCGTTGATCTTGGCGCCCCGGCAGTTGTGGCCGATCTCGGTGTGCACCCGGTAGGCGAAGTCCAGCGGCGTGGCGCCCTTGGGCAGGTCGATGGCGTGACCGTCAGGGGTGAACACGTAGACCCGGTCCGGCTCGATATCGACACGCAGCTGTTCGGCCAGGCCGCCGATGTCGCCCAGTTCCTCGTGCCACTCCAGCACCTGGCGCAGCCAGGAGATCTTCTCTTCGTAGTGGTTGGAGCTGGGCTTGACGTCGGTGCCCTTATAGCGCCAGTGCGCGCACACGCCCAGCTCGGCTTCCTCGTGCATGGCGTGGGTGCGGATCTGCACCTCCAGCACCTTGCCCTCGGGGCCAATCACTGCGGTGTGCAGGGAGCGGTAGCCGTTTTCCTTGGGGTTGGCGATGTAGTCGTCGAACTCCTTGGGGATGTGCCGCCACAGGGTGTGCACGATGCCCAGCGCGGTGTAGCAGTCGCGCACTTCCGGCACCAACACGCGCACTGCGCGCACGTCGTAGATCTGGCTGAATTCCAGGCCCTTGCGCTGCATCTTGCGCCAGATCGAATAGATGTGTTTCGCCCGGCCACTGATGTCGGCGTTGACGCCGGTGGCCAGCAGCTCGTTCTGAAGCTGGTTCATCACGTCGCTGATGAAGCGCTCGCGGTCCAGCCGGCGCTCGTGCAGCAGCTTGGCGATCTGCTTGTACTGGTCGGGCTCAAGGTAGCGGAACGACAGGTCCTCGAGTTCCCACTTGATATGACCGATGCCCAGCCGGTGCGCCAGCGGCGCATAGATGTCGAACACCTCACGTGCCACGCGCAGGCGCTTCTCGTCGTCGGCGCCCTTGACCGCACGAATGGCACAGGTACGTTCGGCGAGCTTGATCAGCGCCACGCGCACGTCGTCGACCATGGCCACCAGCATCTTGCGCAGGTTTTCGACCTGCGCCTGGGAACCAAGTACCAACGACTGGCGCGGGCTGAGGCTGGCACTGATGGCCGCCATACGCAGCACGCCGTCGATCAGCTTGGACACCACCGGGCCAAAGCGCTGACCGACTTCAGCCAGGGTCACCTTGCCTTCGCGCACCGAGCGGTAGATCACCGCGGCGACCAGCGAATCCTGGTCGAGCTTGAGGTCGGCGAGGATTTCGGCGATCTCCAGCCCAGCCTGGAAACTGGAGGTGCCGTCGGCCCAGGAATGCTTGGCTGGATTGCCTTTTTTCTCGACCTCATGGGCGAACTCGCAGGCCTCTTTCAGCCCCGGGCGATCGAGCTGCGAATCGACGCTCACCACATGATCGAGCCATGCTTCGAGATTGATACTGCCGTCGTGGTTGACCGGCTGGTGCACTCTCACCTGTACCATCTTTGTTTTACCTTTCCATACAGCGCACCACGCGGGTGCACTGGCTATCACCTGTGCGCCCCTCACTCCTTGAAGGCCGCACCAAGAGGGCCAGCCCGGCTAGCCCACTTCGAATAACGCCATGGCCTCGACATGCGCCGTCTGAGGAAACATGTCGAGAATCCCGGCCCTTTTTAACCGGTACCCCTGCCCGACCAGCACCTGCGCGTCTCGCGCCAGCGTGGCCGGGTTGCACGATACATAGACCAGCCGCTTCGCACCGAGCCGGGCGATGCCTTGCACCACCTCGAATGCCCCGTCGCGCGGTGGATCCAAGAGTACCGCAGAAAAGCCCTCGGCGACCCATCCGGCGCCCGCCAAAGGCTGCGATAAATCGGCCTGAAAAAACCGAGCGTTATGCACATTGTTGCCGTCGGCGTTGGCGGCGGCGCGCTCGACCATGGCCTGCACGCCCTCCACCGCCACCACTTCGCGCGCCTGGCGGGCCAGGGGCAGGGCGAAGTTGCCCAAGCCGCAGAACAGGTCCAGGACCCGCTCGTGCGCCTCGGGCGCCAGCCAGGCCAAGGCCTGCTGAATCATCAAGGTGTTGACCTGGGCGTTGACCTGGACGAAGTCACCCGGCCGCCAGGCCAGTTCCATGCCCCAAGGCTCCAGGGCAAAGCCCAGTTGCGCCGCGGCATCCACCGGTGCCGGCTCGCCCTCGCCCTGCAGCCACAGCTGGGCGCCGGCCTCGCGGCAGAACGCCTCGAGCCGCGCCAGGTCTTCACTGGACAAGGGCGCCACATGCCGTACCAGCACCGCCTCGGCGGTGCCGCTGAACAGCTCCACGTGCCCCAGCGCCTGCGGCTTGGCCAGGCTGCGCAGCACGGTCGGCAGGTGGCGCATGATCGACTGCAAGGGTTGTACCAGCACCGCGCATTCGTCGATGCCGACGATGTCCTGGCTGGCCTCGGCGCGGAACCCCACGTCCAGTTGGCGCGCCTTGGTGTCCCAGCGTACCGCGACCCGCGCCCGGCGGCGGTAGCCGAATTCCGGTCCGCTCAGGGGAACAGCCCACTCCTCGGGCTGCACGCCGGCCACCCGTTGCAGCTGCTCGGCAAGCAGGCGCTGCTTGAGCGCCAGCTGCCCTTCATGAGGCAGGTGCTGGAGGTTGCAGCCGCCGCAGCGGGCGTAGTGCCGGCAAGGCGCTTCACGGCGCTCGGGGCTGGCCTGGAACACACGCTCCAGGCGCGCCTCTACCACCTTGCCACGCGCCGCGAGCACCCGCGCCTCGACGTCTTCGCCAGCCAGTGCGCCGCTGACGAACCAGGTACGTCCTTCGATGAAAGCGATGCCGCGACCGTCACCGGCCACGCGCTCGATCGACAGGCGCTGCTTCTTGCCCACGGGTACCTGTGCGGCACGGTTGCCGCCGGCCGGCTGGAAACGCAGGCCGGTATTGTTTTTCTTTCTGGACATCAGGTCGGATCGAACAGGCCGGTGGAGAGGTAACGGTCGCCGCGGTCGCAGATGATGGCGACCATCACCGCGTTCTCGACTTCGCGGGACAGGCGTAGCATCGCCGCCACGGCACCGCCGGAGGATACGCCACAGAAAACGCCCTCTTCGCGGGCCAGGCGACGGGTGGTCTGCTCGGCCTCCTGCTGGGACATGTCGACCACGCGATCGACCCGGGTGGCGTCGAAGATCTTCGGCAGGTACTCGTGGGGCCAGCGGCGAATGCCGGGGATGGCCGAGCCTTCCATCGGCTGCAGGCCGACGACCTGTACCGCCGGGTTCTGCTCCTTGAGGTACTGCGAGCAGCCCATGATGGTGCCGGTGGTGCCCATGGAGCTGATGAAATGGGTGATGGTGCCCTGGGTCTGCTGCCAGATTTCCGGGCCGGTGCTGTTGTAGTGGGCGATCGGATTATCGCCATTGGCGAACTGGTCGAGGACCAGGCCGCGGCCTTCGGCCTGCATCTTCTCGGCGAGGTCGCGCGCGCCCTCCATGCCCTCTTCCTTGGTCACCAGGATCAGCTCGGCGCCATAGGCAGTCATCGCCGCCTTGCGTTCGGCGGTGGAGTTGTCCGGCATGATCAGGATCATCTTGTAGCCCTTGATCGCCGCAGCCATGGCCAAGGCGATGCCGGTGTTGCCGGAGGTGGCTTCGATGAGGGTGTCGCCGGGCTTGATCTGGCCACGCAGCTCGGCGCGGGTGATCATCGACAGCGCCGGGCGGTCCTTGACCGAACCTGCCGGATTGTTGCCTTCGAGCTTGAGCAGCAAGGTGTTGCTGGTGTCCCCGGCGATGCGCTGCAGGCGAACCAGTGGCGTATGGCCGATGCACTCGGCGATGGTTGGGTACTGCAGGGTCATGGGCGTTTTCGCAATCCGGACGGCAGGGGCACCTATCATACCGGCAAACCCAGCGCGGCCATATCACGCAATTGCTGGATGTTATAACGGGTGGCTATAAGTGCCTGGAGCGGGCTTGTCCCGCAATGGTCTCGACTCCCCCGCAGCCAGGCGCAGGCACAAGCGCAGGCCGCGCTCGCCATTGACCGCCCACACGCGCCCACCCTGGCGGCGGATCGCATTGCGGGCGATGCTCAAGCCCAAGCCGAAACCACCGTCCCCTGGCCGCGAACCCTCCAGCCGGGAAAACGGCGCGAAGATCCGCTCCAGGTCTTCCTCGGCCACGCCCCCGCCCTCGTCCTCCAGGTCGATACGCCAATACCCGCCCTCCCGCCAACCGCTCAGGCGCACCACACCCGCCTCGGGTGAATGACGGATGGCATTGCGCAACATGTTCTCCAGCGCCTGGGCCAGGTCATTGAGGCTGCCTTGTACCCAGCAGTCAGCCGGCAGCTCGCAGCGCAGCCGTCGCGGCGCCCAGCCGCTTTCATAGCAGGCGTTCTCGCTGAGCAGATCCCACAGCGCCGCCACCTGGATCGGCTCGAGGTTTACCGGCGCGCGCTCGGCGTCCTGCCAGGCCAGTTGCAAGGTGTCCTCGACCAGTTGCTGCATGCCATCCACCTCACGGTGCAGGCGTTCGCGCAGGCGCTGCAGGTCGGTCTCGCCATCGCAGGCCACGCGCAGGCGGCTGAGCGGCGTGCGCAGCTCGTGGGACAGGTCGCGCAGCAACTGCTGCTGCAGGGCCACGGTACCCTGCAGGCGTTCGGCCATCTGGTCGAAGGCGCGGGCCAGTTCGCCCAGTTCGTCCTTGCGCCGAGTGGTGCGCGAGTCCAGGCGCGCCGCCAACTGGTCGGCACGCCAGGCATTGGCCTGCTCACGCAGTTGGTTGAGCGGCACGATCAGCATGCGGTACAGGCCGACGCACAGCAGCAAGGTGAACAGCCCGGGGATGATGCCGTTGGTGACGATGCGCCAGAACAACCGGTATTGGCCGGGGTTGAAGCGCTCCGGCAGCTCGATCACCAACATGCCCTGCTCCGGCGCGCCGGGGAACGGCAGGCGCAACCAGGGCTGGCCGATGGTGCGCCGACTCATGGGCCAGTCGACGCCACGCAGGCGGGTCAGGCGCTGGGCCTGGCCTGCGCTCAGGTCGGCGCTGCCCAGCGGCTGCAGATCGCCATCGAGCACGCCCACCCAGCCCTGTTCGCGCTCGCGCATCGTGGCCAGCCAGGCATCCACGCCCTCGCGGTCGCCGCTGCGCCAGGCTTGCTCGGCCTCGGCCGCGTAACCGCGCAGGACCTGCCGCGCCGGCTCGGACAGGAAGGCATCCTGGGTTTCCATGTGCCGGCCCCAACTGTAGCTCAGGCCGATCATCAACAGGCAGAAGCCCACCAGCAGGACGGTGAGTTTCCAGAACAACGAGTGACGGTCGAGCATGGTTCAGTCGGCCTCGCCCACGCCGAACACATAGCCTTTGCCCCACACGGTACGCACCTGCCGCTCGTGGTAGCCGATGGCCTTGAGCTTGCGGCGGATCTGGCTGACGTGCATGTCCAGGCTGCGGTCATGCCGCGAGTAACCGCGCTGCAGGACGTGCTGGTAGAGGAAGGGCTTGCTCAGCACCTCATCCTGGCTGCGGTGCAGGGTGTCGAGCAGGCGGTATTCACTGGGAGTCAGACCGGCACGGGCTCCGGCGAAGCTGACATCGGTGGTCTGCTCGTCGAAATGCAGCTGCCCGGTGTCCGCCTCCCGCGGCGCCCGAGCGCGTCGCTCGAAGGCCACCCGACGCAGGATCGCCTCGATTCGCACGCGCAGCTCGGCAAAGCTGAACGGCTTGGGCAGGTAGTCGTCCGCGCCGCGCTCGAAGCCGCTGATGCGGTCGCCCTCGGCGCCCAGCGCCGACATCAGGATCACCGGCGTGGCGCTGCACCGACGCAGGCTGACCAGGGCGTCCAGGCCGTTGAGGCCGGGCAGCAGGATGTCCATCAGCACCAAGTCGAACACCTGCCGGCCCGCCGCCTCCAGGCCTTCGAGGGCATCGCGGCACCAGGTCACCTGGAAGCCGCCGCGCTGCAGCTCGTCGTGCAGGTAGGCGCCCAGCACGGGGTCGTCCTCGATGGCGAGGATGTTGGTCGCGCGAATAGCTTCAGGATGCATTGGCAACTGCCATCAATTCTCAATTGCGCGATTATTGGACAAGCGGTCCGAACAAGGCAACCGTCGCCCGACTGGCGCGAGGTCAGAGCGGTCGCACCGGCACTGCCATCTGAGAAAAGCAAAAACCATTACAAATCCTGTGCATTCCCCCTCAGCGCAGAGTAACGTTCCCGCTGATGCGCGAACTGCGCCTTTAACAGCACATGACAGGAGACAGGTGTGCTCGACCGTTTGGGAATCCGCAGCCGCGTCCTGCTGCTGGCCTTGCTGCCCGCCAGCCTGATGGCCCTGGTGCTGGGCAGTTACTTCACCTGGCTGCAACAGAACGACCTGCGTACGCAACTGCTGCAGCGCGGCAAGATGATCGCCGAGCAACTGGCACCCCTGGCGGCACCGGCCCTCGCCCGCCAGGCCCCGGCGCAACTGGAGCGTATCGCCACCCAGGCGTTGGAGCAGGCCGATGTGCGCGCCGTGGCGTTCCTCGCCGCCGACCGCACGCGCCTGGCCCACGCAGGTCCGAGCATGCTCAACCAGCCGCCCAGCGGCGGCACCGGCACGCAACTGCTGCAACGCACCGGCAACGACGCCACCCGCTACCTGATGCCAGTGTTCGGCCATCACCGCGACCTGGCCACCGACGCCGTTCCCGCCGAGGCCGAGCGCCTGCTCGGCTGGGTGGAGATCGAACTGTCCCACGACGGCACCTTGCTGCGCGGCTACCGCAACCTGTTCACCAGCCTGCTGCTGATCCTCGCCTGCCTGAGCCTTACCGCGCTGCTGGCCCTGCGCATGAGCCGTACCATCAACAACCCGATCAACCGCATCAAGCACGCGGTCAACCAGCTCAAGGACGGGCACCTGGACGAACGCCTGCCGGCCATGGGCAGCCATGAACTCGACGAGCTGGCCGCCGGCATCAACCGCATGGCCGAGACCCTGCACAGCGCCCACGAAGAACTGCAGCACAGCATCGACCAAGCCACCGAGGATGTGCGCCAGAATCTGGAGACCATCGAGATCCAGAACATCGAGCTGGACATGGCGCGCAAGGAGGCCCTGGAGGCCAGCCGGATCAAGTCCGAGTTCCTCGCCAACATGAGCCATGAGATCCGTACCCCGCTCAACGGCATCCTCGGCTTCACCCACCTGTTGCAGAAGAGCGAGCTGACCCCGCGCCAGCTTGACTACCTCGGCACCATCGAGAAGTCCGCCGACAACCTGCTGGGGATCATCAACGAGATCCTAGACTTCTCCAAGATCGAGGCCGGCAAGCTGGTGCTCGATAGCATCCCGCTGAACCTGCGCGACCTGATTCAGGACACCCTGACCATCCTTGCCCCGGCCGCCCACGCCAAGCAGCTGGAGCTGCTCAGCCTGGTCTACCGCGACACGCCGCTGTCGCTGGTGGGCGACCCGCTGCGGCTCAAGCAGATCCTCACCAACCTGGTGAGTAACGCCATCAAGTTTACCCGCGAAGGCACCATCGTCGTACGCGCCATGCTTGAGGACGAGCAGGAAGACAGCGTGCAACTGCGCATTAGCGTTCAGGACACCGGCATCGGCCTCTCGCCCCAGGATGTGCGCACCCTGTTCCAGGCCTTCAGCCAGGCCGACAACTCGTTGTCGCGCCAGCCCGGCGGTACCGGCCTGGGGCTGGTGATCTCCAAGCGCCTGATCGAGCAGATGGGTGGCGAGATCGGTGTCGACAGCACGCCCGGCGAAGGCTCGCAGTTCTGGATCAGCCTCAACCTGCCCAAGGCTCACGACGACGCCGAGGAGCAGCCCGCCCAGGCCCTGCTCGGCCGCCGCGTGGCCATCGTCGACAGCCACGACTTGGCACGACAGGCGCTGGAACACCAACTGGAGGACTGCGGCCTGGCGGTCAGCGTGTTCGCGTCCTGCGACCAACTGCTGCAAGGCGCGCAGGCCGCCAGCCAGGCCGGACAACCCTTCGAGTTCGCCGTGCTCGGGGTCAACCTGGGCAGCCTGTCGCCGGAACAGCTGGGCCATTACCACCAGCAGCTTGAGCGCCTAGGCTGCCAGTGCGTGGTGCTCTGCCCGACCACCGAACAGCCGCTCTACCACCCCTACCTGCCCAACGCCCACGGCCAATTGCTGGCCAAGCCGACCTGCACCCGCAAGCTGCGCCGCCTGCTGCTAGAACTGGTGCAACCGCGCCGCCCGGTGTGCGAGCAGCGCAACCACACGGGCCAGCGCATGCCGAAAATCCTCTGCGTCGACGACAACCCGGCCAACCTGCTGCTGGTGCAGACCCTGCTCGAAGGCATGGGCGCCGAGGTGCTGGCGGTGGACAATGGCTACGGCGCGGTACAGGCCGTGCAGGACGAACCGTTCGACCTGGTGCTGATGGATGTGCAGATGCCCGGCATGGATGGCCGCGCCTGCACCGAGCAGATCCGCCAGTGGGAAAGCAGCCAGAGCGGCCCGCCCCTGCCGATCGTGGCCCTCACCGCCCACGCCATGGCCAACGAAAAGCGCGCCCTGCTGCACAGCGGCATGGACGACTACCTGACCAAGCCGATCAGCGAGCGCCAGCTGGCCCAGGTGGTGATGAAGTGGACCGGCCTGAGCCTGGGCGCGCCGCCACCGGAACGCGCCAGCGAACGCCTGGCCGACAGCAGCGAGCTGAAGGTGCTCGACCCGGAGGAAGGCCTGCGTCTGGCTGCCGGCAAGGCGGACTTGGCGGCGGACATGCTGGCCATGCTGCTGGCCTCGCTGGAATCCGACCGCGAAGCCATCCGGGCCGCGCGCAAAGCCGCCGACCGCACAGCGATGATCGAGCGCGTGCACCGGCTAAACGGTGCCTCGCGCTATTGCGGCGTGCCGCAGTTGCGGGCGGCCTGCCAGCGCAGCGAGACCTTGCTCAAGCAGGATAGCCCCCAGGCATTGCAGGCCTTGGACGAACTGGACCAGGCCATCAACCGCTTGGCCGAACAGGCGCGCCAGAGCGCGTAGGCGACACAGGTCAACGCCCAGGCCAACCATTTGGCTAGACTGGTGGCATTTCAGACAGGACCCCAACCATGCGCGCTCTGTTGTTCAGCAGCCAGCACTACGACCAGGAAAGCTTCACCCGCGCCGCCAGCGCGGGCCCCCTGGAGCTGCACTACCAGCCCGCCCGCCTGACTCTCGACACCGCGCCGCTGGCCCAGGGTTTCGAGGTGGTCTGCGCCTTCATCAACGACGAGCTCGACGCCCCGGTGCTGGAACGCCTGGCCGCCGGCGGCACGCGCCTGATCGCCCTGCGCTCGGCCGGCTACAACCATGTCGACCTGGCTGCGGCACAGCGCCTTGGCCTGACCGTGGTCCGCGTCCCGGCCTATTCGCCCCACGCCGTCGCCGAGCACGCCGTGGCCCTGATCCTGGCCCTCAACCGCCGTTTGCACCGGGCCTACAACCGCACTCGCGAGGGCGATTTCACCCTCCACGGACTGACCGGCTTCGACCTGCACGGCAAGACCGTCGGCGTGGTTGGCACCGGCCAGATCGGCACCGCCTTCGCCCGCATCATGGCCGGCTTCGGCTGCCAGTTGCTGGCCTACGACCCTTATCCCAACCCCGAGCTGGTCGCCCTCGGCGCGCGCTACCTTGAGCTGCCCGAGCTGCTGCGCCAGGCACGCATCATCAGCCTGCACTGCCCGCTGACCGAGCACACCCGCCACCTGATCAACGCCCGGAGCCTGGCCCAGCTGCAG
Source organism: Pseudomonas sp. P106(2024) (assembly GCF_057480815.1). Taxonomy (NCBI): domain Bacteria; kingdom Pseudomonadati; phylum Pseudomonadota; class Gammaproteobacteria; order Pseudomonadales; family Pseudomonadaceae; genus Pseudomonas; species Pseudomonas sp. P106(2024). Next base: position 36,148 of record NZ_JBLIYU010000003.1, on the reverse strand, counting down.
CCCGGCGCCATGCTGATCAACACCGGCCGCGGCGCGCTGGTCGATACCCCGGCGCTGATCGACGCGCTCAAGAGCGGCCAGCTCGGCTACTTGGGGCTGGATGTGTATGAAGAGGAGGCACAGCTGTTCTTCGAGGACCGCTCCGACCTGCCGCTGCAGGACGACGTGCTGGCACGCCTGCTGACCTTCCCCAACGTGATCGTCACCGCCCACCAGGCCTTCCTTACCCGCGAGGCCCTGGACGCCATCGCCGCGACCACCCTGGACAACATCAACCGCTGGGCGGCAGGCAATCCGCACAATCTTGTAAACGGTTGATGCTAGGATACGCGGCAATTTTGGAGGACCCATGGTCGAACACGATTTCCGCTACACCCTTTTCAACCCGCAACACACCCTGATCGAGTGCCGCGCACTGGTGCCGGGCCGCTACCAGGTCACCGGCAACGGCGGCTCGATCCAAAAAGGCGACGTCCTGCTGGTCACCCTCAAGGGCAGCAAGGACCTGTCCATGCGACTGACCGTCGAGACCGTGCGCCACCTGATCAACCCGCACGGCCAGTGGGTCGCCGTGGCCCAGGGCCCGGCGTTCAACGAGCTTGAGATCCTCAACTGGCAGGTCAAGTGCGACAGCTGCGACGCGGTGCTGGACTTCGAGTTCGCCAACGACGCCAAGCTAGGCAAGAAGGGCCAGGCCCCGGCCGCCAGCGCGCGCATCCAGGAACTGGGCTGGGCGAGCAAGGGCGACAAGCACCTGTGCCCACAGTGCCGGGAGCGTGGTTGAGTGAAACAGCTGCTGACCGGCGCGCTGATCGCCTGCGGCCTGATAGGCTGCGCCGCACAACCCTCGAAGCTGCAGCAGGAGCAGAGCTACGTGCTGGAGTGGATTGGTGAGCGCCCGCTGATCGACTACAGCCACCTGACGCTGACCCTGGCCAGCGATGGTCGCGCCTACGGCAACGGCGGCTGCAACCACTGGTTCGCGCCCTACACGCTGGAGGGCGAGCGCATCAGTTTCGGCAAGGTTGGCAAGACCCGCAAGCTGTGCGCGCCGGCGCTGATGGAGCAGGAAAAACGCTTCCTGCAGGCGCTGGAAACGGTGCAGCGCTGGGATGTGTCGCCGATCGAGCAGATCCGTTTCTGGCCGGTTGAAGGCAAGCCACTGCGGTTCTGGCCTGAGGAAGGTTGAGCTACCTGGGGCCGCTGCGCGGCCCTTTCGCGACACAAGGCCGCTCCCACAGGGCAGCGCATTCTCCTGTGGGAGCGGCCTTGTGTCGCGAAAGGGCTGCGAAGCAGCCCCAAGATCGATCAGGCGCCGCCTTTCAAAGCCTTGATCTTCGCCTGCAGCCCTTCGAGCGTCTGCTCGCCCATCAGTTGCTCACGCACCTTGCCCTTGTCGTCGATGATGTAGGTCACCGGCAGCGCCTCGCTGCGCGGCAGCTCGTAACGCTCGGCCGGGTCCTGGGCCAGCACGGTGAAACCGATGCCCAAGGTATCGGCGGCGGCTTTCAGGTCCGGCCCTTGCAGCCCATCGAAGTTCACCCCCACCACGCGAATGCCCTGGGCCTCCCACTGCTTGGCAGCGGCATTGAGTTCAGGGATTTCCGTGCGGCACGGGCCGCACCATTCGGCCCAGTAGTTGAGCACCAGCCAGTGCCCGTCGATCTGTTCGGCCTTTACCGTGTTGCCGTGCTGGTCCACGCCGTAGTCCGCACCGCAGCCGCCGAGCAACAGGCTCGCGGTGATGGCCAGTGCAGCTGCCAAACGCCTTGCCATGGGTCAATCCTTCTCGAAGTTTTCAAGCATTGAAGTCGGTCGCTGCGGTTAGAATAGCCGCCACACCCAGCTGGATGCGACCCGTCATGACCGATCTGACCCTCTATCATAACCCGCGCTGCTCGAAATCCCGCGGCGCCCTGGAACTGCTCGAGGCACGCGGCCTGACGCCGAACGTCGTGCGCTACCTCGAAACCCCGCCAGACGCCGCCACCCTCGAACAGCTGCTTGGCAAGCTGGGCATCAACGCGCGCCAGCTGCTGCGCACCGGCGAAGACGAATACAAGGCCCTGGAGCTGGCCAACCCAGCCCTGAGCGACGACCAACTGATCAAGGCGATGGTCGAGCATCCCAAGCTGATCGAGCGGCCGATCCTGGTGGCCGGTGACAAGGCCGTGGTCGGCCGCCCACCGGAGAAGGTCCTGGAGATCCTGCCGTGAGCGAACCCTACATCCTGGTGCTGTACTACAGCCGCCACGGCTCGACCAGCGAGATGGCCCGGCATATTGCCCGCGGCGTCGAGATGGCCGGCCTGGAGGCGCGCCTGCGCACCGTGCCGGCGATCTCCACCGAGTGCGAAGCCGTGGCCCCGGACATCCCCGCCAGCGGCGCGCTGTACGCCACCCTCGACGACCTGCGCCACTGCTCGGGCCTGGCCATGGGCAGCCCGACCCGCTTCGGCAACATGGCCGCGCCGCTCAAGTACTTCCTCGACGGCACCAGCAGCCTGTGGCTGGGTGGCGAGCTGGTGGGCAAGCCGGCGGCGGTGTTCACCTCCACCGCCAGCCTGCATGGCGGCCAGGAGACTACCCTGCTGTCGATGCTGCTGCCGCTGATGCACCACGGCATGCTGGTCACCGGCCTGCCCTACAGCGAATCGGCGCTGCTGGAGACCCGTGGCGGCGGCACGCCGTACGGCGCCAGCCACCATGCCGGCGCCGACGGCAAGCGTGAGCTGGACCAACACGAGATCGCCCTGTGCCGCGCGCTCGGACAGCGCCTGGCGAAGACGGCCAAGGCCCTGGGTGGCGAACGTGGCTAGAAAGCCCAAGGTCTTGCCGCCACTGGACTGGCTGGCCCCACGGGTGCGCTTGACCCGCGCCCTGAGCCTGGCCTGCTTCTTCGGCCTGATCGCCCTGCTGGTGGTGAACAACCTGTGGTTCGCCGACCTGCACGGGGCGCGGGTCGAGGTGATCATGGCCATCGAGCTGATCCCCCTGCTGCTGCTGCTGCCGGGCATGCTGATGGGCAGCGCCCGGGCACATGCCTGGACCTGCTTCGTGGTGAACATCTACTTCATCAAGGGCGTGCTGGCGGCGTTCGATCCGGCGCGGGCGCTGTTCGGCTGGGTCGAGGTGCTGGTGAGCCTGGGGTTGTTCGTGGCCGGGCTACTGTATGTGCGCTGGAAGTTTCAGTTCGAGCGGCGCATGGCCGGCGAAGGAAGCTGATTCCGGGGCTGCTTTGCAGCCCCAGCGATCTCAGTGGTTGACGGTATGCGCCAGCATCACCGACAACTGGCACAACGGCCGCCCGCTCTCGGCATGCCACTGGTTGAACGCCTGCTGCACCAGCGCCAGGTCACGCTGACTGGTCGGCGGCTTGTCGATGATCTTCTGCGCGATCAGCGCCGCCGCCATATCGTCGGTGGGAATGAAGGTATCCTTGCCGACCATCCGCAGGAACCGCTGCGCCGACAGCCCGCCCAGCTGGTTGCCATGCTTGGCCAGGTACTTCCACAGCCCGACGATATCGGTCGCTGGCCAGTCGGCGATGAACGCGCCGAAACTGCCCTTCTCCTTAACCACGTCCAGCACCATCTGCGCATTGCGCGGCACGCTCTTGAGCTTGCCCAGGTGGCGGATGATGCGCTCGTCGTGCATCAACCGCTCCAGGTGCTCGGCGCCCATCAGCACCACCTTTTCCGGATCGAAACCGAAGAACACCTGCTCGAACGCCGGCCACTTGGCGTCCACCAGGCTGTGCTTGAGCCCGGCGCGGAATACGCGCAGGGCCAGGGTCGACAGGTAGCGGTCGTCAGGGATGTCGCGCAACTGCGCGGGCGTGCGCGGCTGCGGCAGGAAGGCTTCCAGCGCCTGGGCCGAACCGAAGCGGTTCAGGCAGTACTCATGCAACCACTGATAGTCGCGCATGGGCTCAAATGTTCAGCACGTCGAGGAAACGCGGGGTGGCGCTTTCGTCGATCTTCAGGCTGGTGAAGTCGAACAGGTTGCGGTCGGCCAGCTGCGACGGCGCAACGTTCTGCAAGGCGCGGAAGATGCTCTCGGTACGGCCCGGGTGCTTGCGCTCCCACTCCACCAGCATGTCCTTGACCACCTGGCGCTGCAGGTTTTCCTGCGAGCCGCACAGGTTGCATGGGATGATCGGGAATTCCTTCATGTCCGAATAGGCCTGGATGTCCTTCTCGCTGCAGTAGGCCAGCGGGCGGATCACCACGTTGCGGCCGTCGTCGGCGCGCAGCTTCGGCGGCATGCCCTTGAGCGCGCCGTTGAAGAACATGTTGAGGAAGAAGGTCTCGACGATGTCGTCGCGGTGGTGACCCAGGGCCATCTTGGTCGCGCCGATCTCGTCGGCGAAGGTGTACAGGGTGCCGCGACGCAGGCGCGAGCACAGCGAGCAGGTGGTCTTGCCCTCGGGCACCAGTTCCTTGACCACCGAGTAGGTATCCTTCTCGACGATGTGGTACTCGACGCCCAGTTCCTTGAGGTAGGCCGGCAGCACGTGCTCGGGAAAGCCCGGCTGCTTCTGGTCCATGTTCACCGCGACGATGTCGAACTTGATCGGCGCCACCTTCTGCAGGTGCAACAGAACGTCGAGCATGGTGTAGCTGTCCTTGCCGCCGGACAGGCAGACCATGACCTTGTCGCCATCCTCGATCATGTTGTAGTCGGTGATGGCTTCGCCGGCGAGACGACGCAGGCGTTTTTGCAGTTTGTTCTGGTTGACCGAGAGGGTGCCCATAGCGCTTGGATCCGCGAGGTGTGACAAAAGCCGGCTATTTTACGCACAAACCGCACGGTGCAGTAGGTGAATCCGATAAAGACTTCAAGGGAATCAGCACCGCGCCTGACAGCGCGATTTGCTCTAAAAACGCGGTTTTATGCGGGGAACGGCTTCCTATACTGCGACATAAGGCCACATTGGCGCAGCACTTGGTGTCCTGGCCTCGGGCCATAGGCGCTCCATCCGGGGGGCGTTTGGCAACGACGATAGGAGTGACCCGTATGATTCATCACGTTGTTGGGCTGTTCACCCACCCTGACCAGGAGTGGCGGGAGATCCGTGGCGAGGAAGAAAGCATCAGCCACATGTACCTGACGCATACCCTGATCCTGGCGGCGATCCCCGCCGTCTCGGCGTTCATCGGCACCACCCAGGTCGGCTGGGTGATCGGCGAACGGCCGGCGGTGATGCTGACCATGGAAAGCGCGCTGTGGATGAGCATCATGTCGTACCTGGCGATGCTCGCCGGGGTCGCGGTGATGGGCGCCTTCATCCACTGGATGGCGCGCACCTACGACGCCAACCCGAGCATGGCGCAGTGCATCGCCTTCGCCACCTACACCGCCACCCCGCTGTTCATCGGCGGACTCGCGGCGCTGTACCCGCACTTGTGGCTGGGCATGCTGATCGGCACGGCGGCCATCTGCTACACCGTGTACCTGTTGTATGTCGGCTTGCCGACGTTCATGAACATACCGTCGGATGAAGGCTTCCTGTTCTCCAGCTCCGTGCTGGCGGTGGGCCTGGTGGTACTGGTGGCGATCATGGCGGCGACCGTGATCATCTGGGGACTGGGCGTGGGGCCCGTCTACACCAACTGACGCATACCTATCAGATCTAACCAGCACTGGGGCATCACCCGAGGCCGCCGCAAGGCGGCTTCGTTTCGTGTGCCTGACCGGCGGCTCGGCAGCCAGCCTGAGCCTGCGGCATAATACCCGGTCAGGAGAACCATCCCGCCATGCCCGAGCTGCTCAGACAACGCGTCGAAACCTGTTACCAGCAAGCCGAAACCTTCTTCAAACGCCCTTTTCCGCGCCCGCAGGTCAGCTTCAGGCTGCGCGGCCAGAAAGCCGGTGTCGCCCACTTGCACGAGAACCTGCTGCGCTTCAACCTGCAGCTGTACCGCGAGAACCAGGAAGACTTCCTGCGCCAGACCGTGGCCCACGAGGTCGCCCATCTGGTGGCCCACCAGCTGTTCGGTGACCGCATCCAGGCCCATGGCGAGGAGTGGCAGTTGATCATGCGCGGGGTGTACGAGCTGCCGCCGAACCGTTGCCACAACTATGAAGTGCAGCGGCGGGTGGCGACGCGCTACATCTACCGCTGTCCGTGCCCGGAGAGCGACTTTCCGTTCACCGCCCAGCGGCACAAGCTGGTGCGCCAGGGGCGCAGGTACCTGTGCCGGCGGTGTCGGGGGATCCTGGTGTACAGCGGCGAGACCCGGGTCGAGTAGATGCCGGGCCGAACGCCCCCACAGGGGTAGGCGTACTATCCCGGGCATTCTGCCAGTTGGCACAAAAAAGCGACCCGAAGGTCGCCTTTTTGCATTTCACACGTCGATCAACGCGCCGGACCTTCGGCCACGCCCAGGTCGTCGGTCGGACGGGTGTCGACCAGGGGCGAGCCACCGGACGCCAGTTCCGCCTGCAGGGTGTCGGTGTCCAGCTCCTTGACCCACTTGGCCACGACCACGGTGGCCACGGCGTTGCCGATCAGGTTGGTCAGGGCGCGGGCCTCGGACATGAAGCGGTCGATACCCAGGATCAGCGCCAGGCCCGCCACCGGCAGGTGGCCGACAGCCGACAGGGTCGCGGCCAGCACGATGAAGCCGGAACCGGTGACGCCCGCGGCACCTTTGGAGGCCACCAGCAGCACCAGCAGCAGGGTGATCTGGTGGGTGATGTCCATGGTGGTGTCGGTGGCCTGGGCGATGAACACCGCAGCCATGGTCAGGTAGATCGAGGTGCCGTCCAGGTTGAACGAATAGCCGGTCGGGATCACCAGGCCAACCACGGATTTCTTCGCGCCCAGGCGCTCCATCTTGGCCAGCATGCGCGGCAGGGCCGATTCGGACGACGAGGTGCCCAGCACGATCAGCAGTTCTTCACGGATGTAGCGGATCAGCTTGATCACGCTGAAACCGTGGGCGCGGCAAATACCGCCCAGCACCACCAGGATGAACAGCACGCAGGTGATGTAGAAGCAGGCCATCAGGTAGCCCAGCTGCACCAGCGAGCCCACGCCGTATTGGCCGATGGTGAAGGCCATGGCACCGAAGGCGCCGATCGGGGCCAGCTTCATGATCATGTTGATGATGTTGAACATCACATGGGCAAAGCGATCGATCAGGTCGAGCACAGGCTTGCCGTAGCTGCCCAGGCGGTGCAGGGCGAAGCCGAACAGCACCGAGAACATCAGCACTTGCAGGATGTCGCCGTTGGCGAAGGCGCCGACCACGGTGTTGGGGATGACGTTGAGCAGGAAGCCCACGGTGGTCTGCTGCGCGCCGGCGGCGGCGTAGGCGGCCACGCTGCTGGCGTTCAGGGTGCTGACGTCGACGTGCATGCCGGCGCCCGGCTGGACCACGTTGACCACGACCAGGCCGATGATCAGGGCGATGGTGGAGACGATCTCGAAGTACAGCAGCGCGTAACCGCCGGTCTTGCCGACCGACTTCATGCTCTGCATGCCGGCGATGCCACTGACCACGGTGCAGAAGATGATCGGGGCAATGACCATCTTGATCAGCTTGACGAAGCCGTCACCCAAGGGTTTGAGGGCTACACCGGTTTCCGGGTAGTAGTGGCCGAGCAGAATACCGATGGTGATGGCGACGATCACCTGGACATACAGCGATTTGTACAGCGGCTGACGAGTCGTCATGGCTAGTTTTTCCTCAAGTGGGCCGGCGCATCCTTCCCAGGATGTCGGGGCACCTGAATCGCGAACCCTCCTGTACCCGGAGGGATTTGTCGTTGTGGGCGAGTGCCTGGGCAGGCCTCTGCCAGCTGAATAGCAAGGGCGATGCCAAAGTGCCCGCTTGAGGTGCACAGCCAATGATTACAGGGTGTGAATGCCCCGGGACGGGGCGCAAAAGCCGGTAGGAAATGGCGGATTTCCGCCCGATGGCGGAAATCGTACAGGGTAGGTTGGCGGGAATCCGCCTCGGAGGTATCCAGTGGTACTACCCGGTGGGAGCGGGCTTGCCCCGCGATCAGGACCGCGCCGGATGGCACCGGCTTCACCGGTATCGCGGGGCTAGCCCGCTCTCACGCACCGCCCCCTGCACTGGAAAGGCAGAATCAATCGAGCCGGAAAGCGATGCGGAACGCAGCCCCGCCCAACGCCGAATCGCCCAGGCTTAGCTCGGCGTCATAGCTGTCGATGATGTCCTTGACCACCGCCAGCCCGATCCCCTGCCCCGGGTGCTGGCGGTCCAGCCGCTCGCCGCGCTCGAGAATCCGCTCGCGTTGATCCGGTGGCACGCCCGGCCCGTCGTCCTCGACGCACAGCTCCAGCAGCCCCGGCGACTGACGCAGGCTCACCCGCACCTGCCCCAGGCACAACCGGTAGGCGTTTTCCAGCAAGTTTCCCAAGAGCTCAAGCAAGGCGCCCTGCTCCATCGGTACCCGCGCCAGGGCCGGGATGTCGAGACTGACCTCGACGCGCTTGTCGCGATAGACCTTGGCCAAAGTGCTGCACAGGCTGTCGAGCAATGGTTTGAGCTCGACCTGGTACTTCACCAGGCCGCTCTTGCGCAGACTGGCGCGCTGCAACTGGTAGTCGATCTGCTGGCTCATGCGCTCGATCTGGCTTTGCAACACCCGCGCCTGTTCGCGGTCGCCCTGCTCCATGCTCTCGCCAACGCCCTGCAGCACCGCCAGCGGGGTCTTGAGGCTGTGGGCCAGGTCGTCGAGCGAGTCGCGGTAGCGCTGGCGCTGCTCGCGCTCGCTGCGCAGCAGGCGGTTGAGCGAACCGGTCAGGCGCAGCAGCTCGCGTGGGTGCTCGCGGCTGAGGCCATCCCGCGCTCCGCTCTCCACGTCGTCCAGCTCGGAGCTGAGCCGGCGCAATGAACGCAGGCCCCAGGTCAGGCCAGCCCAGAGCAGCACCATCAGCGCCAGCAGCGCCGCGCCGAAGCCCAGGTAGAGTTTCTCGCGCAGGCCATTGAGGGTGTCCTGGTATTCGCGTACCGGCTGCAGGGCGACGATGCTGAACGCCGCGCTCTTGCCGCCGAGCAGCTTGACCTCGACGTCATAGACGAAGAATTCGTCGCCGTCGTCCTGATGGATACGGGCGAACTCGTTGCCGCGCCCGTCATAGCGGGGGTGGTAGTTGATATTGCGGTTACGGGTGGCCCGCGACTGCCACACCAGCGTGCCCTGGCGGTCGAAGATATAGCCGAGCAGGCCGGTGTAGGGCAGGTTGTAGCGCTCGTCAGGCAGCAGTGCCGGCATCTGCAACTGGCCACGCTCGATGCGCGCGGCCGAGATCAGGGTGGTCACATCCGAGGCCAGGCGCTGCTCGATCGATTCCTGCAACGCCAGGCTGAAGGCCTTCTGCAATGCCGGCAGCAGCGCCAGCATGAACAGCAGCGCCAGCAAGGCCGCCGCCAGCATCAGGCGCACCCGCAGCGAACGAATCATCGGCAGCGCTCAGTGAACAGGTAGCCCAGGCCACGCACGGTGTCGATCGGCTTGAAGCCGTTGTCGCCCTCGAGTTTGCGGCGCAGGCGGCCGACCAGCACCTCGATGACGTTCGGGTCGCGCTCCTCGTCGTCCGGGTACAGCTGCTCCATCAGCCGGTCCTTGGCCACCACCTGCTGGTGATGGCGCATGAGGTACTCGAGGATGCGGTATTCGTAGGCGGTCAGCGCCAAGGGCTGCTCGTCCAGGGTCGCCTGCTTGCGGTTGAGGTCGAGCACCAAGGGCCCGGCGGCAATGGTCGACTGGGTGAAGCCGCTGGAGCGGCGCAGCAAGGCGTTCAGGCGGGCTTCCAGCTCTTCGAACTGGAACGGTTTGACCACATAGTCGTCGGCGCCGGCGGCCAGGCCTTCGACCTTGTCCTGCCAGTTGCCGCGGGCGGTGAGGATGAGGATCGGGAAGGTCTGGCCGAGGCTGCGCAGTTGGCGGATCAGGTCCAGCCCGCTCATGCCCGGCAGGCCCAGGTCGATCACCGCCAGGTCGTGGTTGTACTGCTCGGCCTGGTACAAGGCTTCCTCCGCGTTGGCCACCGCCTGCACCACGTGACCGCCTTCGCCCAGGCGGGTGAACAGGTGATGACGCAGCAGCGCCTCGTCCTCGACCACCAGCAATTTCATGCGGATCTCCTTCTATGGGAATGCCCTGTGCAGGCCTTTTCGCGGGTTTACCCGCGAAAAGGCCTGCACAGGATAACAGCGACCTCAGAACTTGTAGGTAGCCGCCAGGTAGGTCTGCGCGCTGCTGGTCAGGCGCAGGGTACCGTCCTTCGGCCCGCCGTGGGCGCCGATCTCGGTGGCGGCGTTGCTGCGCAGGTAACGGTAGCCCAGCTCCACCGAGGTGTTGTCGGTCACTTCCTGGATCACACCGGCCTGCAGGCCGACGGCGTAACCGTAGTCGGTGTCGCGGCGGGCGCCCGGCGAATCCTGGGTCAGCTTGGTCATGCCCAGGCTGCCGCCGCCGAACAGCTTGGTGGTATCCCCCACCGGCAGGAACAGGTCGTAACTGCCCAGCAGGTTCTCCTGGCGCAGCTTGACGCCGCTGTGGTCGCCCGAGACGTTGTCGTAGGTCACGTAGTAGCGGCCCTGGTCGTTGATCTTGCCCAGGCGCGCGCCCCAGGTGCTGTCCTTGCCGATGATGCCGTCGGCGTTCAGGCCGTCGGTGTTGCGTTGCAGCAGGCCGGACTTGCGCACTTTGTCGCTGGTCTGGCCGTAGGTCAGGCTGGCGAAGTTGTCATCGGCCTGGGCAACGCTGGTGAGGCCGGCTGCGCAAACCGCCATGGCGGCAATCAGGGTGTTGAGGGTTTTCATGGTTCAGTTACTCCGGGTTGGATGCGTTGTTGCTGTCTGGGGGCTAGAGTAGGGAGGGCGCCCTGAACCCCTGCTGAACCCGGCCTGAACCTTGGCTGAACGAACCGAACAAGGAGCTCGACCATGCGTACCCTGCTTGCCCTGGCCTTGTTGTGCAGCGCCAGCCTTGCCCAGGCGGCGGTGCAGACCCGCGAGATTCCCTACCAGGATGCCGACGGCAACCGCCTGATCGGCTACTACGCCTACGACGACGCCCTCGAGGGCAAGCGCCCGGGCGTGGTGGTGGTGCACGAATGGTGGGGGCTGAACGACTACGCCAAACGCCGCGCCCGCGACCTCGCGGCGCTGGGCTACAACGCCCTGGCCATCGATATGTATGGCGACGGCAAGAACACCGAGCACCCGGCCGACGCCCAGGCGTTCATGGCGGCGGCGATGAAGGATCCGAAAGCCGCTGCCCGGCGCTTCGACGCCGGGCTTGAGCTATTGAAGATCCAGCCCAACACCAACAAGCACCAATTGGCGGCCATCGGTTACTGCTTTGGCGGCAAGGTGGTGCTGGATGCGGCGCGCCGGGGCGAGAAGCTCGATGGCGTGGTGAGCTTCCATGGCGCGCTGGTGACCCAGACGCCGGCCAAGCCGGGGGTGATCCGGGCGAAGATCCTGGTGGAGCACGGCGAGGCCGACAGCATGGTCACCCCGGAGCAGGTGGCGGCGTTCAAGGCAGAGATGGATGCGGCCAAGGCCGACTACCAGTTCGTCGGGATTCCGGGGGCCAAGCATGGGTTTACCAACCCGGATGCGGATCGGTTGAGCCATGGCGAGCATGGCGGACCGGATATCGGCTATGACAAGGCGGCTGACGAGAGCTCTTGGAAGGATATGCAGGCGTTCTTGAAGAGCGCGTTTGACTGAAGGGCCCATCGCGGGGCAAGCCCGCTCCCACGCCGGAAAACAACGCCATTCGTGGGAGCGGGCTTGCCCCGCGATGACGTTCCGGTGATTTGCGCCAGCTATCGCGACTGGCACAATACCGACCATGAACAGACTCCCCACCTGCTGCGCCCCGCTCCAGCACCACTGGCCCCTGCCCCGCCCGATCCCCGGCGCGGTGCTGGTCAGCTGCGCCTTCGACCCGGGCCGCCTGGCCGCCGACGACTTCCTGCGCGCCGGCATCGAGCAGACCGCCAGCCTGCAACGCTCGGTGGCCAAGCGCCAGGCCGAGTACCTGGCCGGTCGGGTCTGCGCCCGCGAGGCACTGCAACGCCTGGATGGCCGCGATTATGTACCGGCCACCCACGAGGACCGCTCACCGATCTGGCCCGCCGACATCCGTGGCTCGATCACCCACGGCCAAGGCTGGGCCGCCGCGGTTGTCGCCGCCGACGGCCACTGTCGTGGCCTGGGCCTGGACCAGGAAAACCTGCTCAGCGAAGAGCGCGCCGAACGCCTGGCCGGGGAGATCCTCACCCCCGCCGAACTGGAGCGTTTGGACCGTAGCCAGCAGGCCCTGGCCGTGACCCTGACCTTCTCGCTCAAGGAAAGTCTGTTCAAGACCCTCTACCCGCTCACCAAACAGCGCTTCTATTTCGAACACGCCGAACTGCTGGCCTGGTCCGCCGACGGGCATGCCCGCCTGCGCCTGCTCACCGACCTGTCGGCCGAGTGGCACCACGGCGTCGAGCTCGATGGCCAGTTCCGCCTGCAGGACGGCCATCTGCTCAGCCTGATCAGCGTCTAGTCGCGCGGCTGCTCACGCGGCCAGCTCAGGCTGAAACACGCTCCGCCCAGCTGCTCGCTGTGCCCGACCAGGGCACGGCCGCCGTGCCAGTAGATGATCCGCCGCACGATCGACAGCCCCAGCCCATGCCCGCCCGAAGCCCGGGTACGGCTGTCGTCGAGGCGGGTGAACGGGGTGAAGATGCGGTGCCACACCCCTTCGGGAATCCCGGGGCCGTCATCCTCCACATCGATGCGGCAACGCTGCTGGCCGATCTGATAGCTCAGGCGCACTTGCGATTCGGCATGGCGCATGGCATTGCGCACCAGGTTCTGCAAGGCCCGGTGCAGGTAGCGCGGTTCGGCCTCGACGCGGGCGTCGCCACCGTCGAGCCCGTGGCACACTCCGCGTACCACCCGCACTTCGGCCCGCAGCGGCGCCAGCTCCTCGATCACCCGCGCCAGCAGTTCGTCCAAGTCCACCACCTGGAAATGCAGGGCCGGCGCGCCCTGCTCCAGGCGGGCGTAGGTCAGCATCTCGTCGACCAGCTTGTCCAGGTCCTGGATATCGCCGTCCATGCCCGCCAGGTGCTTGGCCCGGGCCTCGTCGCTGCCGGCGCTCTCGATCATCTCCAGGCCGAAGCGCAGCCGCGCCACCGGCGTGCGCAATTCGTGGGACACCGCCCGCACCAGCTCGCGCTGCATGGTCAATGAACGCTGCAGGTGTTCGGCCATGCCGTTGAAGGCCTCGGCCAGACGCCCCACCGAGTCGGCATCGCCCGCCGGCACGCGGGTGTCGAGACTGCCCTGGGCGATGCGCGTGGCCGCCACCTCCAGGCCCGACACGCGCCGCTCCAGCTGACGCACCAGCAGGTAAACCACCAGCCCGATCAGGCACAGGCCGAGGAAGGCGATCAGGATCAGCAACTGCGGCGGATAGGGGTTGAGCTGGTACAGCGGGCCGATCTCCAGGACCCAGGGCGAGCCGGACAGCCCCGAGAACACGCGGATCGAATCTCCGTCCCGGCCCAGGGCCATCACCGTGTCGCCCTCCTCCACCCGGCGGCGCTGGTCGTCGTCCAGGGCGGCGCGCTCGATACGCTGCAGGGCGATGTCGAAGCCGAAGCCCTTGCTCTGGCGCAGCTGCGCCAGGCGCGCCTGCTGCTCGGTCACCGGATAGCGCACCAGTTCGTCGGCCAACAGGTAAAGCGTGGCGCGGGCCAACTGCTCGCTGATCTGCTTGACCTCGGCCACCAGCAGCAGGTCCTCGTGACCAACCCGGCGCAACACCCGGGCGGCATGCGGGCCGGTCTTCTCCACCACCACCAGGTCGCGGTACAGCCGCGCCCGCTGCCCACCGTCGAGGGTGAACGCCGACAGCGGCTGCAGGTCCAGCGGCACGCCGAGCAGGCGCTCCCAGATCACCAGCGAACGGGTGCGCTCCACTGCGTTCTGCTGCGCCAGGTTGTCGGCCATCAGGCTAAAGGTGCCCTGGGCCAGACGCTCGCGGTGCTGGCCAGCACGGATCTCGTTGACCAGGTGCAGGCTCAGCACGCCGAGCACGGCTACCAGTACCAGCACCGCGAGCATGCCGCCATAGATGCGCAGGAAGATCGAGTTCATGGCGCCTCGCCGACGAACAGGTAGCCCTTGCTGCGCAGGGTCTTGATCAGCCGCGGGGTGATCGGGTCGTCGCCGATCTTGGGGCGGATCTTGGAAATGCGCACATCGATGGAGCGGTCCTGGCCGTCGTAGCCGACGCCGCGCAGCGAGGTGAAGATCTCCTCGCGGGACAGCACCCGCCCGGCGTTGCTGGCCAGCAGCCAGAGCAGGTCGAACTCGGCGCCGGTCAGCTCGATCAGTTGGCCGCTCAGACGCGCCTCGCGCTGGCGGCTGTCTATATGCAGCGGGCCGAACGTCAGCTCCTGTCGTCGCTCCGGGGCCTCGCTGCGGCGCAGCAGGGCGTTGATGCGCGCCAGCAGCACGCGCGGGCGCACCGGCTTGCAGACATAGTCGTCGGCGCCCAGGTCCAGGCCCTGGATCTGGTCCAGTTCGTCGCTGCGGGCGGTGAGCATGAGGATGGGGCCGGCGTACTGGCCGCGCACCCGGCGGCAGATGCTCAGGCCGTCCTCGCCGGGCAGCATCAGGTCGAGGATCACCAGGTCCGGCTGGCTGTCGATGATACGCCGGGCGGCACGGCCGCCGTCGCCCTCCACCGCCACCTCGAAGCCATTGGCCTGGAGGTACTCGGCGGTGAGCTCGGCGAGGCGCTGGTCGTCCTCGACGATGAGGATGCGGTTGATTGGCTGGTCCATGGCCTTACCCTTCTTCTGTTTTTGTCGGGCCTTGCTGTTGGCTGTAGCGGCCTCATCGCGGGGCAAGCCAGTACAACCCTTTGATTCCAGCGAAAATCCACCTTCACCAAAGCGCAACATCAGCCCCGGATACTACGTCCCGCCCCCACCCCTGCCAACCACCCCAGAACGTCCCATAACTGAACCGTTTTTTGTGATAGGGTTCGCGCCCGAAAAAATCTGCGCGGCGACGTAGCACAGCCAAAAAATAGTGCAAACCTCTTGGGACAAGGCCTACAGCGAATACCCACGGATCACTCACAAAGTACCCACAAGTTATCCACAGACGCTCACCTTGCAAAGCCCCCAAGACCGCATTATCTTGTATCCCTGTCGCAGCGAACCACTAGATATTGGGTTTCGCGCAAAATCACAAACACAAGTCGCCTGGCAAATTCAAGCGAATTTACCGACTGAACTTAACGTGATTCCAACAGCCAAACCGCTCCTGCGGAGGGCGACCGAGGCAAGCCGCAGATGGCCTTGTTCGGGTATGAGTGTTGCAGGCAGGGCCTCGCCACTCATCAGCAACAGATTTTGGGTACGCCCAGAACCTTTGACTTCGGCCAGGGAGCGGCAGGTTATTGCCCCTTATTCCTGAGTCTGTCCCGAAGTCGGTAAGCCCGAGCGGGCGTATGCGCGTGCATGACGCCTCCCCGCCCGGGCCATCGAGCAAGTGGACGGAACGGTGGGCGCCCCAACAAGGCGCCTGAACAAACTAGAAACTGTGGAGACACCCACCCATGCAAACCGACACAACTCGCGAGAACCCGCAGGGCAAAGCGCCGCAGGCCGCCGATTCCAATCAGGATCTGGCAGCCACCGCGCCTGGCCAACTGCGCGTGATCAAGCGCAACGGCACTGTCGTCCCCTACACCGACGACAAGATCACCGTTGCCATCACCAAGGCGTTCCTCGCAGTTGAAGGCGGCACCGCCGCCGCCTCGTCGCGCATCCACGACACCGTCGCGCGCCTGACCGAGCAGGTCACCGCCACGTTCAAGCGTCGCATGCCATCGGGTGGCACCATCCACATCGAAGAAATCCAGGACCAGGTCGAACTGGCCCTGATGCGCGCCGGCGAGCAGAAAGTCGCCCGCGACTACGTGATCTACCGCGACCAGCGTGCCAAAGAGCGCGCCACCCGCGCCAACACCGACGCAGTGGTCGAGCCGCACCCAAGCATCCGCATCACCCTGGCCGACGGCAGCCTGGCGCCTCTGGACATGGCCCGCCTGAACACCATCATCAGCGAAGCCTGCGAAGGCCTGGCCGAAGTCGATGGCGAGCTGATCCAGCGCGAAACCCTGAAGAACCTGTACGACGGCGTGGCCCTGAAAGACGTCAACACCGCCCTGGTGATGACCGCCCGTACCCTGGTCGAGCGCGAGCCGAACTACTCGTTCGTCACCGCCCGCCTGCTGATGGACACCCTGCGCGCCGAAGGCCTCGGCTTCCTGGGCGTGGCCGACAGCGCCACCCACCACGAGATGGCCGACCTGTACGCCAAGGCCCTGCCGGCCTACGTCGAGAAAGGCGTCGAGTTCGAACTGCTCGACCCGGCGCTGAAAGGCTACGACCTGGAGCGCATGGGCAAGGCGATCAACCACGAGCGTGACCAGCAGTTCACCTACCTGGGCCTGCAGACCCTGTACGACCGCTACTTCATCCACAAGGATGGCGTGCGCTTCGAGCTGCCGCAGGTGTTCTTCATGCGTGTGGCCATGGGCCTGGCGCTGGAAGAGAAAGATAAAGAAGCCCGTGCGATCGAGTTCTACAACCTGTTGTCGTCCTTCGACTACATGGCCTCGACCCCGACCCTGTTCAACGCCGGTACCCTGCGTCCGCAGCTGTCCAGCTGCTACCTGACCACCGTGCCGGACGACCTGTCGGGCATCTACCACGCGATCCACGACAACGCCATGCTGTCGAAATTCGCCGGTGGCCTGGGCAACGACTGGACCCCGGTACGTGCGCTGGGCTCGTACATCAAGGGCACCAACGGCAAGTCGCAAGGCGTCGTGCCGTTCCTGAAAGTGGTCAACGACACCGCCGTCGCCGTAAACCAGGGTGGCAAGCGTAAGGGCGCCGTGTGTGCCTACCTGGAAACCTGGCACCTCGACATCGAAGAATTCATCGAGCTGCGCAAGAACACCGGTGATGACCGTCGTCGTACCCACGACATGAACACCGCCAACTGGATCCCTGACCTGTTCATGAAGCGCGTCTTCGATGACGGCAAGTGGACCCTGTTCTCGCCGTCGGAAGTGCCTGATCTGCACGACCTGACCGGCAAGGCCTTCGAAGAGCGCTACGAGTACTACGAAGCCCTGACCGAGTACAACAAGATCAAGGTGTTCAAGACCATCCAGGCCAAAGACCTGTGGCGCAAGATGCTGTCGATGCTGTTCGAGACCGGCCACCCATGGCTGACCTTCAAGGACCCGTGCAACCTGCGCAGCCCGCAGCAGCACGTGGGCGTGGTCCACAGCTCGAACCTGTGCACCGAGATCACCCTGAACACCAACAAGGACGAGATCGCGGTCTGCAACCTGGGCTCGATCAACCTGCCGAACCACATCGTCGATGGCAAGCTGGACACCGCCAAGCTGCAACGCACCGTGAACACCGCCGTGCGCATGCTCGACAACGTGATCGACATCAACTACTACTCGGTGCCGCAAGCGCGCAACTCGAACTTCAAGCACCGCCCTGTCGGCCTGGGGATCATGGGCTTCCAGGACGCGCTGTACCTGCAGCACATCCCGTACGGTTCGGACGCTGCCGTCGAGTTCGCCGACAAGTCGATGGAAGCGGTCAGCTACTACGCGATCCAGGCTTCCTGCGACCTGGCCGACGAGCGCGGCGCCTACGAGACCTTCCAGGGTTCGCTGTGGTCCAAGGGCATCCTGCCGCTGGACAGCCAGCAGATCCTGATCGAGGCCCGTGGCCAGAAGTACATCGACGTCGACCTGACCGAGAGCCTGGACTGGGCACCGGTGCGCGAGCGCGTCAAGAAAGGTATTCGTAACTCGAACATCATGGCCATCGCGCCGACCGCGACCATCGCCAACATCACCGGCGTGTCGCAGTCCATCGAGCCGACCTACCAGAACCTGTACGTGAAATCGAACCTGTCGGGCGAATTCACCGTGATCAACCCGTACCTGGTCCGCGACCTGAAAGCCCGCGGCCTGTGGGACTCGGTGATGATCAACGACCTGAAGTACTACGACGGTTCGGTGCAGCAGATCGAGCGTATCCCGCAAGAGCTGAAGGACCTGTACGCCACCGCGTTCGAAGTCGAGACCAAGTGGATCGTCGATGCCGCCTCCCGTCGCCAGAAGTGGATCGACCAGGCCCAGTCGCTGAACCTGTACATCGCCGGCGCCTCGGGCAAGAAACTGGACGTGACCTACCGCATGGCCTGGTACCGTGGTCTGAAGACCACCTACTACCTCCGTGCCCTGGCCGCGACCAGCACCGAGAAGTCGACCATCAACACCGGCAAGCTCAACGCCGTGTCGAGCGGCGGCGACAGCGCCCCGGTCCAGGCCGCGGGCCCTGCCCCGGTACCGAAGGCCTGCGCCATCGACGAGCCGGATTGCGAAGCCTGCCAATAAGGCCTTCGCAGCGCTGAGCTGAACATGCCGCCTCAATCGCCCTCACGGGTGGCTGAGGCGGCATTTTTTTGCGCCCCGACATCCCCCTGCGGGAGCGGTGCGTGGGAACGGCACGTGGGAGCGGGCTTGCCCCGCGATAGGGCCCCTACAGGCAATACACCCCCTAGGCCCTGACCAAGATCAAAACACCATATGTAGCGCCAAACAAAAAAAATCACACTACATATAGGATCTAATCCCATTTAGGGCTAGACTCTTACCCCGTGACGAACCACCGGTATCCAGTGAACGGAAGCACGTAATGCAGGTCGAAAATTTACCGCCCTGCGCCCCCTGCGCCGCCCCGATCCAAAGTGATTTCCGGTATACTTCGCGGCCCCAAAAAGGGATGAGCCAATGATCGACTGCGTGAAGCAAGCCCCCGGGGCCACACCGCAGGTTTTATCGTTGCCGTACAGCTTCCAGGTGCCCTGCCCCCTCGCCCGAGTGCAGGCCAGGCGCCGACCCGAACACCTTCAAACGTGACGAGAGCCCGCTCTCACTGCCTGCCGCAGCGCCCGTTGGCGTAGCGCCGTACAGGCATCACTTCAAAATCCAACCGGTTGCCCCGCGCAACCCTCTAGCAGGAGCCAGGACCATGCTGAGCTGGGACGAATTCGACAAAGAAGACGGTGAAGTCGCCGCCAAAGGCAACACCCCCGCGCAGGCCGCAGCCGCCACCACCCTCGACAAGCTCGACAGCGCCGGCGGTGCCGCCGCCCTGGAAGCTCGCGCCGCCACCGCCGCCGACTCCGACGCCGTCAAGCGCGCCAAGGCTGCGCTGGACGCCCTGGATATCGCTGAAGGCCTGGCCGAGCTGGAAGGCTCCTCGGCCCGTGTCGCGGTCGATGAAAAGCGCATGATCAACTGCCGAGCCGACCTCAACCAGCTGGTACCGTTCAAGTACGACTGGGCCTGGCAGAAGTACCTCGACGGCTGCGCCAACCACTGGATGCCGCAAGAGGTCAACATGACCGCCGACATCGCCCTGTGGAAGAGCATGGACGGCCTGACCGAAGACGAGCGCCGCATCGTGATGCGCAACCTCGGCTTCTTCTCCACCGCCGACTCCCTGGTGGCCAACAACCTGGCCCTGGCCGTATACCGCCTGATCACCAACCCGGAGTGCCGCCAGTACATCCTGCGCCAGGCCTTCGAAGAGGCGATCCACACCCACGCCTACCAGTACTGCATCGAGTCGCTGGGCATGGATGAAGGCGAGATCTTCAACATGTACCACGAGATCCCGTCGGTCGCCAAAAAGGCAGCCTGGGGCCTGAAGTACACCCGCGCCATCTCGGATCCGGAGTTCAACACCGGCACCGTCGAGACCGACAAAGAGCTGCTGCGCAACCTGATCGCCTACTACTGCGTCCTGGAAGGCATCTTCTTCTACTGCGGCTTCACCCAGATCCTGTCGATGGGTCGCCGCAACAAGATGACCGGCGTCGCCGAGCAGTTCCAGTACATCCTGCGCGACGAGTCCATGCACCTGAACTTCGGCATCGACGTGATCAACCAGATCAAGATCGAGAACCCGCACCTGTGGGATGCCGCGATGAAGGAAGAGGCTACCCAGATGATCCTGCAGGGTACCCAGCTGGAGATCGAATACGCCCGTGACACCATGCCACGCGGCGTGCTAGGCATGAATGCGGCGATGATGGAGGACTACCTCAAGTTCATTGCCAACCGTCGACTGACCCAGATTGGGTTGAAGGAAGAGTATCCGGGGACTACTAACCCGTTCCCTTGGATGAGCGAGATCATGGACTTGAAGAAGGAGAAGAACTTCTTTGAGACTCGGGTTATTGAGTATCAGACTGGTGGGGCGTTGAGCTGGGATTAACATCCAAAGGGCTGCCAAGAGGCAGCCCTTTTTTTGAGAAAATAAATCGAGGTCAAATAATTTGAACGGTATGATCGATCTATTTTTAAAGCTACTCAACGAAAGAAATAGCGAACTGCAAAACAAGGTAGCCTTCCTCCTTAAAGCATTGGCAGGCGAAGATTTAGCCACCAAGAAGAAAGCTGCTCAAGAAGCACTATCTGCAGCTGAAAATCTTAAACTCGTAATCCCCTCCACAGACCTACCAATCTGGCTACAGAGCATTATTAACCTCATCAGCTCACAGTTAGGACCAAATTGGAGGAGTTCTACACTACTGCACAACCTAATACCGGTCCTCCCAGCTCTAAACGGGCACACCTGGAGCCTCAACGACAATAAAAGTTCGGCAATAGACTTCGACGGAGTTTTCGAGCTTTACAGAAAAGAAAGCAGGCTACCCGAGCTATTTTCGGAAATTGTAAAAATACTCGAAAGCATTAAGGATAGTGGGGACGTTGACAGCCGCAGCATGATTGAGGCACTCGCAAAGGTCATAGCTACAATTAAGAAATGCAGCAGCGGCTCCTACTTTTCAGTCAACGGTGCCTGGGCTTTCGTGACCAGCTTTTTGAACAACTATCTGTGGCAAGAACTGGGAAAGATCCCCGTTCTAGGCAGTGCTTTTGAAGCCTTAAAGAAAACTATAGATGAGACTGAGGCTGAAATTGCAAAGGTAAACTCACTAGTCAAACAGGATCTTGACGATCGAGCAAAAACCGAAATCAAGGGGATTGGAAACGCAAACTTTGAGTTTGTTACATATGGCAGATCAGGGGCGTTGATTGAGCGCTCATCCAGCTCTAATTTGGAAACTGAATCTTAGACCGCCCCTCCCCCGCCCAAGGAATCAGAACCACAACGACAAATAAAGTCTGACAAAAAATTTCAGAAACGGACTACAGCTTTTATGTTTGACTGGCTCGTCTGATGGAATTACCTTTCTCAGCGGCGCCTAAGAAACGCCTCACGTAGCGGTCAATCCGCCCCGACAGATGCGGCATTTTTTTGCCTGTGGTTTAATCCTGCGCGCAGAAAACGTGTTATGTCGGGAGCGGACTAATACAAGACCCGCAAGGGGAATACGTCCGGTCCGCTACGTGGGATTTCTTAGCTCCCGACACCCAGCCCTAAGAAAGCTGAATCCACGTAGAGGTAAAGGAAATGCCTATCAAGCCTAGCAATAACGTGCCACTCGCACGTACGCCTAGCCATTTCAAGTTATCTAGGACCGCGGAGGCCAGCCATGACTGACCTCCACGATTCCATCCTCTTCACCCGCCACAACCGCCCTCTCCACACCCTCTGGCTCGAATCCCAAGCCTGGTTCTGCGCCCACGAACTCGGTCGGATGACCGGGCGCTTCTTCGACGAGCACTGCATCCGTAAGCTAGACCCGGACCAGCATCGCACCGTGCAGTTGCTGCGCTACGGCCAGTACAGCGAGACCACCATGGTCAGCGAGTCCGGTGCCTATACCCTGCTGGCCCATCATCACATTCCGGAAAACCGCCACCTGCGCCATTGGCTGACCCATGAGGTGGTGGCGGTGCTGCGCGATGGGCAGGATTCGGCGCTGGAAGACCTGCCGCGCCTGGGCAGGATGTGCTGGCCGGGTGGGCATACGGCGAGTCTGTTGTATTGGCAGAGTGAGCCTTGGGTACGGATGCGGGATATGCCGGTGGTGATGGCGGCGGAGAGGCCCGTGGTGGTGCCCGAGCGGCGTAAGTTGAGCTGGAAGGAATGTGCGCAGCGGGCGTTGCGGTTGCATGGGGTTGGCGATTGAACCCTGCGATCCACTGAAAGGGCTGCCATGCAGCCCTGTTCAATCCTGCCCTGACTTCTTCCGGATACGCTGGCGCTTGGCACCAAGCTCATAACGAGCGATGTCGGCTATGCACTCCACCTTCGGCAAAAACAGCGCCTCAAGCTCTTTTCTTCGACCTAGAACCATCGCCACTCGGATCAGATTTTCAAAACCGACATTTCGTCCCGTTTCAAGGTTGGACACGGTATTGGTGCCGATGCCGGCACGAGCAGCCACTTCCGCTTGCGACATCTGTTGAGCGAGCCGCTCGGTGCGCAAGCGCTCGCACAAGGCCCTCATGAGTTCGCTGGGTTTGGTAAGACTTAAATCCAACTTCATGTGTGTTAACTCAATAAATCGCAGTTAAGGCACAAAATATTGGATTAAGTATTCCTCTGCCAGGGAGGGGTTCATCTTTCTGAATGGTCTGACAACGCCGTAATACTCAGGCAGATTTCGAAGGAAGATTTCTGATGACTGGGGCGTGGGAGCGGCGCGGCGCCGCAGGAGATTGCACCGCAAAGCCAGTGCTCCCCTTCGCGGGGCAAGCCCGCTCCCACGCCCTTATCTGCTCACAATGGACTTAGCACAATGGCCCTAGTGAGCAACATCCAGCGGCATCCGGTACTCGATCACCCCCGGCTTCTCGGCAATCCAGTCATACAACCGCTGCGCAGTCCGGTTGGTCTCCTGGGTATGCCAGTACAACCGGTCGCACTGCTGCTGCCGGGCCTGGTCCTGGACGAACTCGATCAGTTGCTTGCCGATCATCCGCCCTCGGGCGCTCGGGCACACGAACAGGTCTTCCAGGTAGCAGAAGTCGTTGCGCCCCCAGGTCGAGCGGTGGAACACATAGTGGACGAAGCCGTAGAGCCGTTCGCCGTCGGTGGCCACGGCGCAGTGCATGGGTTCGGTCGGGTCGAAGAAGCGGGCCCAGGTGCGCTCGGTAATGGCTGGGCCCAGGTCTACCTGGTAGAAGGCCTGGTATTGCGACCAGTAGTCGTGCCAGGGCTGGAGGTCGGTTTGCTTCACTTCGCGGATGAAGACGGGTGGTTGGGTGGTGGTCATGGTTGGAACCCCTTTGGGACAAGACTGCGTGAATTAGTGAGGGGCCGGCCTGCCCGTAGCGCTTGCCTTCCTTGGTGGTTGCTTGCGGGCTTGGGTTTTATAGCGGATAAATGGTTGGTTTTTACCTGCCAATTGCTCGGTAATGGCCAGACCACTTTGGGGTTCTGGATGAGCGTTAGGCTTGAGATTGCCGGGGCTGCTTTGCAGCCCTTTCGCGACACAAGGCCGCTCCCACAGGGGTTCGCGGTCGCCTGTGGGAGCGGGCCTTGCCGGAGCGCTGGACCGGTCGGAAAGGGGCGCGAAGCGGCCCCGGCATTGGCAGCCATTAATCAAATCTACCAGCCAGGGAATCAGGCCAATGTTCAAACACGCGCAGCTGGAATCGGTGAAAGCCTGGATCAACGACCCCGCCCATGGCGCGCTGGCCTTGCATGTGCGTATCCAACGGGCGATCCGCCAGTTGATCCTCGACGGCGCACTGCCGGTGGGCAAGGCGCTGCCCGCCTCGCGCCCGCTGGCCCAGTCCCTGGGCGTCTCGCGGGATACCGTGGAGTCGGCCTACAGCCAGTTGCACGCCGAAGGCTTTATCGAGCGGCGCGTGGGCAGCGGCAGCTTCGTGTCGCAACGGGCGCGCTGTCTGCCGTCGCGCAAGCGCCAGCGTCCGGCACATCAGCAAGCCCCGGTGCAGTTGAGCCGCCGTGGTGAAGCGCTGTTACACAACGGTGGCGTCCACAACTTCCAGTCGCCCCGCCCCTTCGCCCCGGGCGTGGCCGAAACCCGGCACTTCCCCCTGGCCATCTGGGAGAAGCTGGAGCGGCAGGTGTACAAGGAATACGGCACGCGGGCGCTGGAACACAGCGAGCCGCAGGGCATGGCCCCCTTGCGCCGGGCAATCGCCGACTACCTCAACCTCGAGCGCGGGGCCCAGGCATCCGCCGAGCGCATCCTGATCCTCACCAGCTCGCAGCAGGCCCTTGGCCTGTGCGCCCAGGTGCTCATGGACGCAGGCGACCAGGTGCTGGTCGAGGACCCGCTGTACCAAGGCACCCGCAAGGCCGTCACCGCCGCCGGCCTGGCAGGCGTGCCGGTTCCGGTGGACGCGCACGGCCTGCAGGTGGACGCCATGGCCCGGCTGGCGCCGGATGCCCGGGCGGTGTTCCTCACCCCTTCGCACCAGTACCCGACCGGCGCGACCCTGGCGCTGGACCGGCGCCTGCTGGCGATCGAATGGGCGCGCCAGCAACGCGCCTGGATCATTGAGGACGACTACGACAGCGAGTTCCACTACGCCGGCCGCCCCACCGCCTGCGTGCAGGGCCTCGACCCACACGACCGCACGCTGTACATCGGCACCTTCACCAAATCGCTGTTCGCCGGTCTGCGCATCGGCTACCTGCTGCTGCCGCCCCAGCTCGTCGCGCCGATGACCGCCGCCCGCACGCTGCAGGACGGGCATAACGCCTCCATCGCCCAGCTGACCCTGGCCCGGTTCATGGAAGGCGGGCACTTCAACGCCCATGTACGGGCCATGCGCGCGCTCTACGCCGAGCGGCGGGATGTGCTGGCGGATCTGCTGCGCAGGCACCTGGGGGCGTTTCTCGTGCCGCAGGTGCCCGCCGGCGGGCTGCAGATGCCCTGCCATTTCGTGCAGGGCCTGTCTGAAGACGCCGTGGTCAGGGCGGCACGCGGGGTAGGCATCGATCTGTTGGGGCTGGGCAGTTTGTACGCGGTGCCGAGGAACGATGCCGGCTTGCTGATGGGCTTTGCGGCACTGACACCCGCTGAGATGAGGGAGGCGGTGGTGAAACTGGAGAAGGTGCTGGCAGGTTTGGCCAGATAGCCACGCTGCGTGCAAGCAGTACGGTCAAAACCCATGCGGAATGCGACCAGAATGCCCGATCCACGTAATGCCTCGGATTGCAGGCATTAACAGCCAATATCGCCGTCAGCGCCCAGAAATCCAGGCATTGGCGTGAGAGGTGGTGCGAACAAGTGCCTCCAATGCCACGCGCCAGGGGCTGTATTGAAAATCCCCCACCCCCTGTATCTGTTGCAGTCCCGCCCTTCCCTCCACCATCCCTTCCACACTCCTCTGGATGGCTAAAGGAACCCGCATCATGGCTGCCCTGCTGCTGCAAATGTCCCCCATTGGCCTGGTGATCGCCCTGATCCTGCTGCTGCGCCGCCCACCCGTGCAGGCCGCGCTGGCCGGCGTGGCCGGTGTCCTGCTGCTGTGGGGGCTGGGCGCCGCGCAGCCGCTGTCGGCGGCGGTGTCCGGCGCCATCCTGCAAGACACGTTGATCCTGTTCCTCAGCACCGCCTGCGTGATCGTTCCGGGGCTGGCCTTCGTCATCCTGGTCGAACGCGCCAACGCCCCGCAGGCGATCGGCGCCTGGGTGCGGAAGCTGGGCTGGACGCCGCCGATGCAGGTGATCTTCATCGTGCTGGGCCTGGCGCCGCTGCTGGAGGCGATGACCGGGTTCGGCGTATCGCTGATCGCCACGGTGCCGCTGCTGATGGGACTGTTTTCCCGCCAGGTCGGCATGAAGATGGCCCTGGCCGGCATGGTGGTGATGCCCTGGGGCACTCTGGGGCTTGCCACGGTGATCGGCGCGCTGCTGGCCCATGTGCCGGCGCAGGAGCTGGGCAGCCATTCGGCACTGGTCAGCGCTCCGGTGTTCCTCGCCCTCGCGGCGGTGGCACTGGCGTTGGCACAGGTTCGCAGCGTACAGGCGTGGCTTGGCCTGGGGCTGGTTTCGCTGTTGTTCAGCGCGGTGCTGTATGTAATCAACCGTTGGATAGGCCCCGAAGCCGCTGGGGTACTGGCCGGGTTGACGGTGGTGTGCGTCGGCCTGGGGCTTTCCTGGGCGCGGCGCGGGGCCCTGGTGCGCTGGCCGCAGACGGCATGGCCATACCTGGCCTTGCTGGGGGTGATCATCGCCTCGCGGGGGCTGTTCCTGCTGTCGGGCTGGGACGGGCTGTGGGTGGTGCATGGCAACAACGTGTCGTGGAAGCCGCTGGCGTCGCCGGGGCTGGCCTTGCTGTTGGTGGTGCTGATGATGGCCGCGCGCCAAGGTGCGGGTTTCCCCTGGCAGGCGCTGGTCAAGCGGGCGCGGTTCCCGGTGGCAACGATCTTCCTGTTTCTGCTGCTCTCCCAGGTGATGGTCAAGGCCGGCTTCCTGGTCGAGGCGCAACGCGCGCTGCAAGCAATGTCGGGTGTGTCGCTGGCGTCGACGGTGTCGCTGCTGGCCGGGCTGGCCGGTTACGTGACAGGCTCCAATGTCGGCGGCACCACGCTGGTGATGCCGTCCATTGCGGCATTATCCATCGCCCACGGCCCCTGGCTGGCAGCCATGGCCAACAGCGCCGCGGGGCATGGCGCGTTGGGCTCGTTGTCGATCCTGTCGCTGGTCATCGGGCTGGCCGGGGCCGACCGTGAGGAAGAACACAGGCTGATCCGCTTCGGCTTCGTCCTGGTGCTGCTGAACATCGTCATCGTGGCTGCAACGGGCACGGTTTTGCTCTACCTTTCCGGGGCCCCCGCTTGACACCACACAAGGCCGCCATGGATCGCAACCCCAAGCCCGACAAACGCTGGCACACCGTCAACGCCTGGCTGCTGCGCCAGATCGACAGCGGCGAATGGCCTACCGGCACGCAGCTGCCCTCGGTGCGCGAACTGGCGCGGCTGTTCGACAGCAGCCTGGCCACGGTGCAACGGGCCCTGGCGGAGCTGGAGGCCAATGCCTATGTGCAAGCCACGCCCCGGGTGGGGTACTTCGTCGCCAAGGGCGCGGCCCAGGTGCAGGGCTTTGACCTCGCCAGTGTCAGCGTCAACGTCAACCACGCGGTGGTCGCCATGCTCGCTCAGGCCGCCAGCAACGGCGGGTTGTCGTTAAGCTCGGCGGTGCTGCATGACGAACTCACGCCCCAGGTGCTGCTGAACAAATGCCTGACGACCCTGGCCAGCAAGGCCGATCAGCCGCTGGCCGGCTTGATCGCCCCGCCTGGCCTGGCCTCGCTGCGCCGACGTATTGCCGGGCTGATGCTGCAGCGCGGCGTGGCCTGCGGCCCGGATGAAATCCTGGTGACCTCGGGCGACACCGTGGCCCTGGAGCTGGCCCTCGAGGCCGTAGCCCGGCCGGGCGCCACGGTAGCGATCGAAACACCTACCTACTACGGCATCCTGCAGACCATCGAACGCCTGGGGATGCGCGCCCTGCCCATCCGCACCCACGCCGACAGCGGCATGGACCTCGAGCACCTGGAATGGGCGCTCAAGCGCGGCAAGGTCGATGTGGTGTTCCTCAACCCGACGCTACAGAACCCACGGGGCTTCATCATGCCCGACGCAGCGCGGGCACGGCTCTCACAGTTGGCGCAGGCAGCGGATGTGCCGATCATCGAGGACGATATCTTCTTCGACCTGGTGGATGAGGCGCAGCGGCCCAAGGCGATCAAGCACTACGACGAGACCGGGCAGACGATCTATTGCTCGTCGTTCTCCAAGACCGTGGCGCCGGGGTACCGGGTGGGCTGGTGCGTGGCGGGGCGGTATCGGGATGCGATCCTGGCCCAATTGTTTTCGCGCAACCTGGCGGTGTCGAGCCTGGCCCAGCGGGTGCTGGACGAGTTCATCGGCCGGGGGTACATGGAGGAGCACTGCGCCAAGCTGCGCGGCCGGCTGGCGGCGCAGGCCGGAGTGATTGAGGCGCTGGTGCGCTCGGCGTTTCCGCCGGGGACGCGGTATGCGGCGCCGCAGGGCGGCTTCATCCATTGGATCGAATTGCCGGAAGGGACGGACATGGTGGCGCTGCAACGGCTTGCCGCGGAGCGTGGCTGCAATGTCGGCGCCAGCGGGATGTTCTTTGCCGATGGGGAGTGTGGCACTGGGTTGCGGGTGTGCCTGGGGCGGGTGATTACGCCGCAGGTGATGGGCGGGTTGAGGGTGCTGGCGGAGTGTACGGCGCTTTCGAGGTGTTGATTGCGTTCAAGGTACTTGGGGGCGCTTTGCGCCCCAAGGTCCGGAATCAAGCCAGATGTGCCTGGCTGCGCAAATGCTCGGCCAACATATCGATAAAGGTCCGCACCTTGGTCGAGCCATATTTGCTCTCCCGATGCAGGATATGGATCGGCCACGGCGCTTCTTCGTATTCGGCCAGGATCACCTGCAAGCGCCCGGCCGCCACTTCATCCGCCACCTGGTACGACAGCAGCCGTGCAATCCCGAGCCCGGCGCTGGCCGCGGCGATGGCGGCATCGTTGCTGGTCACGGTCAGGCGCGGCTTCATGCGGATCAGCGTCGGGTCGTCAATGGCGCCGAAGCGCCAGTCCGTGCGCGGTGACAGGGTCCCGGCGGCGATCACTTCGTGCTTCTGCAACTCCGAGGGATGGCGCGGCGTGCCGTGGCGTTCCAGGTATTCGGGCGAGGCGCACAGCAGCCGGCGCATTTTGCCCACGCGTAACGCCTTGAGGCCCGAATCGGGCAACTGGCCAATTCGCACCGCCACGTCCATGCCCTCCTCCACCAGGTTCACCACGCGGTCGAGAAAGTACGCCGACACATCCACCTCGGGGTACTGCTGCAGGTAACGGACGATGCACGGCATGACGAACTTCTTGCCGAACAGGATCGGCGCGGTCACCGCCAGGTCGCCCTTGGGCGCGGCGTTGATGCCGGCGGCGGCTTCGTTGGCCTCGACGATGCTGGCGAGGATGTGCCGGGTGTCTTGCAGGTAGCGCCCGCCGGCCTCGGTCAGGCGCACGCTGCGGGTGGTGCGCAGCAGCAGCTTGACCCCGAGCTGTTCCTCAAGGGCAGTGACCGCGCGGGTCACCGCCGCCGGCGAGATGGCCAGGCGGCGGGCGGCGGCGGCGAAGCTTTCCAGCTCGCCAACAGCCACGAACACTTTCATCAGGTGGATCTGGTCCATGCCGCGCCCCACGCGTTGTCGTGGGGCGATTATCGCCGTGGTCACGCTAGAGCTCCAGTACCAGGGGCTGCACGCCGCCCTCGGCCTGGGCGGGGATGGCACAGCAGATCAGCACGCTGCCAGGCTCGGGCAGTTCGGCGGGCGGGTTCGGGTAGTGGACCTGGCCGCTGACCAGCTTGGTCTTGCAGGTACCGCAGGAGCCGCCTCGGCAACTGAAATCCGGCGACAGGCCACGGCTTTCCGCCAGCTCCAGCAGGGTGCCGCTGTCCGGCGCCCAACGCGCTTCCTTGGCAGAGCTGGCAAAGTACACCGGCACCGGTTCGCTGGCGGGTGGGGGCTGCTGCAGCGTCGGCTGGTTGTCATCGGTGTGGCGGCGCAGGGTCGAGGGGCCGAAGGCTTCGGCATGGATGCGGGCGTCGGGCACATGCACGCCGCGCAGGCCTTCGTACAGATCCTGGGTGAAGCTGGCCGGACCGCAGAGGTAGAAGTCGTAGTCGTCCAATGCCAGCGTGGCCTTGATCTGCTCGATGCCCAGGCGGCTGGCGAACTGGTAGTCATGACCCAGCACGGCCTGGGGTTCGGACTGGCTCAGGGCACGATGGATGCTCAGCAAGCCATTGGCGTGTTGCTGGAGTGCGGCAAGCTCCTGCTGGAACGGCAGGTCGGCCAGTGTGCGCCCGCCATGGAACAGATGGATGCGCCGCCCCTGCCCTTTGGCCAGCTGCTCGCGGAGCATGGCGATCAACGGGGTGATGCCGACGCCCGCGCCGATCAGCACAAGGGGCCGCTCACTCTGCTGATCCAGGGTAAAGCTGCCCATGGGCTGACGCACCTCCAGCCGATCGCCAACCTTCACCTGTTGATGCAAATAGCGTGACGCCGGCCCCTGCGCCTTGACGCTGATGCGCAGGTGGCCATCGGACGGCGCGCTGGACAGGCTGTAGGTGCGGATCAGCGGTGCCTCACCATCCACCTGCAGGCGCACGGGAATATGCTGGCCGGGCGCGAAGGCCACCGCCGTACCTTCCTCGGGTTGCAGGTAGAACGAACGGATATCGCGACTTTCCTGCTCGATACGCAGCACGCGCCAGGTCAGCCATTGGCGTTGGCGCTCACGCTGTTGCAGGCGCTCTTCGGCTTCACTCCAGGTGCCGGTCATCAGGCTGGTGGGGGCGTACTCCTGGAAGGCCCAACGCAACGACACCGCAGCCGGGCGGACTACCACCTGCTCGATGTCCAGGGTCCAGATCCGCTCAGCGCCTTCGAAGGCGCTGATCAGCGGGCTATCGAGAATCACCTCGGTGCGCCCGGAAACCTGCAGCACATCGCCCGTGGTGAAGTCGACGAACAACAGGCCGGCAACCGGGTTGGCCAGCAGATTGCCGAGGGTATTGAAATGCAGGTTGCCGGCGTAGTCAGGAATCGTCAGGCGATTGCCTTCGACCCTGACGAAACCGGGGCGACCACCGCGGTGGGACACGTCCACGGCACGTTGGCCATTTTCCTGCTCGACGTAACTGGCGACAAAGAAGGTGTCGGCGTTTTCGATCATGGCGCGGGTCGCGGCATCGAGTACCGATGAATCCCGACGCGCCTGCGGCGGCTCGTCGACGCGGGTGTACTCGCGCAGCTGGATGTACTGCGGGCAGTTGCCGAACGACTGCTCGACCACCACCGCCAACTGACCGGCGCTGGCCCCGCGGATCAGGCCATTGAGGCGATTGCGCCGCCGCGTGTGCAGCTCGATCCCCAGCAGGCCGATGGCGCCACCCGCCACCAGGCCCGGCGTGGCCGGATCGTCGCTGGCGAGATCGGCGCCGATCAACAGTTGCCGTGGATCGGGCGAGCTGACGAAGCCTTCCGGGCCTTCGAGCAGCGTCGCCCAGGGTTTGCCTGCGGCGTCCACGGCACCGGCCACCATGAACGGCAACTGCTGGTAGAAGGTGCGATGCTGGTCGGGCATGAAGTCACGGATGACCTTCTGCCCGAACGCCTCCATGCGCTCGGCAACACCGACGTGCTCCTGCAGCCGTTTTTCACCTGCATGCCAGGGCGATTGCATGGCGGCATTCCTCGGGACTCAGAGGGTGGTCTGCAAACCGATGACCGTACGTGGCATCGGCACGAAGCCCGGCAGCGCCTCGACACGGGCCAGCCAGGCGCGCACGTTGGGGTACGGTTCCAGCGACACGTTGCCTTCCGGCGCGTGGGCGATGTACGAGTAGTTGGCGATATCGGCGATGGTGGCCCGGTCACCGACCAGGAACGGGCCCTTGGCCAGTTCGGCGTCGATCACCTTGAGCAGGGTGTGGGCGCGGCCGATGACTTCATCGGTGTTGAACGAGGCACCGAACACCGTCACCAGACGTGCCGCTGCCGGGCCGAAGGCCAGGGGACCCGCCGCGACCGACAACCAGCGCTGCACTCGGGCGGCACCGACCGGATCCGCAGGCAACCAGCGCTCACCGCCATAGGCCTTGGCCAGGTAGACCAGGATGGCGTTGGAATCGGCGATGACGATGCCGTTGTCATCGATCACCGGCACCTGGCCGAAGGGGTTGATGGCGAGAAACTCTGGCTGCTTGTGCTCGCCCTTGGCCAGGTCGACGAAGACCAGCTCGGTGGGCAGTTCGAGCAGCGACAGCATCAGCTCGATGCGGTGGGCGTGGCCGGACTTGGGGAAGTTGTAGAGTTTGATCGGGCTTGGCATGTGCGGGGCTCCGGATCAGCGCCGGGAGTGGCGCTGCTGGAGGACATGCTGCACTGGATCGCCCGACAGCAGAATCAGTGCTGGGAGCAATTCGGTATTACGGTAGGTGGAATAATTACAGTCGTGCGGCCAGCCCGCTTCCACGCGCCCGCGATGGCGATCTCAATGACGGTGCTGCTTCTGGTACTGATACAACCCCCGCGCCGCCTCGACCACCAGCGGCACACAGGCCTGGCGCTCATCGAAGCTCATCGAATCGAGCAGCTCGAAATTGTCTTCCAGCCCATGCAGGGAAATGGCCTTGAGCAGACGATCCTGCTCCGGCGGCAGCTCGCTCCACTCGGCCACCTGGGTACCGCGCATGTAGCCGAAGCACCATTCCTCGAGAATGATCGCCGGGCCTTCCTCTCCTTCGCTCTCCTCGAACAGCGGTTCAAAGTGCTCGAGGTCGTTGGCCAGCTCTTGCGCCACCTGGCTGGCGTAACGCAGCATCAACGCGGTGTAGGCCTCTTCATGGGCGGGCTTCTTGAACTTCGGCACCTTGCCACCGGCGACAGAAGGCAGCCATTGCTCAGGGTTGACCTTGTTGGGGGAGCTGGCCAAAGCGGTGAAGAAGCCGTTGAGCTCGGCGAGGTTGAGCACCGAATAATCGTTGCCGTAGGTGATCAGCAGGTCTTCGAGACGGTCGAGTTCTTTTTCGCTGAGCGCGGGGAGCATGGGTAGGAGTCCTGAGGAAACAAAATATGGGAGCACCCTAACACATGGGAAAAGCGGTACACGCATTCACCGTGCCAATAAAACGATCGCGGGGCAAGCCCGCTCCCACGTTGTGCAGGAACAACGTGGGAGCGGGCTTGCCCCGCGATGAGAATGCTACGGTTTAGACCGCCAGCGCGCGCTCACGCAGCTCGCTGTTGAGGATGCGGTCGTTCTCGCTGTAGTCCACCGGGCAGTCGATCACGTGCACGCCTGGGGTCTTGATGCAGTGCTCGAGCAGCGGCAGGAAGCCTTCGGCGCTTTCCACGCGGTGGCCATTGGCACCGTAGGCTTCGGCGTACTTGACGAAGTCCGGGTTGCCGTAGTCCAGGCCGAAATCGGTGAAGCCCATGTTGGCCTGCTTCCAGCGGATCATGCCGTAGCCGTCGTCTCGCAGGATCACCACGGTGATGT
Source organism: Pseudomonas sp. P106(2024) (assembly GCF_057480815.1). Lineage (NCBI taxonomy): Bacteria > Pseudomonadati > Pseudomonadota > Gammaproteobacteria > Pseudomonadales > Pseudomonadaceae > Pseudomonas > Pseudomonas sp. P106(2024). The sequence continues at coordinate 3,033 of NZ_JBLIYU010000003.1, read as the reverse complement.
GCATGCCCAGACGTACCGCGGTTTCCAGCTCCTGGCTGTTCATCATGAAGCCGCCGTCGCCGCATACCGAGATGACCGGGCGATCCGGGTACACCAGGTGCGAGGCCATGGCCGATGGCAGGCCGGCGCCCATGGTCGCCAGGGCGTTGTCCAGCAGCACGGTGTTGGGCTTGTGGGCCTTGTAGTTGCGGGCGAACCAGATCTTGTAGATGCCATTGTCCAGGGCGACGATGCCTTCGGACGGCAGGGCGCGACGGATGTCGGCGACCATGCGCTGCGGGTAGACCGGGAAACGGTCGTCGTCGGCGCCTTCGGCGATCTGTGCTTCGTTCGCTTCACGGATGGCCATCAGGCGGGTGAAGTCCCAGTGGCTGGTGTCGGTCAGCGCTTCGCTGATCTGCCACACGGCGTTGGCGATGTCGCCGATCACTTCCACCTGCGGGAAGTACACGGCGTCTACCTCGGCCGAACGGAAGCTGACGTGAATGACCTCGGTGCCGCCACGGACCATGAAGAACGGTGGCTTCTCGATCACGTCGTGGCCGATGTTGACGATCAGGTCGGCGGCTTCGACGGCGCGGTGCACGAAGTCACCGGAGGACAGCGCGGCGTTGCCGAGGAAGCGCGGATGGCGCTCGTCGACCACACCTTTACCCATCTGGGTGGTGATGAACGGGATGCCGGTCTTGTCGATCAGTTGCTTGAGGACCTTGGCGGTCATCTTGCGGTTGGCGCCGGCACCGATCACCAGGATCGGGTTGCGGGCGTTCTGCAGTTTCTGCACGGCGGCTTCGATAGCCACGTGCTCGGCCAGCGGGCGACGGTGCAGGCTGCGCGGGATCGGCAAGGCGTCGGTCTGCTCGGCGGCGATGTCTTCCGGCAGCTCCAGGTGCACGGCGCCTGGCTTCTCTTCTTCGGCCAGGCGGAAGGCTTCACGCATGCGCGCTGGGATGTTGTCGGCCGAGGCGAACTGGTGGGTGTACTTGGTGATGGGGTCCATCATGCCGCACACGTCGATGATCTGGAAACGGCCCTGCTTGGACTTCTTGATCGGCTTCTGACCGGTGATCATCATCATCGGCATGCCGCCCAGGTAGGCGTAGGCACTGGCGGTCACCAGGTTGGTCGCGCCAGGGCCGAGGGTCGACAGGCTGACGCCGGTCTTGCCGGTCAGGCGGCCGTAGGTGGCGGCCATGAAGCCCGCGGACTGCTCGTGGCGGGTCAGTACCAGCTTGATCTTCGACTTGCGCAGGGACTCGAGCAAGTCGAGGTTTTCCTCACCGGGAATGCCGAACACATACTCGACACCTTCGTTTTCCAGGCATTGCACAACGACATCGGCGGCCTTGGCCATCTTGCTTCTAACCTCAAGTAATAGGACGGTGAAAGTCCAGAAATGCGCAGCACGGTACGCTGGCATCGCTCGGTCCGGGTGCCAGGATTGCCCCGAACCTAAGCCTTGACGCAGGGTAGGTACGGGGAAGTCACGTAATTGTGACGGCAATATTGTCGCACCTGCGACGGGGCGATGTGAGGTAGCCGACGAGCAAAGGATATTTGCGTGATCGTCAGCAAACGGATGCCGTGTAGGAACAAGATACCGTGGGAGCGGGCTGGCCCCGCGATAAGGCCGAATCAGGCCGTGATGTTATCCGGGCATGCGCCATCGCGGGGCAAGCCCGCTCCCACGTCAGATTTCTTTACCAGGGCTGAAAAGACAAAACCCCTACCTGCTCGCGCAGATAGGGGTTTTGCGAAATGAATCTTGACGATGACCTACTCTCACATGGGGAAGCCCCACACTACCATCGGCGATGCATCGTTTCACTGCTGAGTTCGGGATGGGATCAGGTGGTTCCAATGCTCTATGGTCGTCAAGAAATTCTGTTGCCAGAATGTCTTAGGAACACTCTTGGCTAATTCGGATATGTGAATTTGTGGTCTTACGAACTTTCGGGTCTTTCGTCTTCACCACCACAATCTGCGTAGCAGATTGCTTGGGTGTTATATGGTCAAGCCTCACGGGCAATTAGTATTGGTTAGCTCAACGCCTCACAGCGCTTACACACCCAACCTATCAACGTCGTAGTCTTCGACGGCCCTTCAGGGAGCTCAAGGCTCCAGTGAGATCTCATCTTGAGGCAAGTTTCCCGCTTAGATGCTTTCAGCGGTTATCTCTTCCGAACATAGCTACCCGGCAATGCCACTGGCGTGACAACCGGAACACCAGAGGTTCGTCCACTCCGGTCCTCTCGTACTAGGAGCAGCCCCTCTCAAATCTCAAACGTCCACGGCAGATAGGGACCGAACTGTCTCACGACGTTCTAAACCCAGCTCGCGTACCACTTTAAATGGCGAACAGCCATACCCTTGGGACCGGCTTCAGCCCCAGGATGTGATGAGCCGACATCGAGGTGCCAAACACCGCCGTCGATATGAACTCTTGGGCGGTATCAGCCTGTTATCCCCGGAGTACCTTTTATCCGTTGAGCGATGGCCCTTCCATACAGAACCACCGGATCACTAAGACCTACTTTCGTACCTGCTCGACGTGTGTGTCTCGCAGTCAAGCGCGCTTTTGCCTTTATACTCTACGACCGATTTCCGACCGGTCTGAGCGCACCTTCGTACTCCTCCGTTACTCTTTGGGAGGAGACCGCCCCAGTCAAACTACCCACCATACACTGTCCTCGATCCGGATAACGGACCTGAGTTAGAACCTCAAGGTTGCCAGGGTGGTATTTCAAGGATGGCTCCATGAGAACTGGCGTCCCCACTTCAAAGCCTCCCACCTATCCTACACAAGCAAGCTCAAAGTCCAGTGCAAAGCTATAGTAAAGGTTCACGGGGTCTTTCCGTCTAGCCGCGGATACACTGCATCTTCACAGCGATTTCAATTTCACTGAGTCTCGGGTGGAGACAGCGCCGCCATCGTTACGCCATTCGTGCAGGTCGGAACTTACCCGACAAGGAATTTCGCTACCTTAGGACCGTTATAGTTACGGCCGCCGTTTACCGGGGCTTCGATCAAGA